>NC_009445.1:6995000-7295000 GCF_000026145.1 Bradyrhizobium sp. ORS 278 | reverse complement strand
CTGCGAAATAGCGCATGGCGACCCGCTCACGCCAGGACTGCGCCGACAGGCCCTCGCGCGGATCCGGCACGCCGGACTTCAAGGTCCGCATCAGCGTCGCCAGGTTTGGCGAGGCGCGGTAGCCGTTGATGTCGTTGCGGGCGCCGGCCACATAGTTTTCGATCTCGGTCGCCATCAGGCGCGAATGCGATTCGATGCGGTCCAGCGCCCTGGGCAGCAGCGCCCGCTCGAGGCTGCGGTAACCGAGCCAGCCGACGGCGAACACCGCGATCGCGACCAGCAGGATCATCGCGATTGCCAGCCGTGTCGTCAGCGACATGCGATGGCCAAGGCTGCCATCGCTGGCGCCTTCGAGGCCGCTCAGCGACGCATGATTGGCTCGGCTGTCAGGAGTTCGGAACAGCATCGTGGCCTGGCCGTGGTCGCTCAGCCGGATTGCCTGCCGACGCCAGGCAATCGGAAACCATCGTCACGAGGTCAGCCGGTTTGAACGGCTTGGGCAAGGCGGAAACCGCTCCCAGCTTGGTCGCCATGGTAAGATAATCGGGCTCGGAAATCGAGCTTGCGGTCTGCGGTCGCCCCGATGTCATCAGGATCGGAACGCCCGGCGCGCGCTGCAGGATCATGCGCATGGCTTCCAGCCCGTCCATGCCCGGCATGAAGATGTCGAGGATGACGAGATCGAAGCTTTCGCGCTCGAAACGCGCAAGCGCCTTCTGCCCGTCGCCGGCCGTCGCCACGGCATGTCCAGCGCGTTCGAGCACGCGCTGAATGGTCAGCTGCATGACAGGGTCGTCGTCCACGACCAGTATGTTCGCCACGCTCCGCGCCTCCCGAATGGTTGGCAGCAAGACCAACAGTCAGTTGTAGAGGTTTTGCCCAATTCGCGGCGCGCTGCAAGCGCCAGACGACTCAAGTCACATGTGCGGTCATCGGCCGGCCCGCGAATGCCGCCTTACCGGCTCAAAAAGCGGAGTTCTCGCGCAGGCTCCTCGCGGCATCTGGGAACCTTTGCCTTGAGCGAGGTCTCTGCCTTTGTTTAAGGCACTCGCGCCGTAGTTGTACGGCCGGAACACTTCACATTCGTTTAATTCAGTCAATGGAAAAGTTACCAAGGTTCCCGCTCTGCTTGTGTCGGGGAGCTGCGCTCAAGCGCACAACCTTTGAGCATATTCTTGAAGATTTGCGATGTTGGGGTGGATGGATCTGTGGTCAGCAATTTCAAAATCGGTGTTCGCCTCTGGCTTGGCTTCGGCCTGCTCGTGGTCATCGGGCTCGCAACGGCAGCTTTCGGATATTTGCAGCTCGATACCATTTCCAAGAAGGTTGTTCGCATGGCGGATCAGTCGCAGAACGCCATCGGCGTGGTGAAGATCTCGGCGGATCTCCACGCCGCGTCGCGCGCGATGCTGCGCTACCAGAGTGATCGGGACGAGGCGTCCTATGCGGAGGTGGAGACCCGGCTGACGAACGCGGCCGCCACGCTCGACGTGACGATTCGCCGGACAGTGTCGCAGGAGCGGCTGGCGGCGTACCGCCTGCTACAGCCGGAGATCGCGTCCTTGAACGAGAAGCGTGCCGCATTCGGCGGCGTGCTGCAGGCCTATTTTGCCGGTCGAGATGCTTTGTTCGCGGATGGTGATCGCCTCGCGGCCGATCTGCGCAAGCTGGTCGAGGCCGCGCAGGGAACGGGTCATGCTCCGGCAATGGCGGCGCTGGAGCTGACCATCAACTCTGCCCGGATCTCGGTCTGGCGCCATCTTGCCACGCATGACGTCAAGCCACGCGAAGCCTTCACGGCTGAGCTCGGACGTATCAAGGGCGAGTTCGCCGAGCTTGAGCGGCGCGATCTCGGCGAACTCGCCGCGGCGCTTGCGACCGTCAAGGCCGATCTCGCCGCTTATGCCGGCAGCTTCGAGAAGGCATCCAGCAACCTGCTTCGCGGCAACGAGATCTACGCAACCGAGGTCGCACCGCTGACGCGATCGGCAATCGAGCGGATCGAAAAGGTGGAGAGCGGCATCCGCTCGAACTACGTCACGACCGTCGCCGAAACCGGAGGCCTGATCGATGAAGCCTCGCTGGTCCAGCGCACCACGGCGCTCGTCGCCGCGCTGTTGGGAATTGCGAGCGCCGTCCTGATGACGCGCAGCATCACCCGGCCGCTCCAGGTTCTGGTGGATGAATCGGCGCGGCTGTCGGCCGGCGATACGTCGGTCGAGTTTCTTGGCGCGCGCCGCCTTGACGAGGTCGGGAAGCTGGCCGCGGCGGTCGCGAAATTCCGTGACAACGTGCTCGCGCAGCAGGAGGCCGCGCGTCACGTGGCCGAAGCGGCCGAGCAGCGCGAAGCTGCCAACCGCAACATGGAGCAGGCCGTCGAGGAATTCCGGCGCGCCGCCGAGGGGCTGCTCGGCGATGTCGGCAACAACGCAGCCACGATGAAGCACACCGCGAGCGCGCTGACCAACATCTCGGCGCAGGCGACGCAGCAGGCGGAGGCCGCTGCCGATGCATCCGGGCGGACGGCCTCGAACGTCCAGACCGTCGCCGCCGCGGCCGAAGAACTCGCCGGCTCGATCCAGGAGATCGGACGCCAGATCGTGCGTTCGAACACCACCGTGCGAGCGGCCAACGCCACGACGACACGTTCCGAAAGCGAGATCGAAGGCCTTGCCCTGGCAGCTCAAAGCATCTCCTCGGTGGTCGATCTGATCCAGGCGATCGCGGCGCAGACGAACCTGCTGGCGCTCAATGCGACCATCGAGGCGGCGCGCGCCGGCGAAGCCGGCCGAGGCTTCGCCGTCGTCGCCCAGGAGGTCAAGTCGCTGGCCGAGCAGACCGCGCGGGCGACCCAGGAGATCGCCCAGCACGTCCAGGGCATCCAGACCTCCACCGGGAATGCGGTGGCCTCCGTCAAGCAGGTGGGCGTGGCGATGCGCGAGATCGACGAGGTCACGGGCGCGATCGCCAGCGCGGTCGAGCAGCAGGGCGCCGCGACCCGCGAGATTTCCGAGAACGTGCAGATGGCCGCGTCCGGCTCGAACACCCTGGCCTCGAGCATCGCCACCGTGAGCGAAGCGATCCGCCAGACCAACCGCTCTGCCGATCAGGTGGCGGATTCGTCGGCCCAGGTCTCGCAGGCGGCCGAGCGTCTGGCGGAGGAAGTCAGGAGCTTCTTCGTCAAGCTGCGGACGGGGCCGCTGGACCGCCGCAAGGGCGAGAACGCGAACTACAAGGGCCCGGAGCGTCGGCAGAACTACATCGCCGGCGTCACTGGCCGGCGCATGAGGGTTGCGTGAGTTGGCCGTCCGGCGGCGTTCGCCGGGCGGTCTGACAGTGGTGGGGGAATGGATGTTCGGCTTTGTTTCCAATATGAAGATTCAGACCCGGCTGCTGGCCGGGTTCGGTCTGATTTGTTTGTTACTGGCCTGTGCCGTGGGCTATTCGGCCTATGCCGTGTCCGACGTGTCGGAGAGATTTCGCAAGATCGTCGAGTTGAGATCTCCGGTGGCCATCGGCAGCACGCAGCTCGTCGGCGACCTGCAGGCGACGCTCGCGGCGTTGCGCGGCTATCTGCTCACCGGAGATCCCGAGATGAAGCAGCAGCGCGCCGCTTTGTGGGTCGAGTTCGACAAATCCATTCAGGACTTCGATCGCCTCGCGCAGCAGCTCAGGGTTCCTGCCAACCGTGCCCTCTGGGCTGAGGCGAAGCCGCTGCTCGCGGAGTTCAGGGCGGCGCAGGACAAGGCCGAGGCTGTCGCCTTCACGGCCGACGCCTATCCCGCGACCAGGCTGCTCGGCGGCGAAGCCTCGCCGTTGATCGCGACCATGTTCGCGGAAATCACCAAGATGATCGACGAGGAGAACGGCCTCGAAGCGTCTCCGGAGCGGAAGCGGCTGTTGAAGACGATGGCCGACGTCCGCGGCAATCTCGCCGCCGCCGGCTCCCAGCTCAGGCTCTACGTCGCATCTGGCGAAGCGTCGGACCGCGACAAGTTCGCGATGCCCTATACCAACTACAAGAATGCCGTTGCGATCATCGCCTCCCAGGCCAGCCTGCTGACGCCCTCGCAGAAGGCCGCGTTCGATAAGGTCGCCAAGGCGAGCGAAGCGTTCGCGCCCTTGCCGGACAAGATTTTCGCGTTGCGGCAGTCGCCGCAATGGAATGCGGCCGTTTTCCAGCTGGCGACCGAGGCCGCGCCGCGCGCCGACAAGCTTCTGGACATTCTGGCCGGCAAGAAGCGCGCCGACGGAACGCGCAGGGATGGGCTGAAGACCAACCAGCAGGATGTGCTGGTGAAGGACTCGGCCGACGTCGCGGCGCTGATCGACCGCCTTCTCCTCGCCGAATGGCTCCTGCTCGGCATTGGGCTCGCGCTCGGTCTCGCAACCGCCATCCTGGTGGCGCGCTCGATCACGCGGCCGATCCGGGCGCTGGTCGCCGACTCGGCCCTGTTGTCGGATGGCGATACGACGGTGGAGTTCAAGACCGCCGAGCGTGCCGACGAGATCGGTGACGTCTCGAAGGCGGTGGCGATGTTCCGTGACAACGTCATCGCGCAGCAGCAGGCATCGTCCAACTATGTGCGCGAGGCCGAGGCACGCGAGGCAATGAACCGCAACATGGAGCAGGCGGTCGAGACTTTCCGCAGCAAGTCGACGGAGCTGCTGACGGAGGTCGACGACAATGTCAGCGTCATGCGGCACACCGCGGAGTCGCTGACCGGTATCGCCGGCCGCGCCACCGAGCAGGCGGCCTCCGCGGCGGGCGCGTCCGAGAAGACCGCGATGAACGTGCAAACCGTCGCCTCGGCTGCCGAGCAGCTCGCGAGCTCGATCGTGGAGATCGGCCGTCAGATCGAGCTGTCGAACTCGACGGTGCGCAACGCCAACACCACGACCGCGCGGTCGGAAGCCGAGATCGAGGGGCTCGCGCAGGCGGCGCAGAGCATCTCGACCGTCGTCGACTTGATCCAGGCGATCGCCGCGCAGACCAATCTCCTGGCCCTGAATGCGACGATCGAGGCCGCGCGCGCGGGCGAGGCCGGCCGCGGCTTCGCGGTGGTCGCGCAGGAGGTGAAATCGCTCGCCGAGCAGACCGCCAAGGCGACCCAGGAGATCAGCCAGCACGTGCAGGGCATCCAGAGCTCGACGAGCAACGCGGTCGCCTCGGTCAAGGAGGTCTCGACCGCAATGCGGCAGATGGCCGACGTGACGACCGCGATCGCCAGCGCCGTGGAAGAGCAGGGGGCGGCCACGCGGGAGATCTCGCACAACGTCCAGATGGCCGCCTCGGGCAGCAAGATGCTGGCCTCGAACATCTCCACCGTCAGCGGGGCGATCGAGGAAACCAGCCAGTCCGCCGACAGCGTGCGCAACGCCTCGAGCAATGTTTCGCGCGCGGCCGAGAATCTGGCGGCCGAGGTTGAGGAGTTCTTCATCCGGCTGCGCAACGGTCCGCTCGACCGCCGGGTCGAGGATGATCCGAACTATCGGGGACCGGAGCGCCGCGCTGCCCGCCAGAGGCGCAACCAGGCGGCGTGATGATCTTGCCTGCTCCGCTCTATCCGCTGAGATAGTCGGGCCAGCGGCTGCGGATGGTGGCGAGGTCGCTGAGCGTGCCGGTCAGATGCTCGCGCAAATGCGCCTGCGCCTCGTCGGGCCGTCCGGCGGCGATCGCGTCGACGATCTGCTTGTGGTGGCGCAGGATGGTCTGTGCCTTGCCCGGCGACGGCAGATGCAGCCGGCGCAGCCGGTCGATGTGGCCGCTGCGGCTGCGCACCAGGGTCCAAAGCTCGTGCTTGTTTGCGGCTGTGTAGAGACGCTCGTGGAAGGCGTTGTCGGCCAGCATGAAGGCGGCGAAATCGCCATCCCTGGCGAAGCGTCGCTGCTGAGCCACCAGCCCGTAGAGCTCGTCCGCGAGAGTCTGCACGGGCTCGCGTGCCAGCAGCCGCACGATCTCCAGCTCCAGCGCTTGCCGCAGGAATTGCGCCTGCTGCGCCCGGCCGATATCGATGCGGCTCACCAGCGTCGCATGCTGCGGGAAGATGTCGACCAGGCCCTCCTCGGCAAGCCGCATCAGCGCGTCCCGGATCGGCGTCGAGCTCAGCCCGAACTCGGCTTGCAGGGACGTCCGCGACAAGGGCGAGCCCGGGGGGAGCGCCAGTGAGATGATCTGATCGCGCAGCCTTTCGAACACCTGCGGCGCCGCGCGCCGGCTCGGGTCGAGCCGTTCAGGCGGAGGGGCCCTCGGCGGCATGTCGGGCGGGATGTCGGGTGGCGTCGCGGGCGGGGCCATGAGGAGCGGACGTCCTGCTGAAATGTCGCACGCAGCGATCGCGGCACTTGTCAGAGATAAACTAATGCATTAGTGCATCGGGTGACCGGCCGTCAAGAACCGCCGGCGCGTGAGGAGGGATGTGCCATGTTCGCTAGGTTCGGTCGCTCTCCCATGGGCGCCGTCGGACTGCTGGGGGCGCTGCTCGTCACGGCGATCTGGAACGACGCCGCGCAGGCCCAGCAGAAGACCGAGATATCGCTGTCGCGCCAGCCCGGCATCTTCTACATGCCGAGCCACATCATCGAAAAAAACAAGCTGATCGAGAAGCACGCCGCTGCGCTCGGATTGCCCAACGTAACCACGAAGTGGCTGACCTTCTCCGGCGGCGGCGCGCAGACCGATGCGCTGCTGTCCGGCAGCGTCGACATCCTCAACACCGGCACCGGCAATCTGCTGCTGCTGTGGGATCGCACACGCGGCGGGGTGAAGGGCATCGTCGCCACCTCGGCCCAGCCGATGACGCTGATCAGCCGGGATCCCAGCATCAAGTCGATCAAGGATTTCGGTCCGACCGACAAGATCGCCGTACCGACGGTGAAGGTCTCCACGCAAGCGATCGTGCTGCAGATCGCGGCCGCCGAGGCGTTCGGCGCCGACCAGTGGAACAGGCTCGATGCCAACACCGTGCAGCTCGGGCATCCCGACGCTTACACGGCGCTGACCAATCCGCAGCACGAGGTCCACAATCACTTCTCCATCCCGCCCTATACGTTCCTCGAAATGAAGAACGTGCCGGGCGCGCATGTCGTGCTGAACTCGCCCGACGTGATGGGCGGGCCGCTCAGCCAGGCGCAGTTCTTCACCACCACGAAATTCGCCGACGCCAATCCGAAGATCATCCAGGCCGTGCGCGACGCCACCAAGGAGGCGCAGGATCTGATCCGCAGCGACACCAGAACGGCGGTCGAGATCTACAAGGAGATCACCGGCGACAAGACCTCCGTCGAGGACCTGCTGGCGTGGCTCAAGGAGCCCGGCATGATGGAATGGAATCTGGAGCCGCAGGGCACCATGAAATTCGCCGCGCACCTCGCCAGGATCGGCACCATCAAGACCCAGCCCAAGGCCTGGACAGACTATTATCTGCCGGTCGCGCATGACCTGAAGGGCAACTGATGTCCACGCTGCTCGATGTCGACGGCGTCACCCTGCGTTACAAGACCTCCAGTGCCGTCATCACGGCGACCGAGCGCGTCGGCTTCGCCGTCGACCGCTCCGACCGCTTCGTGCTGCTGGGGCCGTCCGGCTGCGGCAAGTCGACTCTGCTGAAGGCCGTCGGCGGCTACATCAAGCCGAGCGAGGGCCGCATGCGCATCAACGGCCGCGAGATCACCGGTCCCGGCGCCGACCGCATGATGATCTTCCAGGAGTTCGATCAGCTGCTTCCGTGGAAGACGGTGCTCGCCAATGTGATGTTCCCGCTGCTGACCGCGCGGCGCATGCCGCGCAAGGAAGCCGAGAGCAGGGCACGCGCCTATATCGAGAAGGTCGGGCTGACGCGCGTCGTCGACGCCTATCCGCACACGCTGTCGGGCGGCATGAAGCAGCGCGTCGCGATCGCTCGGGGCATGGCGATGGAGCCGGACATCCTGCTGATGGACGAGCCGTTCGCCGCGCTCGACGCGCTGACGCGGCGCACTTGCCAGGACGAGCTGCTGCAGCTGTGGAACGAGACCAAGTTCACGGTGCTGTTCGTGACGCATTCGATCGCGGAGGCCATCAAGATCGGCAACCGCATTTTGCTGCTGTCGCCGCATCCCGGCCGCGTGAAAGCCGAGGTGATCGACGTCGACAAGGTCTCGGCCGAGGACGGCAGCGCGGCGCGGCTGGAGAAGCAAATCCATGATCTCTTGTTCTCCGAACCCGCAACGGCGCATTGAGGAGGGCTGGATATGGCTGACGCCAAGATCATCCTGCGCGACACGTCGGCGCCATCAGCCGCGCCCGCGGCCGATGTCGCGCGCAAACTGAGCGTGCCCGAGCTGTTGTGGAACGACGGCTTCGTCCGCAAGAGCCTGATCATCGTCGTGCTCGCGGCGATCTGGCAGGCCTATGGCAGCTATCTCGACAACCCGCTGCTGTTCCCGACCTTCTCCGACACCATCGCAGCACTGTGGGAGAAGGTGCGCGACGGCACCATTCCGATGCGCGCCTGGACCTCGCTGAAGGTGCTGTTCATGGGCTATGCCGCGGGCATCACGCTCGCCGCGATCCTGACCGTGCTTGCGATCTCGACCCGCATCGGCACTGATTTCCTCGAGACCGTCACCGCGATGTTCAACCCGCTGCCGGCGATCGCGCTGCTGCCGCTGGCCTTGATCTGGTTCGGGCTCGGCAGCGGCAGCCTCGTGTTCGTGCTGATCCATTCGGTGCTGTGGCCGGTCGCTCTCAATACCCACTCGGGCTTCAAGAGCGTCTCCAACACGCTGCGCATGGTCGGCCGCAACTACGGCCTCACGGGCTTTTCCTACGTCATCCGCATTCTCATTCCCGCGGCGTTCGGCGCCATTCTCACCGGGCTCAAGATCGGCTGGGCCTTTGCCTGGCGCACCCTGATCGCGGCCGAGCTGGTGTTCGGCGTCTCCTCCGGGCAGGGCGGCCTCGGCTGGTTCATCTTCGAGAACCGCAATCTGCTCGAAATCCCGGCGGTGTTCGCCGGCCTTCTCACCGTGATCCTGATCGGCCTGGTGGTCGAGAACCTGATCTTCCGCACCATCGAGCGCCGGACCGTGCTGACCTGGGGAACGCAATCATGAGCAACAAGAAGACCCCCGACCAGCTGCGCAGCGCGCGCTGGTTCGCGCCCGACGATCTCCGCTCGTTCGGCCACCGTTCGCGGGTGATGCAGATGGGCTATGCCCAGGAGGAGTGGAAGGGCCGCCCGGTGATCGCCATCGTCAACACCTGGTCGGACGCACAGCCCTGCCACATGCACTTCAAGCAGCGCGTCGATGACGTGAAGCGCGGCGTGCTGATGGCGGGCGGGTTCCCGATCGAGCTGCCGGCGCTGTCGCTGTCGGAGTCGCTGCTCAAGCCGACCACGATGCTCTATCGCAACATGTTGGCGATGGACGTCGAGGAGCTCCTGCGCAGCCATCCCGTGGATGGCGTCGTGCTGATGGGCGGCTGCGACAAGACCACGCCGGCGCTGCTGCTCGGCGCCACCAGCATGAACCTGCCGGCGATCTATCTCCCGGCCGGGCCGATGCTGCGCGGCAATTGGAAGGGCAAGACGCTCGGCTCCGGCTCGGACGCCTGGAAGTACTGGGACGAGCGCCGCGCCGGCAAGCTGTCGGATGCCGACTGGAATGCGATGGAGGCGGGCATCGCCCGCAGCCACGGCACCTGCATGACCATGGGCACGGCGTCGACCATGACGGCGATTGCCGAGGCGATCGGCATGACCCTGCCGGGTGCGTCGTCGATTCCCGCCGCTGACGCCGAGCATATCCGCATGAGCTCGGAATGCGGCCGTCGCATCGTCGAGATGGTGTGGGAGGATCTGACGCCGTCGAAGATCCAGACGCGCGAAGCGTTCGAGAACGCGATCGCAGTCGCCATGGCGATGGGCTGCTCGACCAACGCCATCATCCACGTGATCGCGCAGGCGCGCCGCGCCGGGGCCGATATCGGCCTCGACGGTTTCGAGGCGGCGAGCCGCAAGGTGCCGGTGCTCGCCAATGTCCGGCCGAGCGGCGACACCTATCTGATGGAAGACTTCTACTACGCCGGCGGGCTTCCCGGTCTGATGAGCCGGATGACGGAGCATCTCCATCTCGACTGCCTCACCGTCAACGGCCGCACCCTCGGCGATAACATCAAGGGCGCCGGCGTCTATAACGACGACGTCATCCGGCCGCAGTCGAACCCGATCTATCGCGAGGGCGCGCTCGCCGTGCTCAAGGGCAACCTCGCCCCCGACGGCTGCGTCATCAAACCCTCTGCTTGTGATCCGCGCTTCCTCAAGCATACCGGCCCGGCGCTGGTGTTCGACGATTATCCGTCGATGAAGAAGGCGATCGACGATCCCGACCTCGACGTCACCGCCGACCACGTCATGATCCTGCGCAATGCCGGCCCGCAGGGCGGCCCCGGCATGCCGGAATGGGGTATGCTCCCGATCCCGACCAAGCTCGTGAAGCAGGGTGTCCGCGACATGGTGCGGCTGTCGGACGCGCGCATGAGCGGCACCTCTTATGGCGCTTGCATCCTGCACGTCTCGCCTGAATCTTATATCGGCGGCCCCCTCGCGCTTGTGCGCAACGGCGATCTCATCACGCTCGACGTTGCCGCTCGTACGATCAATCTCGATGTGCCCGAAGATGAACTGGCTCGCCGCCGTGCCGCCTGGACGCCGCCGGTACCGCGCTTCGAGCGCGGCTATGGCTGGATGTTCGCCCGCCACATCAGGCAGGCCAATGACGGCTGCGACTTCGACTTCCTCGAGACCGGCTTCGGCGCGCCCGTGGGCGAGCCGGCGATTTATTAGTTCAGCTCTCATTCCGGGACGCCGCGGAGCGGAAAGCCCGGAATCCATAACCACGATCGGGAGTATGGATTCCGGGCTCGCGCTCCGCGCGTCCCGGAATGACGAACGGAGAGAGCATCACATGACCAAACTCAGCACCGCCACCCGCAACAAGCTCAAGACCGTCTCGACGGCGACCGTTGCCACCGCGCTGTTCAAGCGTGGCCTGCGCATTCAGTGCATCCAGAACGTCCATCCGCTCAGCCCGCAGCAGCCGACCATGGTCGGCGAAGCCTTCACCTTGCGCTACATCCCGGCGCGCGAGGATCTCAACACGATCGACGTGTTCCGTGATCGCGGCCATCCGCAGCGCAAGGCTGTCGAGGACTGCCCGCCCGGCGCCGTGTTGGTGATGGACAGCCGCAAGGACGCGCGCGCCGCCTCGGCAGGGGCGATTCTCGTCAGCCGGTTGCAGCAGCGCGGCGTCGCCGGCGTCGTCACCGATGGCGGCTTCCGCGACTCCGCCGAGATCGCGAAGCTCGGCATTCCCGCGTTTCATCAGCGTCCGAGCGCGCCCACCAATCTCACCTTGCATCATGCCATCGAGATCAACGGCCCGATCGCCTGCGGCGACGCGCCGGTGTTTCCCGGCGACGTCATCCTCGGCGATTCCGACGGCGTCATCGTCATCCCCGCCGGCATCGCCGACGAGATCGCCGATGAGACCTTCGAGATGACCGCGTTCGAGGATTTCGTCGCCGAACAGGTGGTGCAAGGACGCTCTATCCTCGGTCTCTATCCGCCGACCGATCCGCAGACCCCAGCGGACTTTGCGGCGTGGCGCGCGAAGAACGGCAGGTAGTCGCCACGCACTCAGCTGTCGTCCCGGCCTTGAGCCGGGACCCATAGCCACAGGGTGGCGTGGTGGGGAAGGACGTAGCTCCAGCGAGCTCACAAACCACCGACGGTGGTTATGGGTCCCGGCTCAAGGCCGGGACGACGACACCGTTGATGCGGTGAGCTGCCGGGCAATCAGTTCACGCTTGCCGGTCGCCGCTCATGCCGTCCTGTCCGCCATCCCCACTGCCCACAGCGCAAACGCATAGACGATCGCGACTTCGTCCAGCCGGTTGAAGCGGCCGGAGGCGCCGCCGTGGCCGGCGCCCATGTTGGTGCGCAACACCACCGGGCCGCCTGATGTCATCGTCGCGCGCAGCCGCGCGATCCATTTCGCGGGCTCCCAATAGGTGACGCGCGGGTCGGTGAGGCCGGCCATCGCGAGGATCGCGGGATAGTGCTTGGCGGCGACGTTGTCATAAGGCGAGTAGGACAGGATCGTACGGAAATCCTTTTCGCTCTCGATCGGGTTGCCCCATTCGGGCCATTCGGGCGGCGTCAGCG
Source organism: Bradyrhizobium sp. ORS 278 (assembly GCF_000026145.1). Classification (NCBI taxonomy): domain Bacteria; kingdom Pseudomonadati; phylum Pseudomonadota; class Alphaproteobacteria; order Hyphomicrobiales; family Nitrobacteraceae; genus Bradyrhizobium; species Bradyrhizobium sp. ORS 278. Next base: position 7,282,791 of record NC_009445.1, on the reverse strand, counting down.
GCAGGGTGTCGTCGAGCATCGTGTTGAGCACGTCGACGAACGGCACCTCGGCGACGATGCCGGCGAACAATTCGCCCGAGCGATTGGCGACCGCGCCCATCAGCATGCCGCCGGCGCTGCCGCCATGGCCGACGATGCGCTTCGCGCTGGTGTAGTTTGCCGCGATCAGCGCGCGGGCGCAGGCCGCGAAATCGTCAAAGCTGTTGGTCTTCTTCTCGCGCTTGCCTTCGAGATACCAGCCCCAGCCCTTGTCGGTGCCGCCGCGGATATGCGCGATGGCATAGACGAAGCCGCGATCGACAAGCGACAGCCGGTTGGCGGAGAACGACGCCGGCATCGCGTGGCCGTAGGAGCCGTAACCGTAGAGCAGCAGCGGCGCCGAGCCGTCGGCCTTGAAGTCGCGCCGGTGCAGCAGCGACACCGGCACCTCGGCACCGTCCTCCGCCCTGGCCATGATGCGCGTCGTGACGTAGTCCGCCGGATTGTGCCCCGATGGAATCTCCTGGCGCTTGCGCAAGGTCTTTGCGCGCGTGACCATGTCGTAGTCCCACACCTCCGACGGCGTGGTCATCGACGAATAGGCAAAGCGCAGGTTGGTGGTGTCGAACTCGTAGGATCCCATCGCATCCAGCGAATAGGCGCCCTCGGCGAAGGCGATCGCGTGCTCTTCGCCTGATGTGAGGTCGCGGATCACGATCGACGGCAGCGCATTGGCGCGCTCCAGCCGCACCAGATGGCCTGAATACAGATCGTGATCGAGCACGTAGATGCCGGCGCGATGCGGGATGAAGTCGCGCCAATTGGCGCGCTCGGGCGCCGCCAGCGGCGCCGTCACGATCTTGAAGTCGATCGCGCCGTCGGCATTGGTCAGGATGAACAGCTCGTTGCCGCGATCCGCGATCGAGTATTGCACGCCATTCTCGCGCGCGGCGACGAGCCGCGGCGGCGCTTCGGGCGCATCGAGATCGATCAGCCGCTGCTCCGACGTCTCATGATCGCCGCCCGCGATGACGCAGAACCGGCCGGAGGTCGACTCGTGCACATGCGTGAACCAGCCAGTGTCCTTCTCCTCGTAGACCAGCACGTCGTCGGCCTGCTTGGTGCCGAGCTTGTGGCGCCAGACCTGCATCGGCCGGTGGTTGTCGTCGAGCTTGACGTAGAAGAAGCTCTTGCAGTCGCGCGACCACACCACGCCGCCGTCGGTCTCCTCGACGACATCGGCGAGCTCGTCGCCGCTGTCCCAGTCGCGGACGCGGATGGTGAAATATTCCGAGCCCTTGGTGTCGGCGCTCCACGCCACGAGCTTGTGGTCATGCGAATGCCGGCTGCCGCCGAACTTGAAGTAGTCGTGGCCGCGCGCCAGCGCATCGCCGTCGAGCCCGATGGTTTCCGCGCCGCCATGGCGCAGCGTGCGGCAGAACAATTCGTGCTGGCCGCCCTCGCGATACTTGCGGAAATAGGCATAGGGACCGTCCGGCGACGGCACCGAGGAGTCGTCTTCCTTGATGCGGCCGCGCATCTCCGCCACGATTGTCTTTTGCAGGGGCGCGGTGTGGCCGAGCACGGACTCGGCATATCCGTTCTCGGCCTCGAGATAGGCGCGAATATCCGCGTCGAGCAGCCTGGGATCGTGCAGCACCTCCTGCCAGCGCTCATCCTTCAGCCAGGCGTAATCGTCCTGCACGGTGATGCCGTGGCGGGTGAAAGAATACGGACGGCGTGGCGCCACCGGCGCCTTGGTGCTGCTGTCGGTCATGTCGGTCCTTATGCGGTCACACTCTCGCCGAGCCATTGGATCGCTGCATCCAGGCCGCCGCGGCCATGCGGGATCTTCAACGCCACGAGGGCCATTTCGATCACGCCGAGCGTGCCCAGCACCATCGGCGCGTTGACATGCCCCATATGGGCGATGCGGAAGGCCTTGCCGCTGAGATCGCCGATCCCGGTGCCGAGCACCACGCCGCACTGCTCCTTGCAGTAGGCCTGCAGCACGGCCGGATCATAGCCTTCGCCGACCAGCACGGTGGTCACCGTGTTGGAGCGCTCGGTGGCGTCCTCGATGTTGAAGCCGATCACCTGGCCCTCGCTCCACTTGGCGACCGCGCGGCGCACGGCCTCGCCGAGCAATTGATGCCGGCGGAACGCATGCGGCAGGCCTTCGGCGAACAGCATGTCCATGGCCTGGCGCAGCGCGAACAACAGATGCACCGGCGCGGTGCCGCCATATTTACGATAATGCTCGGTGCCCTCGCGCTCGCTCCAATCCCAATACGGCGTGCGCATGTTGGCGCGCTTGTGCACCTCGAGCGCGCGCGCGTTCGCCGCGACGAAGCCGAGGCCGGGCGGCGTCATCAGGCCCTTCTGCGAGCCGGACATCGCGACGTCGATGTGCCAGGCGTCCATTTCGAACGGCATGCAGCCGAGCGAGGCCACGGTGTCGACCATGTAGAGCGCCGGGTGACCGCTCGCCCGGATTGCGCGGCCGATCGCCTCGACGTCGTTGACGACACCCGAGGCGGTGTCGATCTGCGCCACCACGATGGCCTTGATCGTATGTTCCTTGTCGGCGCGAAGCCGCGCCTCGACCTCGGCCGGGCGCACCGCGCGCCGCCAGTCGCCGCGCAGCACTTCGACCTCGGCACCCATCGCTTTCGCCGCATGGCCCCAGCCCACCGCGAAGCGCCCGCTCTCCAGCACCAGAACCTTGTCGCCGCGCGACAGCACGTTCGAGAGCACGGCCTCCCAGGCGCCATGGCCGTTGGCGATGTAGATGTAGGTCTTGCCCTTGGTCGCGAACAGCCGCCCGAGGTCGGACAGGATGCCGTCGGTCAGCTCCACCATCTGCCTGGAGTAGATGTCCAGCGCCGGGCGGTGCATCGCCTGAAGCACCTCGTCGGGCATCGTGGTGGGTCCCGGGATGGCCAGAAACTCCCGGCCCGCGCGAACGGTCATTGTCAGTGTCCTTGGCGAATGATTTGGGCGATGTGGTCTTGCGATTGGGGTGGCGGGCTCCCGCGCAGGGCGAGCCCGCTGATGGTTTTACGTGGCACGGCGGCAGAAGGAAAGCCGGGCAAGCCGGGGAGCTGGCATGCCCCGGCGGGCCAGCCTAGCGGCGGGTCTCGCGGCAGCCGGCCGCCTCGGCCTCTTCGACCGAGCAGAACCAGCGCGTGCCCTTGGCGACGTGCATCTTGATCTGCGCGTACCAGCGGCTCTTCGGCGTGTGATAGATGCACTCGCCGGCGCCGTTGACATTGCCCTTGATGGTGCAGTCCGGCGAGGGCGCGACCGGCCCGGAGGCCGAGGCGAGCAGGATGTTGCGGGCGCCCTCCGGCGGCTTGGTGGCGCCGAGGATGGTGGTCTTCTTGTTACGCACCCGCCAGTCCCATGGCGCGATGAACGCGCCCTGCCACATCCCGGCCTTGGCGGCGCGCGCCTCCGCTTCATCCGGCTCGTAGTCGTGCGAGACCGTGCGATAGGCCAGCGCCCAGCCGCTCCGCACCAGCCATTTCTGGATATCCTCGCCGTCCACGTCGCAGCGCGCCACCTGCCGGCCGCGCCGGTCGATCGAGCGCGGATGACACACCCAGCTCTTGCCGTCGGCATGCTTGATCAGTTCGTCCCGCGCCGCCGCGCCGCAGGTCCAGCGCTCGCCCTGCTGGTTGAGGCACAGCTGATCGACCGACGGCGCATCGATGCCGCCAAGCCGGACGCGCGTCGTGCCGATCACCACGCTGTCGGCTTCGCGGACCTTGGCGATACCGGTGATGTCGGCGGCGGACGCAACGCTGGGCAGCAGCAACAGCAGCGCGAGGATGGCGGGTTTCATCGTCATGAACGGGCGCGGGTCATCCTTGGGATGGGCAATGTCCGCGATTGTGCGGCGGATCGGTCAGTTGTTCCAGCGCGCTGATAACCTGGTTTGCTCAACTTCACGCGATGGTGAGGCTGATAAGTCGGGAAAGCGGACCTGTTGCCCGCAACGGCGGTGCGCTCCCCTCACCGCAAGGGGGAGGGGAGTCGACCGCGATCGCCGCGAAACCTCGTTCCATCACCCCATGCCAACTCGCCGCGCCAGCGCCAGCCCCATCAGCACGAAGGCCGACGTCACCTCGGGGCCGCCGACAAGGATGCGGGTGGGCGTCTTCATCTTGTTCCATTCATAGGCGCGATACGGGTGCCGCCGGCCGCCTTCGCCGAAGCTCGTGACGATGCAATGCACGGCTGGCGCGAAGCTCGCGGTATTGCCGCCGAGATGGCCGAGCGCGATCAGCGCCAGCGCGGCGTCGAACGGGTTCATCTCCCGGCCGACCAGCTCCTCCTCGACATAGGCGAGCACGCGCAGGCGGATCAGCTCGAACGCGCCGTCGGGATCGATCGCCTGGCGCTCCGCCGGTGGCAGCGCCATGAAGGCGTGATAGCAGCGGCCGAAATAGGCGCAGTACAGCTCCGGCAGATAATAGATGTGCGAGCGCGGATCGGCGAAGGCGCCGCTCGTCACCAGCCGCAGCTGGAAGCCGACGATGCGCCTGACAAACGCGAGTCGCGCCTGCGTCTCCAGGATCTGCCAGCGCGCGAGATTGCGGAACGACACTTCGAGCACGTCCAGGTTCAGCGTCGGGTCGAGATCGTTGCCATAGGGCCGCTCGCCGGCCAGGCTGTCGATCCAGGTCGCCACGCCGCCTTCATAATCGATGTTGTCGTTGATCGGTACGGTCACGCGCGGCTCGTTGCCGCCGGCGCGCACCTGGTAGCCGGCGTAGAAATCGACCAGCGGCTGGCTGAGAATCGGATCGTCCGAGCCGGCCTGGGTCGCTGCCGAGAAAGAGCACGCCGTCGTGTCGCAATCGGGCACGTAGACGCCGAAGCCGAGGTCCTGCTTGATCTGGGTGAAGAAGCGCGAGAACCGCGGGTGCGGGTGCGGCGCCAGCGCGGTGACGACATTGTAGCTGTTGCCGTCGGCGCCGCGCACCTCCTCGCGGCTGGTCTTGAGGCAGAACTCGACCATCGCCGACACCGCTGCGCGCGCCGCTGTCGCCTGGTCGGATGAAGCGAGACCGGTCTCGAGATAGCTCAGCAGCGCCTCGATGAAGAACGCGTCGTAATAGGCCGAGCGGTGGCGGATCTGCACCGGCTCCCACATCGGCTCGGCGATGCCACGCCACGGCGGATTGATCACCGCCGCCGCCGGCGAGCGCGCGATGAAGACGCGGGCGAGGTTGAACAGCAAGGTCGAGTTCTTGTAGCCGCGCGCATCGAGCCCCCGCAGCGCCATCAGCACCTCGCGGCCGCTCATGTCGGGATCGCCGATCAGATTGAAGGCTGCGTAGGTCGGCAGAAAACCGTTGCGGGCGTAGGAGCCGAGCAGGTCGGCGCCGCAGGCCCGGATCACCCGGTCGATCTCGCCGACCTGCGGCATCGCGACCGGTGCAGTTCGGCGCGGCGGCATCGGGTGATGCAGCGCGACGCTGTCGACCAGTTCGGCGATCGGGCGGCCGACCTCGTCCCAGTCCGGCGTCGGATTGTCGCGGGCGAGAACCAGCGACTGGCGCAGCGCATTGAGGCGGCCGGGATCGTTGAGTTCCGGCAGGCCGGCGCGGCGCAGCAGGGCGCGCAACGCGGGGTTGCCGAGCGCGGTCCGGTAGAATTTGGCGAGATGCGGGTCGCCTCGGCCTGGCTGACGCAGAATCGGATCGCAGACGTCGTACAGCGAAGGACCGTCCTTGCGGGCCGTGAATGCGCGGCAGGCGGCGCCGGCGAAATACTGGAAACTCAACGTGAGGACTCGCAGTTGTCGAGGCGGGACAGACGGCGTGCGCGGCTTGAAAAACCCGGCAAATGGCTCGTGACGCGCATGCCGAGGAGCAAACTGGCATGCGCGGCGGCCAAAGACAACGTGACCGGGATCACTGCGGCGGCTGGGGATGGGGCTGCAATATGGCGGCCGGGCGGTCTCGTCGCGGCCGTTTGGAGATCCGGGCCATGGTTAAATTTGCGTTTCCTTTCAAGTGCTTGAAAAGTCAACGGTGTTGCGATGTTGCCTCGCTTCCGGGTTCGGGTTAAGCCTTTCTTCGTTGCGGTGCCGCAATTTGCGCGCAAAGTGACGACACATCGTCTCGCAACCCCTCACACCTCAGAGGCGTCATCGCGACCAAAGGGTGCGCCCTTTGGTCGAGAGGATCGGCTCGGACCAGGATCGACGTGATGACCGCAGGGCAGCCTTCTCTCTCCCGCCGTTCGGCCGTGATCGCCGCCGCGCTTCTGTGCACGGTGTCGCTCGCGCTCGGCGCGAACGCTGCCTTGAACAAGCGGCCGTCCGAGTCCGGCAAGGCCGCCGCGACCGAGCAGAGCGCGGCCGCCACCAATGGCGCGCGCCTCGCCCTCGTCATCGGCAACGCGCACTATCCCGACGCCAACGCGCCGCTGGCTCAGCCGATCAACGACGCCCGCGCGCTGACCGCGGCGCTGCGGCGCGGCGGCTTCGATGTCGACGTCGTCGAGGACGCGACCAAGGAGGACATGGGCCGGGCCCTCGACCGGTTGAAGTCCCGGATCAAGCCGGACTCCGTGGTCATGCTGTTCTTCGGTGGCTACGCCATCCAGGCCGGCCGGGAGAGCTACATGATCCCGGTCGACGCCAAGATCTGGCGCGAATCCGACGTCCGGCGCGAGGGCACCAGCGTCGAGCAGTTCGTCGAGACCATCCGCGCGCAGGGTGCGCGCGCCAAGCTCGTCGTGCTCGACGCCTCGCGGCGCAATCCGTATGAGCGCCGCTTCCGTTCCTATTCGCACGGGCTCGCGCCGATCAATGCGCCGGCCAACGCGCTGATCCTGTCATCGGCGACCGCAGGCAGGGTGCTCGACGACCCGCAGGATCGCAGCAACAGCATGCTTGTCTCCGAATTGCTCAACCAGCTCGGTCGCAGCCCGAGCGCCGAAGCCGTCTTCACCAAGACCCGCAACGCGATCGCGCGCAGCACCGACGGCGAGCAGGTGCCGATGGTGTCGTCCTCGCTGGTCGAGGACATCCGCCTGAGCGCGGACATGGCGAACGCGGGCAGCTGAGGCGGAAGGTTTCTCCGCTTCAACGCGGCATTTGTTCAAAACGATGCCGGGTTAGGCGGTCGCCCTCGCCCCTCCAGTACGATCTCATTTGAGATGCTGAGCTGTCCGGCGACTAATCTGCCAATGAGTTACTCCGTCATTCCGGGACAGGCCCTGCCATGACGACGAGGCAAGATCGCGTGCAAAACTGCGATCGTCAAATGCGATGGCTCGGGCCTCCGGGGCGGGGTGGACGGCGTCTGCCGCCGGCCGTGCCGCCCCTCAATTGCTCGCCATCACCGGGCGAACCGGGTCGCCTTCGCGCAGCAGGGCGCCGGCGCGGGTGACGATGATCTCGCCCTCGGCGAGCCCGTCCTTGATCTCGACCTGGCCGCCGGCCATCAGGCCGATCTCGACGCGCTTGGTCTCGATCCGCTGGGCGCGCACCACCTGCACGACGGTGCCGTCGGCATCATAGAGAATGGCCGTCAGCGGCACCGCGACCCCGCAGCTCTGCCCGATCTTGATCACCGCGCGGCCGAACGAATTCACCAGCAGCCGGGTCGTGCCGGTGATGGCGATGAAGGCCTGGCCGAGCTGGCTGTTCGGCTCGACCGTCGGCGCGACGCGGCGGATCTTGCCGTCGACCTCGCCGGCACCGACGATGCGGATCCGCGCCGGCTGATTGACCGCGAGCTTGCCGATCTGGGCTGACGGCACCAGCCCGACGAGATCATATTCGTTGCGGGCGATGATCGAGAACAGCGCCTCACCGCGTCCCGAGGCCAGCGCGCCGATGGTGGCGGTGGACGCCAGAATGGTGCCGGCGACCGGCGCCTGCACCATGATCGTGCCGCCCTCGGGCGGCGTCAGCCGCGCCAGGTTCTGCCCGGCCGTGACGGTGTCGCCGGCATCGACCATCACCTCGGCGACCTTCAGTCCGGGCCGGTCCGGCCGGATCGCGGTCTCATCGCGGGCGAGCACCATGCCCGACACTTCGACGGTGTTGTCGAAACAGGCCTTGGTTGCCTTGAGCACGCTGACCGCGGCGCCCTTCGGCGCCTCGGCAGTGTCGGCGGCGGGGGCTGCCTGGGTCAGCGCCATCAGGCTTGCGGCGGCCAGCGCCAGCGGACGTGACAACGCGCCAAGCAAGACGGCAATTCCGGACTGTCCCATGCGACACCGATCCTTCGCGAACGCAATTCGTGACGCGGTCATCGCCGGGATAGCAGACGCGCGACCGCCGGGCCAGCAGACCCGTCTTCGTGAATAGTCGTCACACCTGCCCGCGACGTTCATCGCCCGGCATCCGTCGTCCGAACTTATCCGCGGTCGCCACGTTGATGCCGTCCTTAGTCGTTTGAGATCATGATCATGCGTCGCCTCTGGATACCGCTCCTGCTCCTTGCCGCGCTCGCAGTTCCGGCGCGCGCCGCGGAGTTGACGGCGGATGCGGTCAACGGCGCCGAGCTGCGCAACCGGCCGCCGGCCGAGGACAAGATGGATCCCGTGGCGATCCGCGCCCAGGTGCTGCTCGACCGCGCCCATGTCTCGCCCGGCGAGATCGACGGCCATTTCGGCGACAACGCCCGCAAGGCGCTGGCGGCCTTCGCCAGCGCGCGGGGGCTCGACAGCGGTTCGAAGCTGACCCAGCAACTCTGGGACGCGCTGCGCCAGGACCAGGCGCCTGCGATCGTCACCTACAAGATCACCCGCGACGACGTGAAGGGTCCGTTCCTCAAGACGCTGCCGCGGCACATGGAGGACATGAAGGACCTGCCGCGACTCGGCTATACCTCGCCGCGCGAGGCGCTGGCGGAAAAGTTCCACATGAGCGAATCGCTGCTCGCGGCCTTGAATCCAAAGAGCAAGTTCGATCGCGCCGGCGAGGAGATCGCCGTCGCCAACGTCATGAAGCCGAACGAGACGGTGCCGGAGATCACCCGTCTCGACATCGACAAACAGGCCGAGTCCGTGCAGGCCTTCGATAAGGACGGCAACCGCGTCGCGATGCTTCCGGCCACCGTCGGCAGCGACGACAAGCCGACACCGGTCGGCAGCTTCAAGGTGGACTCGATCGATGCCAACCCGAATTACCGCTACAATCCCGACTACAAGTTCAAGGGCGTGAAGGCCCGCAAGCCGTTCGACATCAAGCCCGGCCCGAACAATCCCGTCGGTTCGTATTGGATCGGCCTCTCCATCGGCAACGGCTACGGCATCCACGGCACCGCCGAGCCCGCCAAGGTCGGCAAGACGGAATCCCACGGCTGCGTGCGCCTGACGAATTGGGACGTGACGTTCCTTGGCCAGCATTTGTCGAAGAAGGCGGTGGTGGAGCTGCGGTGAGCGCGGTGCCCATGACTGCGCCCTCTCCCCTTGCGGGAGAGGGCATGCGCACTGGATCGACAAGCTCGCTCGGGTGAGGGGTCTCTCTCCACGAATTTTGCTAGCGGAAAGAGACCCCTCACCCAACCGCATGCGCGGATGGGCCGAACATGCCCTCTCCCACAAGGGGAGAGGGCGCTGCATCTGGCAGTGCTCTGGCTGATACGACGTCGGTGTGTAGTGTGTAGGGTGTAGGGTGTAGGGTGTAGGGTGGGCAAAGGCGCGCCCGACCTGTTAGTTGAGCGGATGATCTATCGCGCGCCGTGCCCACCATTCGCAGCGGTGGTGCCGATGGTGGGCACGGCGCGCCGACGACCTTGGGCGCAGAGTGAACTGCGCAACGCGCCCTTGCCCACCCTACGGGATCGTTGATGTGACGGGCGGCCGCGCCTTCATCGAGGCGTCGGCCTGGCAAAAATTACGACGTCGCAAACGACCGCTTGGGCACCACGTGCAGCGCATACGCATCGGCCGCGTCATTCACCCGCGGGTACAGCTCGGTCACCAGCGGATCGTGGCCGGGGATGAACCGGTCCGGATGGCCTGCGAGGCGCTCGATGGTCTCCCAGCCCTGGGCCATGTCGCCGACATTGTAGACGATCGGAAACGGGCTGCGGCGCTGCAGGTTGGCGTAGTAGTGCGCGGCGTCGGAGGCCAGCACGACCGGCCCGCGCGCGGTCTCGACCCGCACCACCTGCAGCCCGTCGGAATGGCCGCCGACCCGGTGCACGGTGATTCCCGGCGCGATCTCGCCGTCGCCGGCGTGAAACGCGACGCGCTCGCCATAGACGTGCCGCACCATGGTGGTGACGTGTTCGACCGAGAACGGGTGGCGCAACAGGCCGTTGCACATGCAGCGGCCCGTCGCATAGGCCATCTCGCGCTCCTGCAGGTGGAAGCGCGCGTTCGGGAAGCGGTCGAGATTGCCGGCATGGTCGTAGTGCAGATGCGTGACGATGATGTCGCGGATGTCGGCGGCGCGCACGCCGAACGCCTCGAGCGCATCGACTGGATTTCGGGTCAGCTTGCGGTTGCGGGCCTGCGCCTCCGTGGCATTGAAGCCGGTATCGACCAGGATGTCGCGGCCGTCGATGCGAATCAGCCAGACGAAGTAATCGAGGTCCTGCGCCGTCGTGTCGTGCGGATCGGGCTGCAGGAAGTTCATGTGCAGGCTGCGCGACCCCATCGTCGCATAGCGCAGCGCGTAGATCTCGGCGGCGTTCCCCATGATGTCGTCCCGTTCGCTGAGGTGCCGTTGATCGGCCCCGGCGGCATCGAGCCACCGGCGCGGAGCAAGGTCAACCACGCTGCGATCGAACCGGAGCGACACCGGCGGCGACACAGCGTGAGGCTCCTCACATTACGAGACGCCGGTATCGCTGCATGGTCGGTCATGTCGTCGAAGCGGGGATCGCGAGATGCTTTCGCCGGCGATGGCCGCTCGCGACGATTCTTCAACTGCGGCAAGCGGTTGACGTGTCGTCACGGCGATTTGATAATGCCTGACGCGTGGGATAATGTCGCCGCGGCGCAAGCTGGACGGCGCCTGTTTGCTGGACCGCTGGACCGCCATCGTGATGACTTTCCGCCTGCTGTTTCTGCTCGCCTTGACGGTCTCTGTCGCCACGTCGGTCGGAGTCTCCCGGCCCGCGCACGCGGCCGGCGACCGCTTCGCTCTCGTCGTCGGCAATGCCAAATATCCCGATGCCGATGCGCCGTTGAAGGAACCGATCAACGACGCGCGCGATCTCACCGACGAATTGAAGCGTGACGGATTCACCGTCGAGACGCTGGAGAACGCCTCGGGCGATACGATGCGCCGCGCGCTCGAGCGGCTCTATGGCAAGATCAAGCCGGGCTCGGTGGCGCTGCTGTTCTTCTCCGGCTACGGCATCCAGTCGAGCCGCACCAGCTACATGATTCCCGTCGACGCGCAGATCTGGCAGGAGGCCGACGTGCGCCGCGACGGCATCAGCCTCGAGCAGGTGCTGCAGGAGATCAACAGCCGCGGCGCCGGTGTGAAGATCGCGCTGCTCGATGCCTCCCGCCGCAATCCCTATGAGCGCCGTTTCCGGACCGCCTCCTCGGGACTCGCGCCGGTGATCGCACCGAGCGGTACCCTGGTCATGTATTCCGCCGCGTTGTCCTCGGTCGTGTCCGATACCGGCCGCGACCGCAGCCTGTTCGTGCAGGAGCTTCTGAAGGAGATTCGCGTCCCCGACCTCACGGCCGAGGAGACGCTGAACCGGACCCGGGTCGGCGTGACCCGCGCCTCGCGCAGCGAGCAGGTGCCGTGGATCTCTTCGTCGCTGGCGGAGGATTTTTCGTTCGTACCGGGCACAGGGGGCGGGCGCCCCACCGTGACGGCCGACAACACGCCGCAGCCGACACCCACGCCAACCCTGACGCCGTCTCCGTCGCCGACACTCCAGCCGCCAGCGCCGCCGCTGCCTCCGCCGCCTCCACCTTCGCCGCCGCCACCTGCGCCGCCGCCGTCCCCGCCGTCGCCTCCCAAGGCGGAGCTGGTGCCGCCGCTGCCGCCCGTCCCGCCGGTACCCTCGCCCGCGCCGACCAATACCCCGACCGCCAATGTGCCGGCTGATCCGCTGGCCGAGGATCCGACCATCAAGAGCCTGACCGCCAAGATCGCGGCCAATCCGGATGACGCGGCCGCGCTGTACCGGCGTGGCCAGGTCTATGCCAGCAAGGGCGCCTATCCGCAGGCGATCCGAGATTTCGACGAGAGCATCCGGGTCAACCCGAAGGACGTCGAGGCGCTGAACAACCGCTGCTGGGCCCGCACCGTGGTTGGCGAGCTGCAGGCGGCGCTGCGCGACTGCAACGAGGCGCTGCGGCTGCGGCCGAATTTCGTCGACGCGCTCGACAGCCGTGGCCTGGTCAACCTCAAGAGCGGCGCGAACAAGAACGCCATCGCCGATTTCGACGCGGCCCTGAAGATCAATCCGCGGCTGACGTCATCCCTTTATGGACGCGGCCTCGCCAAGCAGCGCAACGGCGCCGCGCAGGAGGGCGCGCTCGACATCGCCAATGCCAAGGCGATGGATCCAAACATCGTCCGTGAGTTCGAAAACTACGGCGTGCGCTGAATTTTTGCGTCCGCGCGCGTGCCGGCTCGAACCGTCAGGCGCGCCGGATCGACATAACCGCGAACAGCTGAAGTCGCGAGCGGGCGTTCGCGGCGAGGTGGGACATCAGTTCGCGCCAGTTGCGCGTGAGGAGGGATTGGCAATGACCGCACCGAAGACGAATTCGAGCAAAGCCGCCGGTTTGACCGGCCTGCTGGTCGCCACGATGCTGAGCGCTTCTGCCGCGCTGATCGCCACGCAGGCTGTTGCTGCGGAGGACGTCACGGAAGATCAGATCGTCCGTGCGCTGGCCGGACCGAAGAAGCCGCTGACCCGCGGCCTGTCGATGGCCCCGCAGGCGGAGGCCGCGCCTGCTGCGGCCAACCCGGAGCAGGACAAGTTCCTGCAGAGCATCCGTGGCCGCGCGACGCGCTCGCTGTCGTCTGCGGAACGCGAGGAGATCGCCGCGGTCGCCAAGACCAAGCCGAACATCGATCTCGAGATCACCTTCGACTACAACTCGGCCAACATCAGCCAGAAATCGATGGCGTCCGTGCAGGCGCTCGGCCGCGCGCTGACCAGCCCGGACCTCAAGGGATCGACCTTCGTGCTCGCCGGCCATACCGACGCGGCCGGCGCCGACGCCTACAATCAGGATCTCTCGGAACGTCGTGCCGATTCGATCAAGCGCTATCTGGTCGAGAAGTTCGGCATCGCCGGCAGCGATCTGGTGACGGTCGGCTACGGCAAGAGCAAGCTGAAGGATCCGTCCCAGCCGCTGGCCGAGGTCAACCGCCGCGTCCAGGTCGTCAACATGCAGAGCAAGACGGCGGCCGCCAAGTAGCCTGCGCGCCGGGGACCGCGTGGCGAGATACCGGCGTCGTCACATGCGTCTCGCAGGCTTGCGGGACGCATCGTTGTGTCGGACGCTGCCTCGCCCCATCAGGAGCCCAGGCTCCCTCTTGAAACCGCATCTCGCGCCGACCGGATCCGCCCGCCGATGAAGCTGCCGAAATCCCTGAAAACCGCAGCCACCGCGATCGTCTTCGTCGCCCTGTTCGCGGGCTATTACTGGTACGAGCATCGTCCGCATGAGGCGGCCGAGGAGCCGCGCATGCAGGCCCAGGTGCTGGTCACCAAGGCGGGCAAGGCCTGTTTCTCCGATCTGGTGCGCGTCACCGGCTTCGTCGTGCCGCGCCGCGAGGCCGTCGTCGGCGCCGACCAGGAGGGCTCGCGGGTCATCGACGTGCTCGTCAAGGAAGGCGACACCGTCACCGAGAACCAGGAGCTCGCGCGCCTGACGCCGCCTCCGCCGCAGCCGGGAGCGCCGGCCGCCGCTGCCGGCCGGCCGGTGTCGCTGCGAGCGCCTTCTTCCGGCGTCGTCACCGAGGTCCGCACCATCGCCGGCGCGCCGGCGTCGCCGCAGGCGGGACCGATGTTCCGCATCGCCGTCAACAACGAGCTGGAGCTCGACGCCGAGGTGCCGAGCATTCATCTGCTGAAGCTCAGCCCCGGCGCCCCCGCGCGCATCACCCGCGACGATCTTCCCGACATCATCGGCCGCCTGCGCGTGGTCGCGCCACAGGTCGACCGGACCACCCAGCTCGGCCATGCCCGGATCGCGCTGACCGGCAATCCCTCGCTCAAGCCCGGCATGTTCGCGCGCGCCAATATCGACGCGCGGCGCAGCTGCGGCGTCGCCATTCCCAACACTGCGATCGATCATCTCACCATCCAGGTCGTGAAGGGGGATACGATCGAAACGCGCCGGGTCCGGGTCGGCCTGGTATCCGATACCTCGACCGAGATTCTCGAAGGTCTGACCGAGGGCGAGATCGTGGTCGCCGACGCCGGCAGCTCGCTGCATGACGGCGACCAGATCAAGACCATGTTCGCCGAAGACATCGATCGCACGCGGGTACGCTGATGGCACTGAATATCTCGGCATGGTCGATCCGGAACCCGCTGCCATCGATTCTCTTCTCGATCATCCTGCTGATCCTCGGCTGGATGAGCTTCACCAAGCTCGCGGTGACGCGGCTGCCGAATGCTGACATCCCGGTGATCTCGGTGGCGGTGGCGCAGTTCGGCGCCGCGCCGTCCGAGCTTGAATCCCAGGTCACCAAGATCATCGAGGACGGCGTCTCCGGCGTGGAAGGCGCCCGCCACATCCAGTCGCTGATCACCGATGGTCTCTCCGTCACGACCATCACCTTCGCCCTGGAGACCAACACCGACCGCGCCATCAACGACGTCAAGGACGCCGTGACGCGGGTACGCTCCGACCTGCCGCAGAACGTCACCGAGCCCCTGATCTCGCGCGTCGACAAGATCGGCCTGCCGATCGTGACTTATGCGGCGATCTCGCCGGGCAAAACGCCGGAGCAGCTGTCGTTCTTCGTCGACGACGTCGTCAAGCGCGAGCTGCAGGGCGTGCGCGGCGTCAGCCAGGTCGAGCGCATCGGCGGCGTCGAGCGCGAGATCCTGGTGTCGCTCGATCCCGACCGGCTGCAGGCGATGGGCCTCACCGCGGTCAATGTCAGCCAGAGCCTGCGCGGCACCAATGTCGACGTCGCCGGCGGCCGCGCCGAGATCGGCAAGAACGACCAGGCGATCCGTACGCTCGCCGGCGCCAAGACGCTGAACGAGCTGTCGAACACGATGATCCCGCTGTTCGGCGGCGGCGAGGTGCGGCTCGCCGATCTCGGCACCGTCACCGACACCATCGCCGACCGCCGCACCTTCGCGCGCTTCAACGGCGAGCCGGTGGTGGCGCTCGGCATCAAGCGCGCCAAGGGCGCGAGCGACGTGGTCGTCGCAGCCGCCGTGCAGAAGCGCATCGACCAGGTCAAGGCCGCCCATCCCGACGTCGATCTCCGGCTGATCGACACCTCGGTCGAGTTCACCAAGGGCAACTACGAGGCCGCGATCTCGACATTGTTCGAAGGCGCCATCCTCGCCGTGATCATCGTGCTGCTGTTCCTGCGCGACTTCCGCGCCACGGTCATCGCCGCGATCTCGCTGCCGCTGTCGATCTTCCCGGCATTCTGGGCGATGGACATCCTCGGCTTCTCGCTCAACATGGTGTCGTTCCTGGCGATCACGCTGTCGACCGGCATTCTGGTCGACGACGCCATCGTCGAGATCGAGAACATCGTGCGCCACATGCGCATGGGGAAGTCGCCCTACCGCGCCGCGCTGGATGCCGCCGACGAGATCGGCCTTGCCGTCATCGCGATCAGCCTCACCATCATCGCGATCTTCGCGCCGGCCAGCTTCATGTCCGGCATCGCCGGACAGTTCTTCAAGCAATTCGGCATCACCGTCTCGGTGCAGGTGTTCTTCTCGCTGCTGGCGGCACGCTTCGTCACGCCGATGCTCGCGGCCTATTTCCTCAAGCATCACGATCATGACGACCCGCCGCCCGGCTTCATCCTGCGCGCGTATCAGCGCATCGTGACCTGGTCGGTGCGGCACTACTACATCACGATCCTGCTTGGCGTCGGCATCTTCGCGGCCTCGATCTGGAGCACGACGCTGCTGTCGAAGGGCTTCCTGCCGGCGCAGGACGCCGCGCGCTCGCTGCTGGCGATCGAGCTGCCGCCGGGCGCGCAGCTCGCCTACACCGAGAAGGTCACCGAGGACATCGTGGCGCGGCTGCGCAAGCGGCCGGAGGTGCGCAGCGTGTTCGTCGATGGCGGCCGTCTGCAGGGCGCGATGGAGGTCCGCCGCGCCGGCATGATCGTCAACTACACGCCGAAGACCGAGCGCAAGATCACCCAGAAGGAGCTCGAGCTCGAGATCACCAAGGATCTCGAGACGATCCCCGACATTCGCTTCTGGTTCACCGACGAGAACGGCCTGCGTCCGATCAAGCTGGTGCTGACGGGCTCCGACCCCAAGCTGGTCGACAATGTCGCGAGCGAGCTCGCCTCGCAGATGAAGCGGATTTCGATCATCTCCAACGTGGTGTCCGACACCTCGCTCGACCGGCCGGAATTGCGCGTGCAGCCGCGCGCCGATCTCGCCGCGCGGCTCGGCGTCTCCACCGAAAGCCTGTCGCAGACGATCCGTGTCGCCACCATCGGCGACGTCGGGCCGGCACTGGCGAAGTACGACGTCGGCGGCCGTTTGGTGCCGATCCGGGTGCAGCTCGAGGACGCGGCGCGCAGCGACGTGAAGACGCTCGAGCAGCTGCGCGTGCCGCTCGGCCAGTTCGGCGAGAAGGGCGGCGTGCCGCTGGCTGTCGTCGCCGACATCAAGCTCGACCAGGGTCCGACCAGCATCAGCCGCTACGACCGCGGCCGCCAGGCCACCGTCTCGGCCGATCTCGTCGGGCTGGCGGCGCTCGGCGATGCGACCAAGCTGATCGACGAGCTGCCGGTGCGCAAGACCATGCCGGCGAGCGTCAAGCTGATTCCGTCGGACGACGCCGAGAGCCTGAACGAGCTGGCGTCCGGCTTCATCACCGCGATCACCGCCGGCCTGATGATCGTCTACGCGGTGCTGGTGCTGCTGTTCGGCACCTTCCTGCAGCCGATCACGATCCTGTTCTCGCTGCCGCTGTCGATCGGCGGCGCGATCGGCGCGCTGATGCTGACCGGCAAGCAGCTCACCATTCCGGTTTATATCGGCATGATGATGCTGATGGGCATCGTGACCAAGAACGCGATCATGCTCGTGGAATTCGCGATCGAGGCGATCCATGCGGGCACGCGACGCGACGAGGCCATCATCGATGCCGGCATGAAGCGGGCGCGTCCGATCGTCATGACGACGATCGCTATGGTCGCCGGCATGATGCCCAGCGCGCTGGCGGTCGGCGCCGGCGGCGAATTCCGCTCGCCGATGGCGCTGGCGGTCATCGGCGGATTGGTGTTCTCCACCGTGCTGTCGCTGTTGTTCGTGCCAGCGATGTTCTTGGTGATGGACGATCTGGGCGGGCTGTTCGCGAAGCTCGGCCGCAGGCTGATCGTGTCCGACAGCAGCAACGACGGGCATGCTGCTCCTCAAGCCGGCGCGCCACACGCCCAGACTCCCCCGCCTTCAGTGATCTCCCCGGCCGCAGAGTGAGCCGGAGACTCGAAGCACGGCCTAGAGCGCGATGAGATCAGGATGAATTGTCATCGCGCTTTAGGTTGTCGTTTGCGCATGATCTTTTCGGAAAACCGCTGCGCACTTTTCCGGATCATGCTCTAAAACGTTCGCCGCCGCTCGCTGAGATCTTCCGCGACACCCGGCGGTGACTCGACGGGGCGATCGGCCTGCGGCGGCACGATCAGGGCGACGAAGCCTTGGCTCGCGCCGTGCCAGCCGAACAGATTGGTCCTGAGCGTGAAGGCGACGCGCACCGACGTGCGCGCCCGCGCCGCGGCGGCCTGCATCCCGTTGATGCACGAGGTGTCAGCCTCGTAGCACAGCGCCGCCCAGCCCCGCGCCGTCACCCCCTCGCCGGGATCCCGCAGCTCGTTCGGATGCACCAGGCTCATTTCGTAGCGCGGATGGTCGGTGCTGTAGAACGCCGCGGCGAAGGCCAGGCCGTCATCGCCGCCAACCGCCTGAAGCGGGCTGTCAGACGCCGTCCGCCACAGGCGGTCGAGCTCGGCCACCGCCGGCTGATAGAAATTGCGGCCTTCGCTGAGCGGCACGTAGTTGCGGTACAGCGCGTGCAGTGGCGCCACCACGACGGCCGCGAACGCCGCGATGGCGATCGCGACCGCGGCGAGATTGATCGTCAGCTCGCGCGGAGCGTGATAGCTCGCGCCGCAGACGATCACGATGACGAACAGGAAGACATCCTGCAGGCCCCAGAGCGGCGGCATATCGGTGCCGAAGATCGCCGAGACCCAGGCGGGGAACGTCACGGTGCCGATGCTGATCATCGCGAGCAGGCACAGGCCCGGGTCCAGGCTGAGCGCGTCGTTCAGCACGCGGGCAGGACGCGGCCGCGTCATCGCCAGCCAGATCAGGCCGGGAATGCCGATGATGCCGGCCATGGCGAGAGCGAAGCCACCGCCTTCGAGCAGCGCGGCCGTGCCGCTCTTGCCGACGTGATGATTGATCGCGTGCGAGAATGGCTGCGCGCCTGTCGCCGCGAGCCAGTACAAATGGGGCCCGAGCGCAAACAGGCCTGTGAGCGCCGATAGCCAGGGTGCGGCCGACTCGAAATAGGCGCGCCGGTCACCGTGGCACAAGGCGGCGATCGCAAAGCTTGCGATCAGGAAGATCGAATAGTACTTGCCGAGCATTGCGAGCGCGGCGGTCAGGCCGGCGGCGACGGCCCAGCTGGCTTTGCGGGTCTCGAACGAGCGCAGGAAGCACCAGGTCGCGAGCGGCCAGGTCGACAGCAGCACGGCATTGGCGTTGAAGCGCTGCGCGTGGAACTGATAGATCGGCAGGACCATCAGCAGCAAGAGCACGACGATGCGCTTGTCGCCGCGGGCGAAGCGCCGGGTGATCAGGTCGACCGCAAACAATCCGACCGCCGCATTGGTCAGCGCCAGCAGGTTGAACGACCAGTTCGTCAGCGGGAACACGATCGTCCAGCCCCGCGCCGCCCAGCTCATCAAGGGCGGATGCTTGGTGGAGCCCCAGTCGAAGCTGCGCCCGAGCGACCAGGTCTCGATCACGTCTTGATGCAGATCGCCGGCCAGATAGGCGAGGGAGAAATACGCCATCCAGACGGCCACGAAACCGATGATGAGGACCGGAACCGACCAGCCGTCCTCGACGGCATCGATCCAGGCTGAAAGGGCTCTTCGCCAGCGACCAACCGTATTGTTGGTCTCGAGCACGATCGCCGGCAACGCAAGACTCATGAGTTCTAACCACCTTCATCTGGCGCGAACGAGTTCCGCCCGCACGCCGCCGCGTGTGTACGGAACTCATCGCCGCCGGATTGACCCCGGTTAGAATTGTTAAAAACAGTTCATGTCGCAAATTGTGAGTCGTCGTGGCCCAATTGCGATCATGTTTGGCCGAGTCTGACACCTAACGATACATTGCGAATCGTTCTCGCCAGCAGCCCGACGAGAAGTGGACAACATCGTCCGGGTCGGCCGCTATTCGTTGCGCGCGATCGTGTTCAGCTTCGTCAGGTCGTGCAGCAGGATGCGGCCGCGCTGCAGGTCTAGGATCTTGTCCTTGCGCCAGGCCTGGAGCTGGCGGTTGACGCTCTCGCGCGCGGCGCCGACGAACACGCCGAGCTGCTCCTGCGAGATGTGCACCTCGGAGCCGAAATCCTCCGCGAGCGCGCAGAGCCGGCGGGCCAGCCGGATCGGCAGCGGCTGCAATACCGATTCCTCCATCCGCTCGCTCTGCCAGCGGATGCGCTGGCACAACAGCTGGATGATCTTGATCGCGACCTTGGGCTCGCGCTCCAGGAAGTTCAGGAAATCCTCGCGCCGGAGCACGAACAGCTCGGTGGCCTCACCCGCCGTGGCGTCAGCGGTGCGCTCCTGGCCGTCGAGCACCGCGACCTCGCCGAACAGATCGCCGGGGCCCATGAAATTGAGCGTCAGCCGCGAGCCGTCGGTGGCGCCGGTCTCGATCCGGATCTGGCCGCGGCGGACGCCGAACAGTGCGTTGCCGGGATCGCCCTTCTGGAACAACACCTCGCCCGCCGAGAGATGCTGGGTGTGGCACAGGTTCGAAATGCGCTGCAGCTCGTCCGAGCCGAGATCAGCGAACATCGGGTTCATCTTCAGAATGACCGCAAATTCGGCCTGCTTGCTCATCACTATACCTTCGGCAGTGGTTCAAAGCCCCAGTTACAGGATCCGCTCTGGCGGAAGTGTGTCGTAAGTCACATAACGCCGCATGGGCTCACGACTAGTTTGGTCGCTCGCGGGGCGATCTTCGTTCCGGGAAAAATTGAGATTGAACCGGGTCGGCGTTGCCGCATGCTAACCCGTGGAGACCGCTCGCCCGCAGCGCTTGGGACATCGATATGAAAGCATTGAAGATTGCAGGCGGTTTGCTCGGCGCCGTCATCGTCGTGCTCGCGCTGGCGCTGGCCTTCGGGCTGCCCGCGAGCTTCCTGACCGTGGCGATCCAGGACCGCGTGGAGCGCGACACCGGCTATCGCCTGAGCATCGCGGGGGGCGCCACGGTCAGCCTGTGGCCCTCCCTGCAGGTCACGCTGACCGACATCACGCTGCAGGACCCGAAAGACCGCGACGGCAACAACCGGCTGACGGTGTCCAGGCTGCAGGCCGACATGGCGCTGTCGAGCCTGTGGTCCGGCCGGCCCGACATCAGCGAGATCAGCATCGAGAAGCCGACCCTCTACCTTCCCCTGCTGCGCGAGCGGCTGCGGGACAATGCGCCGCGCAGCCGCTCGTCTGCGAAGCCGGAGAGCGTCCCAGCGGTCCGGATCGCCAGCGTCACCGTCACGGACGGCGCCGTGATCCTCTCCAACCCGCGCGACCGCGTCGAAAACCGGCTCGAGGGCCTCAGTGCGACGGGCTCGCTGAGCGGCGACAAGATCAAGATCAAAGGCAGCGCCCGCGCCGGCGATCGTCCGGTGACGTTCGAGATCAATGCGGCCGCGCCGGCGATGCCGATCGATCGCCAGACGCTGCCGGTGGATTTCAGGATCGGCATGGAGAGCGCGTTCCGCGGCGTCCTCGCCGGGCGTGCCGATGTCAGGCTCAATGGCGCGCTGATCATGATCAACGGTCTCAGCGGCACGCTGGGCGATGGCGATTTCAACGGCTGGGCCTCGGTCGACCTCGCCAGCAAGCCGCTGGTGAAGATCGACTTGGACGTGCGCCGCCTGGATCTTCCGGACTCTGCCGCGCCAGCCTCGTCGCGCGCCGCGGGGTGGAGCACGGCGGCCATCGACCTGCGCGGCCTGAACTATCTCGACGCGCGCGTGAAGCTGTCGGCGACGGATATCGGCGTCTCCGGCGCGCGCCTCGGCCCGCTGGATATGGAGGCCTCGCTGGCCGGCGGCCTGCTGAAGGCCACCGTCATCAATCTCGGCGTCTACGACGGCCAGGCCGCCGGCGAGGCCGTGATCGATGCCTCGACCGGCAATCCAGCCTACGCGATGCACGGCGATATCGTCGGCGTGCGGGCGCTGCCGCTGCTGCAAAACCTCGCCGGCTTCGACAAACTCGATGCGCGCATGCAGGGCAAGCTGGCGCTGCGCTCGAGCGGCGCCAGCCAGCAGGCGATCATGAACAATCTGAGCGGCTCGACCTTCCTGCTGTTTCAGGACGGCGTGATCCGCGGCATCAACGTCGCGCAGATGATCCGCTCGCTGACGACCAATCCGCTTTCGGGCTGGCAGGATTCGAAGGAGTTGACCACCGACCTCACGCAGCTCTCGGCCTCATTCCAGATCGAGCGCGGCCAGGCGGCGACGACGGACCTCAATCTGGTCGGACCGCTGGTCAAGGTCACCGGCGCCGGCACGGTCGATCTCGGCAATCGCGCGCTGGCGATGCGGGTCGAGCCGAAGCTCGTGATGACGACCGAAGGGCAGGGCCGGACCTCCAACCCGGTCGGCCTCGGCATACCCGTGGTGATCGACGGCCCCTGGAGCCAGCCGCGCTTCTATCCCGACATGGCCGGTATCCTCGACGATCCCGAGGGCACCTATGCCAAGCTCAAGCAGATGGGGCAGGGGCTGTTCGGCAAGGATGGCGCAGGCCTCAACAACCTGCTCAACGGCATCGGCGGCCTGATCGGAAACGCGGCGCCAAGCACCGGTCCAGTCCCGAACGCACCGACAGCGGCGCCGAATGCGCAGGCGCCGGCCGCCGGCCAGTCCGACCTGCTCGGCGGCCAGCTTGGGGCCACCATCGGCAATCTGATCCAGCAGGGCCTGCAACAGGCCGCCCCGCCGCAGCCGAGGAGCCGCGGCCGCACCGTGGTCCCGCCGGCCGGCATCGCGGCTGCGCCGCAGGCCGACCAACCTCCGCCGGCCGCCCCGGCCGACGCCGGCCAGGGGGGCGCAACCGGCGAAGCGCCGGCCGGCGCGGACAGCGTCCCCGATAGCCAGCCCATGAACGACGTGCTGAAGCGGATCTTCAATCGGTAACATGAGGCAGGTGACGGTATTTCTGCGCCGTCCTCCTTCAAATGAGGGAGGAGATTGGTCACTGTTTGCGTCATCTTTGCGCTTCGGGGGTCAGCGCATCGGGGCCGTCCTGCACCGCATTCTGTGCTAGATGAATGGGAAGACGGTGCATCTCGGCTACGAGAGGACCGTCTCCAATGTGTCGCTGCCGATCAGGATGGCAGCGGACGCGCTCATCCGGGGTTCTGCCCCCGGCGATGCCGCGCGAGGGGTCCGAATGAACGGGGTCGAGAACAGAGGCTGGTCGCTGCGGCAGGGCCTGTTCGCCAAATATGTCGTGTCGTTGGTCGGGCTCGTGGTGTTCGTCCTGGCGGTCAACGGCGCGACCGAGACCTGGATCAGCTATCAGTCCACCAAGGCGAGCCTGACCGCGGCGATGGCCGAGAAGGCGGATGCCAGCGCCCGCCGGATCGAGCAGGCGGTTTCCGACTTGCAGCGCCAGATCAGCTGGGTGACGCGGGCCAGCGCCAGGACGTTGGAGGATCGACGCGCCGATTATGTCCAGCTGTTGAGCCAGGCGCCGGCGGTGCGGCAGCTCTATCAGCTCGACGGCCAGGGCCGCGAGCAGCTCCGGGTCTCGCGCACCTCGATCGCGTTCTCCTCGGGCAACGATCTCTCCCGCGACCTGCGCTTCACCGACACGGTCACCCATGGCAGCAACTTCTCGGCCGTGACCTTCAAGGGCGCGCTGCCGATGATGTCGATCTCTGTCGCGCATTCCGGCTTCAATGCCGGCGTGACCGTCGCTGACATCGATCTCGATTTTCTCGAAGACTTCATGAGCGAGGCGCAGGTCGGCAAGGTCGGCATTGCCTATGTCGTCGATCCCAAGGGCCAGGTGCTGGCGAGCTCGGCCAAAGGGCCGGCGGTCGGCCAGGATCTCGCCAAGCTGCCGCAGGTGGCCGCGATCGCGCTCGACGGCCAGCCGCTGGCGTCCGGCACGGACAGCGATGGACACGCCGTGCTGACGGCGGCCGCAACCTTGCCGAAGCTCGGCTGGGCCGTGTTCTTCGAGCAGTCCACCGCGCATGCGCTGGCGCCGATCCGCGATCAGCTGCTGCGCGGCGCCCTGCTGATCGCGCTCGGGCTTGCGGTCGCGATCTTCGCCGGTTCGCTGCTGGCCCGCCGCATGCTCGTGCCGATCACCGCGCTGCGCGCGGGCGCGCGCCGCCTCGGCGCCGGCGATTTCGGCCAGCGCATCGAGGTGAAGACGCATGACGAGCTGGAGGAACTCGCCGATCAGTTCAACAGCATGGCCGGCCAGCTCGCGCAGTCCTATGCCGTGCTGGAGGCCAAGGTCGAGGAACGCACGCGCGATCTCGCGCAGTCGATCAACGAGCTGAAGGTGCTGGAGGAAGTCGGCCGCGCGGTCGCGTCGTCGCTCGATCTCAATGCCGTGCTGCCGACGGTGGCGTCGCGCGCGCTCGAGATCACCGGCGCCGATGCGGTCCTGATCTATTCCTATGATGCCGGCGAGCGGCGCTTCAGGCTGGTGGAGGCCAAGGGTGTCGACCGGGACGGCGCCCATGAGGTGCTCGACGAGCAGACCAGCCTGCTGTCGGAGTCGGTGCGCAGCGGCGAGCCGATCGCGATCGCCGAACTCGAGAGCGCGCCGGAGCATCCGCTGCGCGACGTTGCTGTCGCCGCCGGCTTCCACGCCGTGCTGTTCACGCCGCTGGTCGACCAGCAGGGTGTGCTCGGCGCCCTGGTGGTTCTCCGGCGTGCGGCCGGCGCGTTTCCGCCGAACCTGATCGGCCTGATGCGCACCTTCGCCAACCAGGCGGTGCTGGCGATGCGCAACGCGCGGCTGTTCACCGAGGTCGACCAGAAGGGCCGCGAGCTGGCGCTGACCCATGCCACCGTGCAGCAGCAGGCGGAAAAGCTCACCGAGCAGACGGAGCAGCTGCGCGAATGGAACAAGTCGCTGGAGGAGCGGGTCGAGAAGCAGCTCGCCGAGATCGAGCGCATCCGGAGGCTCGAGCGCTTCCTGGCGCCGCAGGTGGCGCAGATCATCGCCTCGTCCGACGGTCACGACGCGCTGCTGGAGAGCCATCGCCGCGAGGTCACCGTCGTGTTCTGCGACCTCCGCGGCTTCACCGCCTTTACCGAGACGACCGAGCCCGAAGAGGCGATGAACGTGCTGCGCGAGTATCACGCCGCGCTCGGCAAGCTGATCTTCAAGTATGAGGGCACGCTCGACCGCTACGCCGGCGACGGCGTGATGATCCTGTTCAATGCGCCGATCCCGTTCGCGGACCACACCACGCGCGCGGTGAAGATGGCGCTGGAGATGCGCGAGGAGATCGGCCAGCTCACCGAACGCTGGAAGAACCGCGGCCACAGCCTGGGCTTCGGCGTCGGCATCGCCGTGGGCTACGCCACGCTCGGCCAGGTCGGCTTCGAGAACCGGCTGGAATATGCCGCCATCGGCAGCGTCACCAACCTTGCCTCGCGCCTGTGCGACGCCGCCAAGGCCGGCCAGGTGATCGCCTCCCGCCGCGTCTACGGCGTGGTCGAGGCCTCGGTCGACGCGCGCCCGATCGACGACCTGCATCTCAAGGGCTTCAACCATCCGGTCCTGGCCATGGAGATCCTGCACTGGCGCGGCGAGGACGCGGCTCTCGAACTCCCGGAGGAGCGGCGGCGCTCGGCGGCGACGTGAGCTGAGACGCCCGCTTGCGGCGTGCTCCTCAGGGTGAGGAGAAACATCGGGTCGGTCGATTCCGTAGATAAGAATTCTCTTGCTATTTTTCGGAAATCGTGATTATCTCCACCCATCCCGCCTCACCGCAGAAGGGGCGTTGCGCGCGATCGTCACGACACGCGAGGCGGGGATGCGATGGCCGCGAGCGCTCGCAGCACGTCGTCGTGGCGTGCGGACGAACGAGTGCCTGCGGACGGTCAAGTCGCGTGGTCCTGGCCTCCCGAAGCTGAGGTCCGCGCAATGCGCGCGAGCGCATTGTCGCGATACGGTGGCCAACAAGCCGGCGCACCGGGGAGATCGCGAAGCAGCCGGAAGCCCGTCGCGCAGGGAATGCCGGAATGTCGGCTGAACCTGTGGTACCTGCCGCCTGCATTATCTTTCGCAGGCGGGCCATGGGTTGCGGCCAGCACCCGGCATTCCCTGCGCCCTCTGCATGATTGCGAGGGACGGACTGATCGCATGACTCGGGCAGCGTCTGCCGCGAGAATGCGCGCACATGTCACGTCTCTACGACTGAACTTTGTTGTTTGAGCCGTGAATTCGCTCCACCCTCCATCGTCGTCCCGGACTAGCCGCGACGCGCGCAGCGCATCGCGGCGCCGATCCGGGACCCATACCCCGCGGCCCTTGTGAGATGCGGGATGCTAACCAAGCGCCTGCCTCAAACCACTCTCCGTGGTTATGGATCCCGGCGTTCGCCGGGATGACGGCTGAGTTTGGTGTTGCGCTGTATCTCACAGCGAGCTGAACAGCCGTAGGGTGGGCAAAGGCGCCTGGCCGGTGCTTGTTGGGGATGACGCTCTCCCGCGCCGTGCCCACCGCCCTTGTTGCGAAGGAGGGTGGGCACGCATCGCCTTCGGCGCCGCTTTGCCCACCCTCCGCAGCTCGAACTAATAAGCCTGCTTCGCGTCGGCCTCTTCGCTGGTCTGGATCAGATCCAGGCTCGCCTCGATCTTGCCGATCAGGCGGTCGAACAGCTTGCGCTCCTCCGCCGACAGGCACGCCATGATCTCGCGCTCGCGCTGCTGCAGCCGCGGGATCAGCTCCTCATACAGCGTCTTGCCCTTGCGCGTCAGCCGCAGCCGGAATTCGCGGCGGTCGTCGGCGTTCTCCACCCGCTCGATCAGCCGCCGCTCCAGCAGCGACGTCACCGCGCGGCTGATGGTCGATTTGTGCGTGCGGGTGCAGGCTGCGACATATTGCGCGCTGCAGGCGTCGCGGCGGAAGCCGAGCGTCGCCAGCACGCGCCATTCCGGAATGTCGAGCCCGTAGCGCTCGCGATAGTCGCTGGCGAGCGCGGCGCTGACCTCGGCAGCCAGGCGGTTCAGCCGGAACGGCGCGAATTTGAACAGATCGAGCCGCTCGTCACCCTGTGGCAGTGCGGCATGCCGCTCGCCGTCGGCGGGTTGCGCCCGCCGCCTCGATGCCGCGGTGGATGGGGTCGCCACGTTCGCGCTCCGATTTTTTGAGTTGACGCGGCCGAGGCCGTCAGCTTTAGAATAGTTGCAGGTGAGACTATTTGGCAAGTCGGTCGTCTGGCAAGCCAGACCAGGCCTCACCCGAGGAAATGTCGGTCGCTTCCATCGTCAAGAACCATAAGGCGAGCAAGCCATGGTGCAGACCAGTCCGGGGCAGGGCGCAAGCTCGGCAAAGGTTCAGTTCGGCTATATCAGGCACGGTGATCAGGATCAGGCCGCGCCGGTCGCGCATCCCGTCGTGGTGGTGGGCGCCGGTCCCGTTGGCCTGTCGTTTGCGATCGATCTCGCGCAGCGCGGCCATGCCGTCGTCGTGCTCGACGATGCCGATCGCATCGGCGAGGGCTCGCGCGCGATCTGCTTCTCCAAGCGCTCGCTGGATTACTGGGATCGGCTCGGCGTCGGCGACCGCATGGTCGACAAGGGCGTGGTGTGGAACGTCGGCCGCATCTTCCACGGCCCGTCGGAGCTCTATCAGTTCAACCTGTTGCCCGAACCCGGCCACAAGCGTCCGGCCTTCATCAACCTGCAGCAGTTCTACGCCGAGGCCTATCTTGTCGATCGCGTCAGCGCGCTGCCGTCGATCTCGCTGCGCTGGCGCAACAAGGTGACCGCGCTGGAACAGCGCAATGACGGTGCGGTGCTGACGATCGAGACGCCGGATGGCCCCTACCGACTGTCGGCGCAATATGTGATCGCCTGCGACGGTGCGCGCTCGTCGCTGCGAAGCATGGTCGGCGCCGGCTTCTCCGGAAAGGTGTTCGAGGATCAGTTCTTGATCGCCGACGTCAAGATGACCGCCGCGTTTCCGACTGAGCGCTGGTTCTGGTTCGACCCGCCATTCCATGCCGGACGCTCGGCCCTGCTGCATCGCCAGCCCGACGATGTCTGGCGCATCGACCTGCAGCTCACGCCGGAGTGCGATCCCCAGGTCGAGAAGAAGCCGGAGAACGTGCGGCCGCGCATCGCGCGCATGCTCGGCCACGACAAATTCGAGTTCGAATGGATCTCGCTGTACAAGTTCCAGTGCCGCCGCATGGAGCGGTTCATCCATGGCCGCGTGATCTTCGCCGGCGATTCCGCCCACCAGGTGTCGCCCTTCGGCGCGCGCGGCGCCAATTCCGGGCTGGAGGATGCGGAGAACCTGTCCTGGAAGCTCGATCGCGTGCTGCGCGGGACGTCGCCGTCCGATTTGCTCGAGACCTATCACATCGAGCGCAGCGCCGCGGCCGACGAGAACATTCGCGAGTCCACCCGCGCCACCGACTTCATGGCGCCGGTGAGCGCACAGGAGGCTCGGCTGCGCAAGGCGGTGCTGTCGCTCGCCAAGGAGACCGAGTTCGGCAAGCGCATGGTCAATGGCGGCCGGCTCTCGGTACCTTCGGTGTACGAGACGCCGCTGTCGACCGCCGATGCCGAAGCGTGGGCGAGCGGGCCTTGCCCGGGCACCTCGTTGCTCGATGCTCCGCTGAAGGCCGCCGACGGACGGCACTTTCATCTCACTGACGCGTTCAATGCCGAGGGCCGGCGCTTCACCGTGGTGTCATTCGCCAATGGCGCGGCGATCGACGTAGCCAGCGAGGTCGGTGTCATCAGGATCGGCGGCGACGGTTATGTCGATGCGGAGGGATTTGCGACCAAGCGCTACGGCGCCGAGCCCGGCACGGCCTATCTGCTCCGCCCCGACGGCTATATCGCGGCACGCTTCCGGCATCCGACGCGGGAGACCATCGCCGCGGCCGTGGCGCGCGCCGCCGGACTGAACTGAAGGAGCCGGTGATGGCCCTCTCGACCGCGTCGAACTTCACCAAGCCGGATGACGCCTTCCGCGCCATCGTTGAGGCGCATCGCGGCCTCTCGGAGAAGGACAGCGCCGATCTCGATGCGGCGCTGGTCCTGATCCTTGCCAATCACATCGGCGACATCACCGTGTTGCGCGAGGCGATCACGCTCGCCAAGCGGCGCATGATCGATGCCAGCCAGCAACAGCAACAACAGCAGCAATAGCTGCCCGACACGAGGAATGAACTGATGGCGAAGGGTTTCGCATCCACCACCGACATGGCCGAGAAGAAGGTCACCTTCTCCGAGATCGGCCCCGATCTCTATGCGTTCACCGCGGAGGGCGATCCGAACTCTGCTGTCATCGTCGGCGACGACGGCTGCATCGTGTTCGACGCGCAGGCGACGCCGGCGATGGCCGGCAAGGTGATCGAGCGGGTCAGGACCGTCACCGACAAGCCGATCAAATATGTCGTGCTGTCGCATTATCATGCCGTGCGCGTGCTCGGCGCCTCGGCCTATCAGGCGCAAGGCATCGTCGCTTCGCAGGAGACGCACCGGCTGATCGTCGAGCGCGGCCAGCAGGATTGGGACTCCGAGTATGGCCGCTTCCCGCGGCTGTTTCAGGACGCGCAGAGCATTCCCGGCCTGACCTGGCCGACGCTGACCTTCGAAGGCGAGATGACGATCCATCTCGGCAAGCGCGAGGTGCAATTGATCCAGCTCGGCGCTGGCCACACCTCCGGCGACATCGTCGCCTGGGTGCCGGACGCCGAGGTGATGTTCTCCGGCGACCTCATCGAGTACCACTCGGCCTGCTATTGCGGCGACGCCTATTTGCGCGAATGGCCGTCGACCCTCAACGAGATTCGCGACTTCAATCCCAAGGCGATCGCGCCCGGCCGCGGCGACGCGCTGAAGGGCGAGGCCACCGTGCGCGAGGCGATCGCCATGACGCGCGACTTCGTCTCGTCGCTGTATGGCGCCGCCGAGCTGTCGGTGGCCAGGGGACGTAGCCTCAAGGAGTCGATGGCGGCGACCCGCGAGGTCATGGACCCGAAGTTCTCGAGCTTCGCGATCTACGAGCACTGTCTGCCGTTCAACGTGTCCCGCGCCTATGACGAAGCCAGCGGCATCGACGATCCCGTGATCTGGACCGCCGAGCGCGACCGCGAGATGTGGGCCCGCCTGCAGGGAGAAGGATGATGAACATCAACACATCGCCTGACCGGCTAAGCCGTGCGACTGGGCAGGTCACGCCCGGCTACATGTCCGGCTTCGGCAATTCGTTCGAGACCGAGGCGCTGCCCGGCGCCTTGCCGATCGGCCGCAACTCGCCGCAGCGCTGCGCCTATGGGCTCTATGCCGAGCAGCTCTCCGGCTCGCCGTTCACCGCCCCGCGCGGCTCCAACGAGCGCTCCTGGCTGTACCGCATCCGGCCCTCGGTGAAGCACTCTGGCCGCTTCGCCAAGGTCGACGCCGGGCTGTGGCGCACCGCGCCGTGCCACGAGCAGGAGATCACGGTGCAGCAGCTGCGCTGGGATCCGACGCCGATGCCGGCGGGCGAGGTCACGTTCCTGCAGGGCGTGCAAACGATGACGACGGCGGGCGATGCGGCGACGCAGGCCGGCATGGCCGCGCATGTCTACGTCATCACCAAGTCGATGGTCGACCAGCACTTCTACAATGCCGATGGCGAGCTGATGTTCGTGCTGCAGCAGGGGCGCCTGCTGTTCGTCACCGAGTTCGGCCGCATCGATGCCGAGCCCGGCGAGATCGTCGTGATTCCGCGCGGCGTGAAGTTCCGGGTTGAGATCCCCGCCGGCCCGGCGCGCGGTTATCTCTGCGAGAACTATGGCGGCGCCTTCACCCTGCCGGAGCGCGGCCCGATCGGCGCCAACTGCCTCGCCAATGCCCGCGACTTCCTGACGCCGGTCGCGTCCTACGAGGACAAGGACACGCCGACCGAGCTCTACGTGAAGTGGGGCGGCGCGCTGTTCAAGACCGAGCTGAAGCATTCGCCGATCGACGTCGTCGCCTGGCACGGCAACTACGCGCCCTACAAATACGACCTCCGCACCTTTTCGCCGGTCGGCGCCATCGGCTTCGATCATCCCGATCCGTCCATCTTCACGGTGCTGACCTCGCCGTCGGAAACCGCCGGCACGGCCAACATCGATTTCGTGATCTTCCCCGAGCGCTGGATGGTGGCCGACAACACCTTCCGTCCGCCTTGGTATCACATGAACATCATGTCGGAGTTCATGGGCCTGATCTACGGCGTCTACGACGCCAAGCCGCAAGGCTTCGTGCCCGGCGGCATGAGCCTGCACAATTGCATGCTGCCGCACGGCCCGGACCGCGAGGCGTTCGACCACGCCAGCAACAGCGAGCTGAAGCCGGTGAAGCTGACGGGCACCATGGCCTTCATGTTCGAGACCCGCTTCCCGCAGCGGATCACCAGGCATGCCGCCGAGTCCGGCACCCTGCAGCCGGACTACGCCGATTGCTGGAACGGATTGGAAAAGCGCTTCGATCCGAACAGGCCGTAGGCTGAGCCATGTCACCGCCGTCATGGCCGGGCTTGACCCGGCCATCCACGTCTATCAGCCCGCCGGGTGGATATGGATGCCCGGGTCAAGCCCGGGCATGACGATCCGTTTGGAGAAGCAGTTTGCCCCACTCTAACGATCCCTCGCTCCGCTCCTTCATCCCGGTCGATCCGACCTCCGATTTTCCGATCCAGAACCTGCCCTATGGCGTGTTCTCGGCGGCGGACTCGCCGAAGTCCCGCGTCGGCGTCGCCATCGGCGACTACGTGCTCGACCTCGCGGTGCTCGAGGACGAAGGCCTGCTCGACCTGTCGCCGGCCTACGAGGTGTTCGCGCAACCCTCGCTCAATGCCTTCATGGCGCTCGGCCCCGCCGTGTGGTCGAGGACGCGCGCGGCGATCAGCGCGTTGTTGCGCGAGGATACTCCGCGGCTGCGCGACGACAGGCCGCTGCGCAGCCGCGCGCTGCTGCCGCGCCAGGACGTGACGTTGCATCTGCCGTTCCGCGTCGCCGGCTACACCGACTTCTACTCATCGAGGGAGCACGCCACCAATGTCGGAGTGATGTTCCGCGGCAAGGACAACGCGCTGCAGCCGAACTGGCTGCACATGCCGATCGGCTACAACGGCCGCGCCTCCACGGTTGTCGTGTCCGGCACGAAGGTGCGCCGGCCGCGCGGCCAGCTCAAGCCGCCGAGCGCCGACGTGCCGAGCTTCGGTCCCTGTAAGCGGCTCGATTTCGAGCTGGAGATGGGCGTCGTCATCGGCCAGTCCTCGCGCCTCGGCGAGATGCTGACCGAGGCGCAGGCGGAAGCGATGATCTTCGGCTTCGTGCTGCTCAACGACTGGAGCGCGCGCGACATCCAGCAATGGGAATACGTCCCGCTCGGCCCGTTCCAGGCCAAGGCGTTCGCGACCTCGATCAGCCCGTGGGTCGTGACGCGGGAGGCGCTGGAACCGTTCCGTATCGCGGGGCCGGCGCAGCAGCCGGTGCCGTTGCCCTATCTGCAGCAGAAGAACGCGCAGAACTACGATCTCGCGCTCGAGGTTTCGCTGAGCGCGGGCGCCGCCGCGCGGACCATTGCGCAAACCAACTTCAAATACATGTACTGGTCGAGCGTCCAGCAACTGATACACCACGCCTCGTCGGGCTGCGCGATGAGCGTTGGCGACCTCCTTGGCAGCGGCACCATCTCCGGCCCGGACAAGCACCAGCGCGGCAGCCTGTTGGAGATCAGTTGGAACGGCACCGAGCCGGTCGAACTCGCAGGCGGCGTGAAGCGCACCTTCCTGGAAGACGGCGACTCGCTCGTCATGCGCGGCTGGTGCCAGGGCCAAGGCTATCGCGTCGGCTTCGGCGATGTGGAGGGCACGATCGTTGCTGCCGAGTAGGCGTCATTGCGAGCGCAGCGAAGCAATCCAGAGTCGCGCGTGCAGTCCTGGATTGCTTCGCTGCGCTCGCAATGACGGCAAATGCAGTCAGCGGTTCACCGGCAGAACGTTCTTTACGTCGGCCACAAACGCCGCGACGTCTTCGGCCGCATACTTCAGATGCACGCGCTTGTCCGACGGCAACTGCTTCGCCGTGCAGACGCCCGCGCGCCATTCCCGCGCCGGCCGGATCGGCCGCGGTGCAAAACCGCCGCCGCAGTTGGGGCAGACGTTGAACAGTTTCGTCTCCACGCACTCGGCGCAGAAGGTGCATTCATACGAACAGATCCGCGCATCCGTCGCGGACGGCGGCAGGTCCTTGTCGCAATACTCGCAGTTGGGGCGAAGCTGCAGCGCCATGGTCGTCTCGCAAAATTTGGAGCGCGGCGACTGTCGCAAAAGCCCGCGTGGGGGTGAATGCCGAAGTTCCCTCGATTCGCGCCCTCCCGTCAGCTCGTCGGCAGCGACGCCAGCGGCAGCTTCGCGCTCTCCTTCAGCCGGTCGAGCACGATCGAGGAGCGCACATGGGCGACGCTCTGATGCGGCATCAGCACATTGTTGACGATGTCCGACAGGCTCTTGAGGTCGCGCAGCACGACCTTGAGGAGATAGTCGGAGTCGCCGGTCAGAGCGTAGGCCTCCTGGATGTCATCGACACGGTTGACCAGTGCGCGAAACTTCTGGGCATTGTCGGGCGAGTGGGTGGCCAGGGTGATCTGGATGAAGGCGATCAGTTCGAAGCCGAGCGCCTGGCTCGCAAGCTGGGCGCGGTAGCCGGCGATGACGCCGTCCTCCTCCAGCCGCATCCGACGACGCGAGCATTGCGAGGCAGAGAGGCCGGCGAGATCTGCCAGTTCCTGGTTGGTCAGCCGGCCATCGTCCTGCAGCGCGGCCAGGATGCGGAGATCGAAGCTGTCGACCGAAATCATGCGGCAATCTCCGAGGTCATGCACGGATCGTGCATATCTTGGCGAAAATGACAATGGTTTGCATGCTCCATGCGCCGAATTGGAGAGATCATGGCTCGATCAGCCAAGGAGCTTTGCCATGGGTCCGTTTCCGCACGATGCGCCGCCTGCCACCATCTCCGCCGACAATCCGATGGGCACCGACGGCTTCGAGTTCGTCGAATACGCCCATCCCGATGCCGGGCAGTTGCACGCCCTGTTCAAGCTGATGGGCTTTACTGCCGTCGCGCGCCACAAGACCAAGGCGATCACGCTGTACCGCCAGGGCGACATCAACTACCTCGTCAACGAGGAGCCGGGCAGCCACGGCCAGGACTTCGTCGCCGCGCACGGCCCGTGCGCGCCATCGATGGCGTTCCGGGTGGTCGACGCCAGGATGGCTTATGCAAGGGCGATCGCGCTCGGTGCCGAACCCGCCGATCTGCCTGCACAGCAGAAGACGCTTGACGTACCCGCGCTCAAGGGGATCGGCGGCAGCCTGCTGTATCTGGTCGATCGCTACGGCGCCAAGGGCGCGGCCTATGACCTCGAATTCGTCTGGATCGGCGCGCGCGACCCGCGCCCGGCGGGCTCCGGGCTGTACTATATCGATCACCTCACTCACAACGTCCATCGCGGCCGCATGGACGTCTGGGCCGGCTTCTACGAGAAGCTGTTCAACTTCCGCCAGATCCGCTTCTTCGACATCGAGGGTCGCGCCTCCGGCCTGTTCTCGCGCGCGCTGACCAGCCCGGACGGCAAGATCCGGATTCCGATCAACGAGGACGCCGGTGATTCCGGGCAGATCGAGGAATATCTGAAGTCCTATCGCGGGGAGGGCATCCAGCACGTCGCCTGCGGCGCGCGCGACATCTACACGACCGTCGAGGGCCTGCGCGCCTCAGGCCTGCCGTTCATGCCGTCGCCGCCCGAGACCTATTTCGAGCGCATCGATAGCAGGCTGCCGAAACACGGCGAGGACGTCGCGCGTCTCAAGCGCAATGGCATCCTCATCGACGGCGAGGGCGTCGTCGACGGCGGCCAGACCAAGGTGCTGTTGCAGATCTTCTCAGCCAATGCCATCGGCCCGATCTTCTTCGAGTTCATCCAGCGCAAGGGCGACGACGGTTTTGGCGAAGGCAACTTCAAGGCGCTGTTCGAATCGATCGAGGAAGACCAGATCCGCCGCGGCGTGCTGAAGGTCGAGGCGGCGGAGTAGGACGAGCAGGTTTGCCCGTCATTGCGAGGAGCGGAGCGACGAAGCAATCCAGAGTCCCGCCCTGGCCCTGGATTGCGTCGCTTCGCTCGCAATGACGGTGGGCCTGGAGGCACACTGCCGCTCCACAAACAACGTCGTCCCGGCCTTGAGCCGGGACCCATACCACGTGATGTCTCAGCAGGGCATGGTGGCAAACGATCTTCGTCTCAGCACGGACGGTGGTTATGGATCCCGGCGTTCGCCGGGATGACACCGTGGTTGGGGCGCGAGCGCGATCAACTCATTCCGATGGGATGGTTAGGGCGTGGTCGGCATGTCTGCGACGATGAGCTCACCGCCCCGCCTTCCACGCATGCACCAATGCCCCGATCTCGGCGACCTCCGGCTCGCGGATGGTCGAAGGCGTCCGCGAGAAGCGCGGCGCCGGCGCGGGTTGCGTCACACCGTGGCGCTCGACGAACACGCCCCGCGCCGCCATGTGGGCGTGCTTGGGAGCTTCCGACATCGTCAGCACCGGCGCGAAGCAGACGTCGGTGCCTTCCATGATCGCGCACCACTCCTCGCGCGTCTTGGTCTTGAACACCGCGACCAGCTTCTCCTTCAGCGCCGGCCAGGCGCGCGGGTCCATCTGCGCCTCGAAGGCGGGATCGCTGAGGCCGGCGTGCTGGCGCAGCAGCATGTAGAATTGCGGCTCGATCGAGCCGATCGAGATGAAGTTGCCGCAGGCGCATTCGTAGACGCCGTAGAAATGCGCGCCGCCGTCGAGGAAGTTGCGCTCGCGTCCCTCGGTCCAGCGGCCCATCGCGGTGAGGTCGAAGAACATCGCGAGCAGGGAGGCGGCGCCGTCGCACATCGCGGTGTCCACCACCTGGCCCTTGCCGGACTTCGATGCTTCCAGCAGCGCGGCGAGCACGCCGACGACGAGATACAGCGCGCCGCCGCCGAAATCGCCGACCAGGTTGAGCGGCGGCACGGGCCGCTCCCTCGGGCCGATCGCGGCGAGCGCGCCGGTGATCGAGATGTAGTTGATGTCGTGGCCGGCAGCATGTGCGAGCGGGCCCTCCTGACCCCAACCGGTCATGCGGCCGTAGACCAGCTTCGGATTGCGCGCGAGCACGACATCCGGGCCGAGCCCGAGCCGTTCCATCACGCCCGGACGAAAGCCCTCGATGAGCGCATCGGCGCCGGCGAGCAGGTCGAGCACCTCGGCGATGACCGCCTTGTCCTTCAGATCGAGCTCGATCACCTTGCGACCGCGGCCGGCGACCGACTTCATGGTCTTGCGCGCGCCGACACGATCCAGCGTCACCACCTCCGCGCCCATGTCGGCCAGCAGCATGCAGGCAAACGGCCCAGGTCCGATGCCGGCGAACTCGACGATGCGGAAGCCTGCGAGCGGGCCGGTGGCGCGGGTCTGGTTGTGAGGGGCGGTCTTGTCGAGCACGTCGTTGTGTCCTTGGTTCGTTCATCGCGCTCATGACGAGATCAACTCGACCTCGCGCGCTTCGAATGGCGTGTCCTGATCCCTCGATTGTCCCGCGCGGATGAGGTCAACGCAAGCGCGCCGTATGCCGCAAAGCAAAACGGCGCGCATCGCTGCGCGCCGTTTGGAATTTGTCGTGCCGTGATGCGGAATGATCCGCGCCAGACACTCAGCCCGCGGCTTGCACCGCGCGCTGCGCCATCACCTTCACGAGATTGGCGCGGTAATCGGCCGAGCCGTGGATGTCGCTGAGCAGGCCCGACGCCGACACCGTCACGCCGTCGATCGCCGAGGCCGACCAGTTCGCCTGCAGCGCCGCCTCGATCGCCGACACCCGCATCACGCCGCTCTGCGAGGCGCCGGTCGCCGCGACGCGGACATCGCCACCCTTGGTCTTGGTGACGAACACGCCGGTCAGCGCGAAGCGCGACGCCGGATGCCGCATCTTGGCGTAGCCGGCCTTCTCCGGAACCGGGAACGACACCTCGGTGATGATCTCGCCGTCTTCCAGCGCGGTGGTGAACAGGCCCTTGAAGAAATCATCCGCCGAGATCGACCGCTTGTTGGTCTTCACGGTGGCGCCGAGCGAGACCAATGCTGCGGGAAAATCCGCGGCCGGATCGTTGTTGGCGATCGAGCCGCCGATCGTGCCGCGGGCGCGCACCGCGGGATCGCCGAGCACCGATGTGAGATGGGCGATCGCCGGGATCGCCTTCTTCACATCGGCATTGGTCATGATGTCGTAATAGGTCGTCGCCGCCTTGATCACCAGCGTGTCGCCCGCGAGTTGCACGCCGATCAGGTCCTTGATCTTGCCGATGTCGATGACATCGGACGGCGAGGCGAGGCGCTGCTTCATGACCGGGATCAGGGTGTGACCGCCGGCAAGGAACTTGGCCTCGCTACCCTTGGAGAACAGCGCTGCGGCCTCGTCGACCGAGGAGGCGCGATGATAGGTCGTCTCGTACATGGTTGCTCCTCCCGTTCGATCAGGCGTTGCCGTGGATCGCGTGCCAGACGCGGTCCGGGGTCGCCGGCATTTCGAGCTTGTTGTTGCCGATCGCATCCGTGATCGCGTTGATCACGGCCGCCGAGGCGCCGATCGCGCCGGCCTCGCCGCAGCCCTTCACGCCGAGCGGGTTGCCCGGGCAGAGCGTGGTGGTGTGGCTCAGCTTGAACGACGGCACGTCGTCGGCGCGCGGCATCGCGTAGTCCATGAAGGACGCCGTGACCGGCTGGCCGTTGCCGTCATAGACGGCATGCTCCAGCAGCGCCTGGCCGATGCCCTGGACGAGACCACCGTGCACTTGGCCCTCCACGATCATCGGGTTGATCAGCCGGCCGAAGTCGTCCGCCGCGACAAAGTTGACGAACGACGTCTTGCCGGTGGCCTGGTCGACCTCAAGCTCGCAGATGTAGGTGCCGGCCGGGAAGGTGAAGTTGGTCGGATCGTAGAAGGCGCTCTCCTTCAATCCGGGCTCCATCCCGTCAGGCAGATTATGCGCGGTGTAGGCGGCGAGCGCGACCATCGGCAGCGCGATCGACTTGTCGGTGCCGGTCACCTTGAACTCGCCGTTCTCGATGACGATGTCGCCTTCCGACGCCTCGAGCGCATGTGCCGCGATCTTCTTGGCCTTGGCCTCGACCTTCTCCATCGCCTTCAGGATCGCGGTGAGACCGACGGCCGCCGAGCGCGAGCCGTAGGTGCCCATGCCGAACTGCACCTTGTCCGTGTCGCCATGGACGATCGAGACCTGGCTGATCGGCACGCCCAGGCGGTCCGCGATCAGCTGGCAGAAGGTGGTCTCGTGGCCCTGGCCGTGGCTGTGCGATCCCGTGAGCACCTCGATGGTGCCGACCGGGTTGACGCGGATCTCGGCCGATTCCCACAGGCCGACGCCGGCGCCCAGGCTGCCGACCGCCTTCGACGGCGCGATGCCGCAGGCCTCGATGTAGCAGGAGAAGCCGATGCCGCGCAGCTTGCCCTGCGCCTTGGCGGCGGCCTTGCGGCCTGCGAAGCCGGCATAGTCGATCGCCTTCAGCGCCGCGTCGAGCGAGGCGTTGAAGTCACCGGTGTCGTAGGCCATGATCACCGGGGTCTGGTGCGGGAACTGCGTGATGAAGTTCTTCCGCCGCAGCTCCGCCGGGTCGACCTTGAACTGGCGCGCCGCGGTCTCGACCAGCCGCTCCAGGAGATAGCTCGCTTCGGGACGGCCCGCGCCGCGATAGGCGTCGACCGGCGTGGTGTTGGTATAGACGCCCATCACCTCGGCATAGATCGCCGGGATGTTGTACTGGCCCGACAGCAGGGTCGCGTACAGATAGGTCGGCACCGACGACGAGAACAGCGACATGTAGGCGCCGAAATTGGCGTGGGTCTTGACCCGCAGGCCCAGCATCTTGTGGTCGGCATCGAACGCCATCTCGGCCTTGGAGATGTGGTCGCGGCCATGCGCGTCGGTCAGGAACGCCTCGGTGCGATCGCCGGTCCACTTCACCGGGCGGCCGACCTTCTTCGAGGCCCACAGCGCCACCATCTCTTCGGGATAGATGAAGATCTTGGAGCCGAAGCCGCCGCCGACGTCGGGCGCGATCACGCGCAGCTTGTGCTCGGGCGCGATGTTGTAGAACGCCGACAGTACGAGGCGAGCGACGTGCGGGTTCTGTGACGTCGTGTAGAGCGTGAAGTGCTCCTCGGCGGCGTCGTAGTCGGCGATCGCCGCGCGCGGCTCCATCGCGTTGGGCGCCAGCCGGTTGTTGGTCAGCTCCAGGCTGACGACGTGAGCGGCCTTGGAGAACGCGGCGCTGACCGCGGCCTCGTCGCCGATGTGCCAGTCATAGACGACGTTGCCGGGGGCCTCAGGATGCAGCTGCGGCGCGCCGGGCTTCAGCGCGGAGGGCATGTCGGCCACGGCCGGCAGCTCCTCGTACTCCACGACGACGGCTTCGGCCGCGTCACGCGCCAGGTTCTTGCTGTCGGCGATCACGACGGCGACGGCCTGGCCGACGAAGCGCACGGTCTCCGGCGCCATCGCCGGCCATGCGCCCATCTTCATCGGCGAGCCGTCCTTGGAGGTGATGGCCCAGCCGCAGATTAGGTTGCCGACCTTGTCGTCGACGATCTGCTTGCCGGTCAGCACCGCGACCACGCCCGGCATCGCCTCGGCGGCCGAGGGATCGATGCTCTTGACCTTGGCGTGAGCGTGCGGGCTGCGGATGAAATGGGCATAAGTCATGCCCACCAGCTTGATGTCGTCGACATACCGGCCCTTGCCGGTGATGAAACGCTTGTCCTCCTTGCGGACGACGCTTGCGCCAATGCCTTCCATACCCATGCGAATCTCTCCCCTACCGGAGTTTGTTGTCCCGCCGCGGCCATCGCGCGCAGCGGTCGTGGTCTCGGTATTGATTGAAGGACGTCGAAAGCCGACGGCCGGCCGTGATTCGGCGGCTTTATTCCGCGGCCTGGGCGACCTTCATCCTGCCGGCGGCGTCGAGCACGGCCTTGACGATGTTGTGATAGCCGGTGCAGCGGCAGATGTTGCCTTCCAGCTCTTCACGCACCGTGGCCTCGTCGAGGTGACCTCCGTGGCGGTGCACAATATCGATCGCCGACATGATCATGCCCGGCGTGCAATAGCCGCATTGCAGGCCATGATTGTCGCGGAAGGCGGCCTGCATCGGGTGCAGCTCGTCGCCCTTGGCGATGCCTTCGATGGTGGTGACGTTGGCGCCGGCGGCCTGGCCGGCCAGCACGGTGCAGGATTTCACGGCCCGGCCGTCAATGTGCACGACGCAGGCGCCGCATTGGCTGGTGTCGCAGCCGACATGGGTGCCGGTGAGATTGAGATGATCCCGCAACAGGTGCACCAGCAGGGTGCGATCCTCGACCTCCGCCGAGACCGCCTTGCCGTTCACTGTCAGTTTGACTGTCGACACGAGTAACCTCCCGATGAATTATTCTTATTCTGATTAGAAACAGCGCCCTCAGGACTTTGCAACTCGAATTTTCGTCTGAGGTGTCATTGCGACGTCTTGCGCGCGGCATCGGCGATTCGGTCGCATCTGCCGGAGCCATGTGGCCCCACCGTGACCGCCTCGATGGCCGAGGCACCGCTCGCTTTGGCAGCGCCTGCTGCGGCAGCGATTGCTTCGCCACCGACTGCAGGCTGTATGCCAATGCCGTCCATTTACCGCGCCTTAGCCATTGTGACGTAGTTTTGATCACAGTCCGGTGCGGTGCGCCGGTGGCTCGGCTCGGTCCAATATCTCGGGTCAATATAAAGTAGGTTGCCTCGGGGGTGGGAATGTCTGCGCAATTTGCGCCGCAGTCGCGGCGTGGCAATTTTCTGACCCTGCGCTTCCGCGCCAAGATCTTCCTCGGTTTTACGATTGTGCTGGCGATCTCGGCCGCGAGCATCGGCTTTGCCTATGTCGGGTTCGAGAAGGTGGCCGCCGCGGTCGCGTCCTATCGCATGAGCGTCGCCGAGGCCGATGCGGCCAGGACCATCGATCGCGAGCTCATCTCGTACCAGGCGCTGGTGCGCTATTTTGCGCTGACCGGCAAACAGGAGGACGAGGCGGCTGCCACGGCGGCCCAGCAGGCGGTGCAAACGGCGATCGACAAGTCGATGGCGGCGACCCGCGCGGCCGAACGCCGGGCCCAGCTCGGCAAGCTGCAGGCGCAGTTTCAGACCTTCGCCAAGATCTTCTCCGATATCGTTTCCCTAACCCGCGACAATGCCAAGCTCGCGACCGACCAGATCGGGATCATTGGCAACAAGATCCGCTTCAAGTTCGACGATCTGGCGGATACCGCGGCGCTGGCCGGACTGCCGACGGTCCAGGCCACTGCCAAGGACCTGACCGGTCAGTATCTCACCGCGTCCGCCCTGGTCGGTACTTTCGTGGCCAAGCCGGACCCGAAAACGGCTGACGGTGCCATCGCTCGGACACGCTTCCTGGAGACGTCGCTGGTCACGATCTATGCCAATGACGAGAAGGTGACGCAGCGGGTCACGGAGCTCGGCGATCTCATCAAGCAGTACCGCGCAGCCTTCATCAAGTTCTCGGAGAACTCCAAGACCCTGGCCAAGCTGGTGCAGGACATCGGCAGCGCTGCCACCGAGATCCTTGCGCTCTCGAACGGGCTCCGCTCGGATCTCGCTGCCGACCAGCAGCGCATCGAGGCGTCAACCAACGGAACCATCGCCGACATCGAGCGGTTGATCGCGATCCTGGCCGTCGGCGGCCTGGCGTTGGGCGCGGCGCTGGCCCTGATGCTCGGCAACGGCATCTCCCGGCCGATGATCACGATGTGCAAGGCGATGCGCGAGCTTGCGTCGGGCAATTTCGACGTTCGCCTGCCCGGTCTCGGCCATGCCGACGAGATCGGCGAGATGGCGGCGGCTGTCGAGGAGTTCAAGGTCCAGGCGGTCGCCAAGGCGGAGCGCGACGCGGCGACGCAGGACGCCCAGAACAAGGCGGCCGGCGCGGCGCGCCGCGCCGAGCTGATCCGCTTCGCCGACGAATTCGAAACGGCCGTCGGCTCGATCGTGTCCAACGTCTCGAGCTCGGCGCAGCAGCTGGAGCATGCCGCATCGACGTTGACGCGGACCGCCGAGACGACGCAGTCGCTGGCGAGCCGCGTCAGCGGTACGTCTGACCAGGCGACGAACCGGATCCACTCGGTGGCGAGCGCGACCGACGAGCTATCGGCCTCGGTCAACGAGATCGGCCGGCAGGTGCGCGAGTCCAACCGCATCGCCGAATCCGCTGTCATGCAGGCCGAGGAGACCGACGGCCGCATCGGCAAGCTGTCGCGCGCGGCACAGGAGATCGGCGATGTGGTCAAGCTGATCACCGCGATCGCCGAGCAGACCAACCTGCTGGCGCTGAACGCCACCATCGAGGCGGCGCGCGCCGGCGACGCCGGCCGCGGCTTCGCGGTCGTGGCCTCGGAGGTCAAGTCGCTGGCCGAGCAGACTGCGAAGGCGACCGACGACATTTCCAACCATATCTCCGGGATGCAGGCTGCGACGCAGGAGTCGGTGGC
Source organism: Bradyrhizobium sp. ORS 278 (assembly GCF_000026145.1). Lineage (NCBI taxonomy): Bacteria > Pseudomonadati > Pseudomonadota > Alphaproteobacteria > Hyphomicrobiales > Nitrobacteraceae > Bradyrhizobium > Bradyrhizobium sp. ORS 278. The sequence goes on along the minus strand of NC_009445.1, from coordinate 7,240,542 downwards.
GGCGATCAAGCAGATCGGCGGCACCATCCGCCAGATCTCCACCATCGCCTCGTCGATCGCGACCGCGGTCGAGCAGCAGGGCGGCGCCACGCAGGAGATCGCCAGGAACGTGCAGAGCGTCGCCGCCGGCACGCAGGCGGCGGCCAGCGACATCACCCAGGTCAACCGCGGCGCGACGCAGACCGGCGAGGCCTCCGAGGAGGTGCTGCGCTCGGCCCAGTCGCTGTCGTCGGAGAGCGCCAGGTTGCGCGAGGAGCTCAACCGCTTCATGGCGAACATCCGCGCGGCGTGAGTCTTCACTGAGCTCGGCTGTTCTTCGCGGAGCTAATGGCTGCCGATCCCGCCGCCAAACCTTTGCTGTCATCCCGGCGAACGCCGGGATCCATGCGCCGTGTCGGTCGTGGAGCGGGTGGTATCAATCGCGTGCTCCAATCAGGCATCACGCGGTATGGGTCCCAAGGCCGGGACGACGGCGGGTCGTGGAGCGGCACCGAGGCTCCGACACGCGGACGCGGCTCGTTTCCGCAGCCCAGTTTCAGCGCTCCGCCGAGTTCCACACTCAAACCCGGAACTCCCCGCCCCACGAGACGTTGGGTCGCAGCGGCAGGACATCGCTGCCGCATTTGCTTCATCCTTTCCGGTCAAGCTCTCGGTGCCGTCTCGCGCCGTCGCAGTGGGATTCCATGGCACCCCGGCAGGCATCCTTTCCCCATCTCCGCGTCATCACCTCGACGCCGCAATCCAGCGAAACCGCGCGCGAGCCGTCGCGCGACGACAACATCATCGAGACCAACATTCCCGCGCGGCTCGATGACCTGCGCTGGAGCGCGTTCCACACCCGCGTCGTGCTGGCGCTGGGCATCACCTGGGTGCTCGACGGGCTCGAGGTGACGCTTGCCGGCGCGCTGTCGGGCGCGCTGAAGCAGAGCCCGAGCCTTCACTTCTCCAATCTCGACATCGGGCTCGCCAACAGCGCCTATCTCGCCGGCGCCGTGCTCGGCGCGCTCGGCTTCGGCTGGCTCACCGACCGCATCGGCCGCCGCAAGCTGTTCTTCATCACGCTGGCACTCTATCTCTCCGCCACCGCCGCCACCGCGCTGTCCTGGAACGTCGCGACCTACGCGCTGTTTCGCTTTCTCACCGGCGCCGGAATCGGCGGGGAGTACACCGCGATCAATTCGACGATCCAGGAGCTGGTGCCGGCGCGCTATCGCGGCTGGACCGATCTCATGATCAACGGCAGCTTCTGGCTTGGCGCCGCGCTCGGCGCCGTCGGCGCTATCGTCCTGCTGGATCCCGCTTTCGCCGGCCCCGACGTCGGCTGGCGGCTGGCCTATGGCATCGGCGCCTGTCTCGGTCTCGTCGTGCTGATCATGCGGATGTGGATTCCGGAAAGCCCGCGCTGGCTGATGATCCATGGCCATCCCGAACAGGCGCATGACATCGTCGTGGCGATCGAGCGCGACGTCACGGGGCACGATCGCGAAGCGCGCGCGAAAGCTCTGCCCAAGATGAAGCTGCGCATGCGCGACCATACGCCGCTCGGCGAGGTGGCGCGCACGCTGTTCTCGGTCTATCGCCAGCGCTCCCTCGTCGGCCTCACCTTAATGATCGCGCAAGCGTTCTTCTACAACGCGATCTTTTTCACCTTCGCGCTGGTGTTGACCGATTTCTACGGCATCAAGTCTGACCATGTCGGCTGGTACATACTGCCTTTCGCAGCGGGCAATGTGCTCGGGCCGCTGCTGCTCGGCCGTCTGTTCGACACGCTCGGCCGTCGCGCGATGATCACGTTCACCTATGCCGTGTCCGGTATCTTGCTGGCGTTGACCGGCTACCTGTTCTCGGTCGGCGTGCTCAGTGCGCAAACGCAGACCGCCGCCTGGATGGTGATCTTCTTCTTCGCCTCGCCGGCGGCGAGCGCCGCCTATCTCACGGTGTCGGAGAACTTTCCGCTGGAGGTCCGCGCGCTCGCGATCGCTCTGTTCTATGCCATCGGCACCGGCATCGGCGGGGTGGCTGGACCTGCATTGTTCGGCGCGCTGCTCGATTCAGGCGCACGCGGCGCGGTGTTCGCGGGCTATCTGTTCGGTGCCGGCCTGATGCTGGTCGCTGCGCTCGTCGCCTGGCGCTATGCGGTGGCGGCGGAGCGCAAATCGCTCGAGCAGGTCGCGCGTCCGCTCGCCGTGATGGAGTAGTTGAGAATGCCTGAGAATTCCGACCTGATCGTCCCCGGCGCCGCGGAGCCGGCCGAGATCGTGCCGACGCCCCTGAGCCTCGTGCCGCATCTGCGCGAGGTCGCGATCCTGCTCGACATCGACGGCACCTTGCTCGATCTCGCGCCGACGCCGCGCGAGGTCTGGGTGCCGCCGGGATTGATGGAGACGCTCAATACTTTGCTGGCACGGACGTCCGGTGCGCTGGCGCTGGTCTCCGGTCGCTCGCTCAACGACATCGATCTCATCTTCGCGCCCGAGATCTATCCGGCCGTCGGCGGTCACGGCGCGGAGATGCGGCTGGCCGGCGGCAGCGAGGCCGACGCCATCAAGGCGCCGCCCTTGGACAAGGAGCTGAAGCGCAGGCTGGCGGCGATCGCCAAGCTCAGCCCGGGCATTCTGCTCGAGGATAAGGGCTATTCGCTGGCGCTGCATTATCGTCTCGCGCCGCAGGCAGAGAAGGCGATCTACGAAGAGGTGTCGCGCATTCGCGCCGAGCTGCCTGGCGCGCCCATCGAGGTGCTGCCCGGCAAGAGCGTCTGCGAAATCAAGCATGCCGGCTTCACCAAGGCGAGCGGCGTGCGCGAGCTGATGCGGCGCGCGCCGTTCGAAGGACGTAAGCCGTTCTTTATCGGCGACGACGTCACCGATGAAACCGTTTTCGCGATCATGCCCGATTTCTCCGGTCTTTCATTCTCGGTCGGCCGCCGCGCGCTCGGAGTCGACGGGCATTTCGACGCACCCGATGACGTGCGCGAATTTCTTGCACGGCTTGCGACAGGCGAAGCTAACAGCGTCACGTCACGATGAGTTCAGCCGGAGCAATATTCGAGTTGTTAGTTCCATTTGCGCGTCGTTCGCAGTTCCGGGTGTCGCGTTTCTTGATTAGAAATGCTCTGAGTTCACGGACGCTGTGATTACACCGCGGCGCTGCCCGAATTTGGTTTCAATTGGTTGAAAGGTTGGCCCGGAACCATATTGATGAACAGCTGTTAACCGACATGACCAACAGGAGGGGATCTGTGAACCTCGTCGTGGTTTCGAATCGGGTGGCGCGTGGCAAGGCCAACGAGCCAATGACCGGCGGACTCGCGGCAGCCCTGCTGCCCGTTGTTGAGAATTCCGGAGCAGTTTGGGTGGGTTCCTCGGGCCGTGTGCGTGATGGTGCGCAGGCGGAGCCGATCGCGCAGATCGAACAGCTCGGCCAAGGCGCACTGGCGCTGCTGGACCTGCCCGCCGCGCATTACGCCGGCTACTACGAAGGCTTCGCCAATTCGGCGCTGTGGCCGGCGCTGCATTCGCGCAGCGATCTCATCAGAGTCTCGCAAGACGACTACAATTCCTATCGCGAGGTCAATTCGTTCGTCGCCCGCGCTCTGCTCAAGTTCCAGAAGCAGGACACGCTGTTCTGGATTCAGGACTATCATTTCCTGTCGTTGGGCGCGGAGCTGCGGACGCTCGGCGTCAAGAGCCCGATCGGCTTCTTCCTGCACACGCCGTGGCCGGCGCGCAGCGTGATCGACAGCGTGCCGAATCACCGCGACCTCGTCACCGCGATGCTCGCTTACGATCTGATCGGTTTCCAGACCGAAGACGATCGGGAGAATTTCGCCGCCTGCGTGCGGGCCGATCTCGGTCTGCAGGTGCGCAACGGCGTCGTCACCTCGCGGCACGGCCGCACGCGACTTGCGGTGTTTCCGATCGGCATCGACGCCGACAAGTTCGCGCAGCAGGCGGCCAAGGCGGCGTCGCATCCGGACGTGTCGCGGCTGCGCCGGAGCCTGCATGGGGAGAAGCTCGCGATCGGCGTCGACCGGCTCGACTACTCCAAGGGCCTCGTCAACCGCATCAACGCGTTCGACCGGATGTGGAGTGTCCATCCGACCCTGCTGCGCGCGGCGTCGCTGCTGCAGATCGCGACGCCGTCGCGCGAATCCATCGAGGCTTATGGCAATCTGCAGAGCGAGGTTGCGCGTCTCGTCAGCGAGGTCAACGGCCGCCACGGCGAGGTCGATTGGACGCCGATCCGCTATCTCAACAAAGGCTACGGCCAAGGCGTGCTCGCCGGTCTCTATCGCAGCGCGCAGGTCGGTGTCGTCACGCCGCTGCATGACGGCATGAACCTCGTTGCCAAGGAATATGTCGCGGCGCAAAGCCCGGTCGATCCCGGCGTGCTGGTGCTGTCGAAATTCGCCGGCGCCGCCAATGAACTCGACGCGGCACTGCTGGTCAACCCGCACGATATCGACGGCATGGCGCGTACGATCGCGATGGCACTGTCGATGCCGCTGAATGAGCGGCGCATGCGTCACCAGATCCTGATGACGAAGCTGCGCCGCCATTCGATCCAGCAATGGTTCGCGGACTTCCTCGATGCGCTGCAGGACGACGGCGCCCACGAGCCGGTCGAGGTCGAACCCCTGCCTGCGGCGTCGGCGGGATTGCTCGGCAGCCGCTTCATGTCGTCGACCGCCCGTTATCACTGAGGCCAGGACGGGCCGCGGAATGGCAGGTCGGCCCGGCGCGATCGGCTCAATGGCAATACGACACGCCGTCCAGCACCGCGCAGCGCAGCTTGTTCGGCGAACTCGGATTGTCCATCGGCACCATGCCGCTGCCCTGGCCGACGAATACGCCGGGCCCGACCACCACCGAGGCCTTGTTGCCGACGATGACCGACGGGTGCGGCCTCAGGCTCGATCTGGTCCCGTCCGGCCACAGGATCGCGTCGCCCTGCCAGATCCCCTTGCGGCCGTCGTCACAGGTCACGTCGACGCCCTGCCGCGTGCACTGGTCGGCGCGCGCTGCGCCGATACCGGTGAAGCTGAGCGCTGCGGTCAAAAGCAGGGCGAGGCGGGCAGGAGCAGGCGACGGCATGGTAGGTCCTCGAACAGATCCTTCACGAGATCTTTGGGGGAGGGCGTTGGGGCAGTTCAGCGCAAATCAGTGGTCGCAGCATGACAGGCCCCGGTTCACGGGCCTCTCCTGGCTTTCGCCAGAGGCCCAGACCGGCCCCCTGGGTCGGCCAGATTGGTGATTTTTATCAGCCATTTGGGGGAAATTTGGCCCGGATGCCTCCGCCCCGCTTGCAAAACGCCCCCGACCCCGCCAAGAGAGGGCCGCCGGAGAGATGGCCGAGTGGCTTAAGGCGCACGCTTGGAAAGCGTGTGTGCGGGAAACCGTACCGTGGGTTCGAATCCCACTCTCTCCGCCAGCGATGCCAACTAACTAATTGTTTTGCTTTGTTTTTTTCTCCGCGATGGCGGGTCGGTCCCCAGATTGGCCCCCAGGCTCGGATGGTTGTGCCGCCGAAAGAACGACGGATAGTCTCTACCGCAGGGTTGTTCACACTCGTAAAGGGCAGGGGGCCCGCCATGCATATTCATCAAGCTGGTGGGCTAGCTCTTGCTGCCATAGTCGTTTCAGGATGCGGGCCAACGCTCTCTGAACGCAATGGGCCGATGCCCAAAGGCAACGCCAAATGCGAACCTCGAAAGAGCAGCAGCAGGAGCCGTTTGACGATTGCGTGAAGAACAACTATCGCGCCTATGACACTCTTAGCCGGTACACACCGCCAACAGTCCAAGGTGTTCCATCATCTGCCCCTGCTACTACCGTTGTAGTTCCTGGCTCTCTCGACAATCAAGCGCCGGCGCCTAATATCATTCCGCCGATGGTTAGATGCCAGTCGGTCGGAGCGGGGCTGGGCACCGTCCAAACGGTGTGCCGCTGATTCGGGTGCCTATTTGAGCGCAACGCCGCTCTCAGCCATACATTTCTTAAACGTGAACAGGGCCTTGCGCTCCCCCTGAACAGTTACGTTGTTTTCGACTTGCCCAGACGCAGGATTGTAATACGCGTCGAAGCCTCGAAAAAACTCAGCATCGCGCGGGCAGGACTGCTCATTCGTGCATTTTCCGACATTCCGGACTTGAGCAACACATCCTTTGACAGCCTTCGAGATGATCTGCCCATCGCTATTCGGCGACGGTGATTCGGGCGTTGTGCGTGCTTTGCTGTTAGTCGCTTGCTCAATCTCATCAACGATTACGCGAAAAGGTTCAGGCTTCTGGTCATTGGCCGCCGAAGCAGAAATTGCACCAAGCCAAATAGCGAGCGACATTGACGCAATCTTCATTTTAGATCCCCTCGGTTGTCAGGTAGTAGATATCGGAGAACAAATCTCCGATGTTTCGATAGCTATTTGACCGCCTTGCAGGCAGCGCGCGCCGATTTGACCAGAGCGGAAATCTCCCTACGAAGTTGGATCGTTCTAGCCGCGAACCGACCATGCTTCAACGCGTACTGATTCCCTTTAGGTGCTCCCGGCGACGGTCCGCCGTGCATCCTACACCTACCGTTTGCCATTGCGGGCGAAAGGCAAGGCTTGCCGCCCCTCGTCTTCGCGCCGCAACGTTTGGCCCGTTGCATGTCTAAGAGCATGAGGTTGTTCCTCCGCATTTAAGCACGTCCCGCCCCCCTCCACGCTGCCCACGATGGCTTGGCCGCCATCGTGAATGTGGACATGTTCAACCGTCACCTTCTGCTGGCCCTTTCCTCGGTGACGGTTAAGGGCCTCTAACAATGTCGCGTAGGTCCGGGAGAGCTTGTTAGCTTGGCTCAGAGTCTCACGCCGTCCTTCAAAGGATTGCTCTGGGAGCATCGCCCTGCGATAGCACTCCATCGCCGCGTTGTGAGACGCCAGCAATTGAGCCGCCAGCATGCCTTCGAACTGGTCTTTCGGTTCGATGCCGCTGAGAAAACAGAGTAGCCCGTGCTTCGTCTGCCGTCGTTGCTCCGCATCCATCCTGCTCGGATACCAGGCCGAATTTAGTGCCTGATTTGCGACCAAGGTGTTCCAGTCGTCGTAAATCGAGCCGGCCAAATGCTGGAGCTTTGGAGCTGGCTGATGTACCGCTTGGGGTGGCGGGCAGCGCGCGACCGTTTCGCCGCTGCTGTTGGTCTTGGCTGTCATCTCGCTCTATCCATCCGGCGGTTCGCTCGCTACGGCGCTATGTGGTAGCGCGCGTCGCTCACCGCCTACCAGCATTGTACCATCCCTTACCCGAGATATAGAAAGTAGGGGCGCTTTTGACACCAGGACAGTAGGGCCGCTGGTGCCCCCGGATTATGTGGGTTTCAGGGGCGTCGACGCCCTCGGAGCCGGGGGCTTTTTCGCTCCCGGATTTCTGTTTTTGATTGCAGCGACTGTCTGCGTGGAAACGCGTTTCCACTCGTCAGTCGGCCCACTGTGCTTTGTAAACAAATAGGTCAAACGGTAGCGCGATGGCATGTAGAAGTCCCCAGCTGCCCTACGCCCCCGTTGGGTGACTTGCACAAAGCCAAGCCCTTCCAATTCTCGAATGGCTGCTGCGACCGAGCGACGACGAATTCCAAAACGGGCGAAGTCGTCGAACGTGCACGCGAGATTTCCGTTCTCGACTCCGCCGTGGTTCGCGTGCTCGATTTCAAGGCGGTCTAGCACCCGTCTTGCCGCGTGGCTTAGGGCGCTATGCGCGACGCTTTCGAGCATCTCAATGCGGTGAGCGATGAACTGACTCTCGATCCGCTTTGTTTTGCGGCGGCTCATCTCGCCTCCGGACTTCCGGAGGCGTCCTCTATCCTGATCTGTGTACGAAGAACATAGCGAGCGTGGTCACCAGCAAAAGGCCCACCGTGGCGTTCTGCCACCGTCTCGATGATGAGACCGAGCTTCCTCAAATTGTGGACAAAAGCGCTCCATCTGGGGCCAGGATTTTCAATCGCTGTGCAGCCCTTTTGGTTTGCGTTCACCAGTTCTCGCAAAGCCCGCGCATTTCGGCCGACAACGGTCATTGCGGGGCTGCCATCGCCTGACCGAAACTTGATCCGGAGCCGCTTCATGGCTGTTCTCCAACGGCTTGGTCAGATCGTTGTTCGTGCAGCAGGCAGCGAGCTGAGCCACTGCTCGGCATCTACGCGGAGCACTACAGTTTTCGATCCAATCTTGCGCAGCAGAAGCCGGCCGGCCTTCGCCTCGGCATATGTCTTTGTCTTGCCGATGCAGGCCCACCGGCAAAACTCGTCAACGCTCATCGCGCCGCTTTGAGCCGTGCGAAGTTCGAGCGAAGGTAATGATTGCTGATTCATGCAACACGCCTTTCGTGCGTGCACGCCCAATCGCGTGCGACGTGTTGCGAACATGAGCCATTCGGATCGGGAGCGCGATTGACAACTGCGGACTGTCCGACATTGGCCGGTGGCCAGCGTTGTCCGCTTGAAATCAATTCAAAGCGCGACGGATTGTTCTAGGGCTAGGTGGAGTCTGAGCTTTTGCCTTGAACCATTGGGCAAGGGCCTTGTCTCGATCTAGCACACGAGGTAGGTCCCCTTTTGGCCAAAGCTCATTGACCGCTTTCCGTATCTGTTGCTGCAGGGTGGGCGGCTTAGATTTGCTGGGTCTCGTCGCCTTGTCGGCGGAGTCAGTGAGCACGGTGTTTAAGAAGTGTAGATGTCGGAGAATGTCGGACTTCTTCACTTGAAGATGGGTCCAGGCAGGCGGACTAGCCTTCTTCAAATACATCAAGTCATTGAAATCGCGCCCCCAGTGCTCGTCGTCAACGTACGGTGTGCAGCTTATCCAAGGCCCGTCGCGAGACAGAAGGCTGAAGCATTCCCGAAGGGGGTGCCCAACAGGTACGTCGGCAAATAAATGTGGATCTATGGGCTGGGGTTGTCCGGTGCTGTCTCTGCCTATTACTTCAACTTCCCCCGTCGCCATGAGCGGGGTCAATGTCCTGACGGCTGCATTCCAGGCCTGAGTGTCTTCGAGGTGGCGCTTCAGTCTGCCGGATTCTGTCATGACCCAGTGGATGGCGGAACACAGTGGTACATATCCGGCTTGGCTTGCCCGAGTCATTGGCTCGATCATCGGGGCCTCAACCGTGAATTCAGGCCAAATCGTCTTTAGAATTTCCGCCGGAAGTTTGATATCGGTAAACGCAGGGACGAATTCCAAGGCACCACGCTTCAGCACGTCAGATTGCCGTTCCACAAAAAACTCAAGATAGGGCCATTCTCTGCCGGGTACATCAACCGGAAGTCCGCTTGCATCCTTCGCGATAGCTACGATGCTGCCTGCCGCTAGATGCGCGATAAGCTGCTTTTCAGCTCTTGCGATTGTCATTCTCGTAGTGAGGGGCAGGTTCTTTGTAGACTGCAAGTAGGTTTCGTCGAGCGAGAGGCGGGCTATCGTTGATGGACCTAGAGGTTTCAGTTCGTGCCCGTCTACCCGTTGAAACTCTGTGCCGCCGTTGATCGGAATGTTCATGGCAACGGAGACGAAGATAAGACGCGCCTCCCTGTATTCTGCACAGTGCTCGCGGACGCTAGCAGTGTTTCGCCATGCGATCCAAGCTAGCGCCATTGGCACCGACCACCAGTGCATCGAGTCCGGATCGAATTCGCATGGATCGGGCTTTGTCTCAAACGGCTCAAGCCCCAGACTCTGAGCCTCCTGCTCCGCTATCTCCGGGGTGATTTCGCCGCGCCTCAATCGGTCTAGAATCAAGTCGCGGGTATTCGGCTTCCAATCCTCCCATTTCATCGCGTCCACCTCCCGCGGCACTATGGCGCGCGGAAACCGGTAGTGCTGCCGGCTTGTCGGATGGCCGTCCTATCCGCGCTAGCATCGAATATATCGGCTTGTACTCGATTCGCCGATTGCCTCGTAGCTCTGCTAGCTTATGCCAAACGGGGGGGCGGGAGATGTCTGAAGACTGGTATATGGTGGACTACAGCGGGCGCATTGGGCCAATATCGGTCGACGAGATGCGCGAGCGGCTCCGGCGCATGAAAGACCCAGCTAACGTGCTTGTTAGGTGTCCTGATTTCGATAATTGGCTCAGGGCGGCTGAAGTCCCTGAGCTTCGACAACAAACCTCCCTGCCTCCTCCAATCCCGACGGATCAGCCTCCTGCGTGGACCGTCCGCTGGTGGTGGTACCCGATACCGTTCATTGCAATTGGAATAGGCAGTCAGGTCGGGCGCAAGGTGATGATCTGGAATTCGCTTCAGCGGCGGAAAGCTAAGGCAAGGAAGCGCGGAGGCGAGGCTTAGGGTGCTGAGCGTGCAAGAGCCACGACGTTGCCCCTAGCTCTTGGCTCACAATAGCCTGCCCATGCATCCATGAGCTTGCGGCGCTTTTCGAGTGCATCGCTACGGCGGTAGGCTTGCTCTGCTTTGTCACCAATGACATGTGCCAGCGCGGTCTCGACAATTTCGCGCGGAAAGCTGGAGACATTGCCAGCCCAATCTCTAAAGCTGGAGCGAAAGCCGTGCACCGTCGCTTCCGCAACTTTCATTCGGCGCAGTACCATCTCCATAGCCATGTTGGAGAGCGGCTTGCCGCGAGCCTTCCCTTGAAAGACGAACTCGCCGTTCTTTACTGCTTCAAGGCCACTTAGGATTGCGACTGCTCGGGAGCACAGAGGAACGCGGTGTTCCCGTCCGGCCTTCATGCGCTCAGGCGGAACGATCCAGACCTTTTTTTCCAAGTCGATTTCTGACCATCTCATCCCCAGTATCTCACCAGAACGGGCAGTAGTCAGTATGCAAAGCTCCAACGCAAGCGCGGCGGTTGCCTCGCGCTGCCGTAGCTCGCCTATGAAAGAAGGCACACTCTCATATGGCATTGCCGGATGGTGCCCCCGCGCGAGCTTGGACGGCTTCGGCAGCAGATGGTCCAAATGGCCCCGCCACCGTGCGGGATTTTCACCATCGCGGAAACCTTTTGCCTTGGCAGCGTCTAAAACCTTCTCGATCCGCCCCCGGAGCCGGGAGGCAGTTTCTGCCTTTGTGGTCCAAATGGGTTTAAGGGCTGCGAGCAAATCTTCCGTGGTGATTGTGTCGACGGGCTTTGCCCGCAATGACGAAGCATAGGTCTCCAGCGTCGACTTCCATTGGGCCTTATGTTTTTGGTTGCGAAACCCGGTGGAGAGCGACTCGCGCACTTCATCGGCCAGTTCTCCGAAAGTCGGGGTGATACCGCCCCGCCTGCGCTCCTCGATTGGATTTAGCCCTCTGCCAATCGTCCGCCGTGCATCCGCAGCCTTCTCGCGGGCGTCAGAGAGTGGGACGCTAGCCGCGCTACCCAAGCCCATCTCTTTCGCTTGACCGCGCCAGGTGAAGCGCAGAACCCATTTGCGAGCACCAGTTTCGGAAACGATCAGATAGAGGTTGCCGCCGTCGCTATATTTGCCCGGCTTTGCCGTCTCAACCTTACGGGCAGTAAGCTTGCCAGCCATGTTCGTCTCCTTCGGTCCCCAGATCGGTCCCCAAAATTAGCACGGTTTTGGGCGAATGGATACAAACCGCGGTGAACCTCGACGACAGGAAACGCCCTATATCATGGGTATCTTGCGCATGGTCACGAGCAGTGAGGATCGGAGAAAATCAGTAGTTCGGCGGACACTCTCTCCGCCAGTTGCGCCCTGGGCAAGGCTCTCTCGCAGGTTTTGACAGCATCGAAGCCCCAATAATGGCGGGCATTTCTATCCAAACATCCGGACTGCCCCTATGCCGCGCGAGCCCGGGATTCTCTCGCCGCCATCAAGCTCTTCGCCCATGGCACGCAGCAACTTGATGGTCTCCGGCTTCAGACCTCCATAGGCCAACTCCTGGATGCGGTAGGCGAGCCGGTGTTCGAGGAAGCGCCGGTTATATGGTGGCGGTTCGGTTTCGAAGAGATCGCGCCATTTATGCTTCAGCGCGCCGATCGGCGCGGTCTTGAGAGCGGCCAATTGGGCCAAAACGGTATCGCTCAATGCGAGCCTCCATGCGACGTGAGACGGTCCGCATGACTGCTCTGGTGCTCGGGATAGTCGAATGAACTCTCTCCAGAGTTGTGAGATAAAGAACTGGACTTCCGGGCCTGGAGCCGTGTCAGGCCGGCGGCCAGAATGTCGGCGACCTCGGTGAGCCGCTCAGCGGGGCTCAGTTCGTAAACATATAGCGGGTTGCCCATGACGCCTTAGTAGCGCCGGATCTCCACAATTCTCCCGGGAGGTCGAAGTTCAGCGAAACGGAGCGAAAACGAAATGCGCGATGGCGCAATTTTTCGCTCGACTCCGAAAATCCGATATGGAACAAAACAGGAACACAAGAACGGGAGCGTCCATGCCGGCTATTCAAGTCGCCTACCGCCATTCAGGGATCAGCGCTGTGCCAGCCAACCTCTCAGCCGTCGAGATCTGGTCGGTGGCGCGCGTCGTTCGCCGCCAACTCCTCGCTGACCGCGCCGCGCGGAAGCTGGAGATCGAGGGCGTGGCCGAACGCGCCGGCCTCTTCGAGATCAACGACGTCACGTTTGACGTGGCCTGGGATCTGGAGCACGCGGTGCTCAATCGGGCCGGCCAGCCGGTGATGGGCGTCACCGAATACGACAAGGCGTCTCCCGATTGCATCATGGTTTCGGTGAACGGTCCGGTGCTCGGCGGCATGGAGCCGCTGCTGCGCTCGACCGTCGCCCATGAACTCGGGCACGTCGTGTTCGATGCGCCCGGTTGAATCAAGGTGCCCCCGGCAACACCGACGTACTTGAACGCAGCCGCCGGTGACTGGGCCTATAACCGCGCCACCACGCTCGTGCAGTCGGTGCTGACCTATTTGCCGGCCGCCGCCAAGCGCATCATCTCGCTCACCGCCTATGGTGTCGAGAACGAGACCGATGTCGAGGAGCGCGACTTCCTGGTCGATGTCGCGACCGGGCGGACCGAGCCGGACGCGGTGTCCACGACGAGGTCGCGCGACGCGATCCTGACCATCGTCTCGGGCGCCGAAAGTGCCGACCCGCAGCCGCCGGCGATCCCCGTCTCCAGCGTCGAGATCGCCCGCATTCTGCTCGACCCGACCCAGGTGGTGGCGGTGACCATGATGACCGAGAACCAGGTCACCTCGACCGAGGACCTCGATCTTCGCACCATCGTTCTGGAGGCCTTCAGGCGGCTGATTGAGCCCCGTGTCGCTTCTCTTGCTTCCGACCTCGCCGCACTCGCCAACAAGATCAACGATCACGGCGACAAGATCGACATCATCCACATCATGCAGGACCTGGCGGAGGTCAAGGAAAAGGTCCACCTGCCCGCGACGTACTCGGACTACGGCGCCTCCTACTTTATCTGGGCCGACCCCGCCGTCAGCGATCTCACCGACAGCCTGCACCTCGGGTTCGACGCCAAGGTGGAGGAGGGGGTTCGATTCCCCGACGCAGCCGCCAACGAGTTCGAGGTGACGCTGTTTTCCCAGCTCGATCCCAACGCCGCGCTGCAGGGCGGCTTCCTGCTGCCCAAATATGACCACCGGCTCAAGATCAGCACCGGAGCTTATTCCACCGATCTCGGCATGGCCCAGTATGGCTACCAGACCTATCAGCTTATCGAGAAGAAGCTGCACAAGGAGCGCATCCGCTACGGCGGCACCTATATGCGCTGCGTCAACGGTGCGGTCCTGTGGTCAGGCGGTGATGCCACCACGAATGCCTGGTGGCTCGATGATTTCACGAGCGAGCAGTACAATGCGACAACGACCTTTGACGGCCACTGGTACCGCACCGATTATTATTGGAAGGACTCCTGGACCGTTCCCTATTGGGAGCTCGAGACCGTCGAGCACAACATCAACGGCGCCCAGATCGCCCAGTCCTTTCTGGTCGCCAACGACATGTGGGCAACCCGGCTTGGCTTCTACGTCACCAGCAAGGCGGCGGACGAGAACATCTATGTCTCGCTGGTGGAGGTGACGACCGGTGTCCCCGATGTCGGCAAAGCGATCCTGCACCAGGTCTATCCCGCCGCCAACATCGTCACCGGCTGGAACCGGATCGACATCCCGCCAACCTTCCTGTCAAAGGGCGGGCGCTATGCGGTGGTGCTCACCTCGGCCGCCAATCACCGGGTCGGTATGGCTTCGGGTGGCTCCTACCTCGACGGCACCTTCTTCTACTCGATGGATGGGCCTATTACCTCGGAGACTTCACCAAGGAATTGATGGTCGAGGTCTGGTGCGCCCAGTTCAGGGCATCACAGGTCACGATCGAATTCGCCCCGATCACGCTGGATGGCGGCTTCCGCAATCGGCGCATTCGCCTGCGCTGGTAAACGAGCGTGATCGTCGCGCACAACCCAGTCAGTCTTGCGCTGCTCGGAAGCGCAGACCTCACGACGTCCGCCGGCGACATTTGGCTCGTCGAAAGCGATGCTGCTGGCAACTGGCGGATGGTCGGCTGCCACCTTGCAGCGCTCGCCCCCGGTGGCGCCGACGGAGGAATTTTTTAGCCATGCCCATCGTCAAGATCATGCGCTCGACCGTCGCCGGTCACACACCGGCCTCGCTCGCGTCAGGCCAGATCGCCATCAACGAGGCCGATGGCAACCTGTTCTGGTGCGACGCCTCAGGAGCGGTCCGGTCGCTCAATCTGATCGCCCTGGTCTCGACCACGCCGGCTGCCGGTGACGCCTCAACTCGAGTTGCTACGACAGCCTTCGTCAAGGCGGCGATCGACACGCTCGTGGCGGCCGCGCCAGGAACTCTGGACACGCTGAAGGAGCTCGCTGACGCCATCGGCGATGACGCGAACTTCGCCGGCAGCGTCACGGCTGCCCTTGCCAATCGGCTCCGCGTCGATGCTGCCCAGTCGCTCAGCGCGGCACAGAAAGCCCAAGCCCAAGCCAATCTTGGCCTGAACACGCTCGCGATCGGCTTTGCCAATATCGATCCGGCGGCGGTCGCCTCCCAGACGGACGCAGCGGCGGGAACGGCCGACAACAAGCTGATGACGCCGCTCAAGGTTGGTCAGGCGGTCGCTGGCGGCGCATTCACGTTCAAGTCGAGCGCTCCCGGCGGCAATTCGCGCGTGACCGGGTTCAAGACTGCTGATGGCGCCGACATCGGCACTCTCAGTCGCTCCAACCGCTACACCGACGATCACGCGAACAACTGCGCTGGCTATCTCCCGACCGGCAATTGTCTTGGAAATGCTCAATGGACACCGCCCAACGGCAACTGGTGGACCTGGGGGCTAGGCCTATCACCGGCCAATCCTAATCGGTTCGATTTTGCCGGCGGGGCGACCGTGGCTTACCAGGCAGTTTCGGTAGGGTTCGTATATTCCGGCTATACTCTAACAGCCGACGCGATCGGCGGCGGCGAGTATCATCGCAGCTACGCCAACTGCAATTGCGGCGCACTCAATTGCTACAGCAATTGTAATTGCAATTGTGACTGTAATTGCGCCTACGCGTGCGACTGCAACTGCTTTTCCGGCTCCTGAAATCTGATGATCTTACCTTCTAACCGCAACTCCTGTTTCCTGAAAGCGCCGGTGCTGGTTCTCGTGCGGCGCGACCCTCGTAAGCTCACTCTGCTCACGCTTCGTGAAGTAAAAACTATTAGAGCCGATCCGGACGTGCTATCCCCAACTGAGGTCGAGCGCCTTCTCACAGAGCATGCTGACACCCGTCCCTCGCTCCTGTTCGGCTCACGGATGATCCAGGGCTCGCAATTGGCGGACCGATTAGCAGGTCGCCTGTTCGCGGAGATCGGCGGCGTCTGCCTCGATCTCGACAGCGACCTCGGCAAAAGAGAATGGGATGATCATGCCAACTGGATCTTCCCGATTGACTTAGTCGGGTGGCCGCAGGCGCCGTTCAACCGCTGCGCGGTAACGAAGGACACCAAGGCGCGCACGCCCCGGCACCTCGCCACGATCGGAAGAAACTGTCCGCTGCAGATCCATGTGCCCTTCGCCAGCTGCGACTTCCTGACGAGCAGCTTCAGTTTCGCTTTACATCCGGACTTTGGCCTCGTCGGCAATCTCGATCCTGGCGCCGAGGTTACCCAGCAGGACAATATGAGCGATGCACGCCAGGCATTCTCCAGTATTTCCCTCACGACCGACAGTCTTGATCTCAAGCCCGACGCTTATGCGACTGTCACGGCTCAATTGGTAGACAGCTCAGGCAGTCCGATCAATGATGCTGATGCCGAACTTCATCTTGAAACGACCGGGGGCTATCTGCCCAAACAGCGCGTCACGACGCAGCAGGGCCGGGCGCAATTCCGTGTCGGCGCACTGGGGCTCGTTGCCGGCGACAGCTTTCGCCTGAAGGCGGGATTCCGGCACTTCACCGGGGTGAATGAGCTGGAGTTTCGGGTGACTTAAGTGTCGCTCCCGTTCCATCGCGGCTTACCAAGCAGTTGGAGCATCCAGCAGAACTGAACTGGTCGACTTAACTACATTGGGGTCGTGACGCAGAGGCATTTTGCCAATTAGAGTGAAAGCGTTAATCAGCTCGATCTCTGCTTTGCAAAACGACGTTTTGCTCGACGGAAAAGTCTTCGAACAACTTGCGTGTAGTTTCCGCGCATCGCCGCTGCGAAGTCATATCCATCATCGATGGCCCTTTGTAGGGCATCTTTATGCGCGTTTTCTTCTTCTTCAAGAACCTTGAAGAAGCGGGCGACACCCTCTTGCGAGGAAGTGTCGAAGGCGCCGGATCTATATCTTTTCAAGTAATCAATCATTAGTCCAGATCGATAGGCGTTGGGCAAATATCTGATGTCAAAGCACTCTACGCTATCTTCGTATTGGCCCGGTTTGAGTGAATACCAGTATCTCAGCTTTTGTCGATCTTTGAAAGTTTCGTAGATCGAGACTCCGCGATAGCTGAAGAAAGGTTTCTGCTTGATCATGCTGCTTCAACGATTCCGAATTATTTCAAACATCATAAGCGAGTTGGGATGAGCCATCCAGCCTTCGGTCGCCGCGTGGCCCGCCATGTCGCAACGGCTGGATGGACTGGTCACCACGGCACGATAACAGAGCGGAAAGCGCTTTCGCACCCTGCTTACTTGTACGCATCCGGTGAAGACCACAGGCTGAGCAACCGGTCAGGACGGTCTGAACGGTTCGATCAGGCGGCGGCCGATGCCTGGGCGGCCAGCCAACTCCAGGGCAGCAGATCGGCGACCTTGCTGGCCGGATGATCGGGCAGCCGGGCGAGGACGTCAGCGAGCCAGGCCTGCGGATCGACGTCATTGAGCTTGGCGGTCTGGATCAGCGTGTAGATGGCGGCAGCGCGGCGACCGCCTTCGTCGGAGCCGGCGAAGGTCCAGTTCTTTCGGCCGAGGGCCACGGCGCGCAGCTCGCGCTCGGCCGCATTGTTGGTCATGCACAGACGACCGTCGTCGATGAAGCGGGTGAACACCTGCCAGCGCTTGAGGCTGTAGTCGATTGCCTTGGCGGTCTCGCTCTTGCCGGACAGCTTGATACGGCGCTCGCGCAGGAAGTCATGGAGTTCGTCGACCAGAGGACGGCTGCGCTCGTTGCGCACGGCTTTGCGTTCGTGGGCTGGTAGACCGTTGATCTCGCGTTCGATCGCAAACAGCGCGTCGATCTTCGCGATCGTTTCGATCGCGATCGGTGCCTTCTTCAGCCGCGCGATTTCGAAGAACTTGCGCCGCGCATGCGCCCAGCAGCCGACCTCGATGACCGGGCCCGGCTTGCGCGCGGCCTCGTAGAGGCGGTTGAAGCCAGCATAGGCGTCCGCCTGCATCGGCCCGGCGTAGCCGGCAAGATGCGTCTCGGGATGCACGCCGGCGCGGTCGGGCGAGTAGTAGAACATGGCAGCCGGCGGCGCGTGCCCGGCAAAGGGACGGTCGTCGCGCACATAGGTCCAGACGCGCCCCGTGCGCGTCTTGCCCTTGGCCAAAACCGGCACCGTGGTGTCGTCGGCGTGGATGCGCTCGCCGGCAAGCACGTGCGCCTTGATCGCCTCGACCAGCGGCATCAACGTCGCAGCCGCCGCGCCGACCCAGTCGGCCAGCGTCGAGACGTCCAGCGCCACGCCCTCATGCGCGTAGGTCGTGCTCTGCCGGTTGAGCGGCAGATGCAGCCCGTATTTGGCGAACAGGATGTGTGCGAGCAGGCGCGGCCCCGCACGTCCGCGCGAGATCGGATGGAACGGCGCCGGCGGCTGGCTGATCGCCTCGCAGCCGCGACAGGAGAACTTCTCGCGCACATGCTGGATCACCTTCCACTGCCGTGGCACGAGCTCCAGCGTCTCGGTGACGTCCTCGCCGATCTTGCGCAACCTGTCACCGCCGCAGCACGGACAATTGGCCGGTGCGGGATGTACGACGCGCTCGCGCGGCAAGTGCTCGGGCAGCGGCCGCCGTGCTGGGCGCCTGCGTTCGAACGGATGGACATTGATCGTCTCGGCCTTGGCCCGCTCGGCGGCCATCTGCGCCGCAGCTTCAGCCTCGGCCGCATCCTCTTCGAGATCGGCGAGTTCGAGCTCGAGTTGCTCCAGCACCGACGCCCGCTCCGACGACGGCCCATACTGCTCGTGCTTGAGCTTGGCGATCGTGAACTTCATCTGCTCGATCAGGAGCGTGCGGGCGCGGACCTCGGCTTCAAGATTGCGTGCCTTGGCTTCCGCCGCGAGCTGCGCCGCCTGACCGGCGAGCACCAGCGCCTTCAGCGTCGCGACATCATCGGGGAGCGAATCGGCTGTGATCATCGCGGGAGATGGAATCACAGCGCCGGTCGCCGATCAGCGGCACGACGCCGAGCTGGTCGCGGCGGAGAATTCAGGGTCGGCGAGGTAGCTCATGTGGACCTGGCTGGCCAGCCTGATCGGCGGTCCCATCGTCAGCGGCCTTATCAATGCCTACAAGGCCAAGCTGGACGCCGCCAACACGCGGGATCGCATCGCCGCCGATCTCGCGGCCAAGGAGATCGAGGCCGAGATTGCCACACGAGCTCAGGCGTCCGGCATCATCATCGCGGAGCAGGGCCGGTGGTACACCGCCATCATCCGGCCACTGCTCGCCTTTCCCCTCATCATCTATTTCTGGAAGGTGATCGTCTGGGACAAGGTGCTGGGATGGGGCAGCACCGATCCCTTGAGCGGCATGATCGCCGATTGGGCTGGGATGATCCTTACGGCCTATGTCGGCGGACGGTCGATTGAGAAGGTCGCCCGGATCTTCAAGCGATAAATCGGGCTAGCCGGACCGCAGGCCGCACCAGGCCCGGAAAGCCGTCCTACCTCTTCTTTTCATTTCGCGAGGCCAATCGATGATCAATGATGACGTTCCGACGAGCAAACACAGAGCGCGTTTCGATCCCACCATCAATTATGGCCACGTCCTGACCGTCGTGAGCTTCGTCATCGCAGGAGCGGGGGCGTATTTCGGGATGCGTGTTGA
The DNA here is from genome assembly GCF_000026145.1 of Bradyrhizobium sp. ORS 278. NCBI lineage: Bacteria > Pseudomonadati > Pseudomonadota > Alphaproteobacteria > Hyphomicrobiales > Nitrobacteraceae > Bradyrhizobium > Bradyrhizobium sp. ORS 278. The sequence continues at coordinate 7,221,079 of NC_009445.1, read as the reverse complement.
ACTCGAAGGCGTCGACCAGCGCGTCGCCAAGATCGAGAGCACGCTCCAGCAGCTCGCGAGTGTACTCGTGGTTACCGCGCGTCAAGACGAGAGGCTGATCGCGATCGAGCGTCGGGTCGACTGGTTGGAGGAAGCGCCGGCTAGGAAATAATGTGTCGGCGTTGGGCACCAAGAGGATTTCGCTGGTGGAGCTTCCTCTCAGACTACGCGATGCGAGACTGATACTAATGTTAAAGCTCTTCTCGTTATGAGTACGCAGGGCGCACTCAAGCTGAAGACGGGGCGGGCATGTTAAAAAAAGGCGTCTGTGTTGCGCCTCTTCGTTGCGGCAGCAATCGCACTCTCTACCGCGAGTTGCTGGGGTTATGAAAGCTATCGCTACAAGCTGACACTTGCCGTCAACACGCCGGAAGGGATCAAGCGAGCTTCGAGCGTCGTCGAGGTGATGTACGCGGATGTCTGGCTCCCGGAGCGCGGTACCATGCATAAGCTCCGCGGCGAGGCCCTTTATGTTGATCTTGGTGCGGGCCGCAGGCCGCTGATTGCGCTTCTGACATGCGACCTTCACCCGCTCGACAAATCGCAGCGGCGCTGGACTCGCGATGCCGGGCCGGGCGACAATTTGCTTTCCGAACTGTATGGACCAGCGTTGCCGAACCTCCTCGATGATGCAAAGCGTCTTTCGCGGGTGCATGGTGCGCGTCGGATTACCCCGTCCGACCTGCCGGATCTCGTGACGTTCGCCGATATCAACGATCCGAAGTCGGTGATCGAAGTCGATCCGACCGATCTGACGACTGTGCTCGGCCCAGACATCAGCTGGAACGAGCTAACGCTTGCGATGACCGATGAGCCGATTACGACTGGAATCGAAAGCAAATTGCCGTGGATCCCTGCTTACGAAGTCGGGATGCTCGATGGCGATCCAATCCGCTTCTACAGCAAGACCTCGCTAGCCAATAAGCTGAGCGTGGCGAACTTCTATGATTCGGTCGAAATCAAACGCAAGTGACAAGGGCGGGCAGGTTGGTCGGCTAGACGACATTCGGCGCCGACAGAAGCGGCTTTGTGGCTAAAGCCGGTGCTACGGCGTCAGGCAACGTCGATGATCGGCTCTGCCATTGGCCCACTTCTTCCATAACACCTCATACGCGAATCTGCGTCGTCGGGGGAGCAAAGCTCCGACCCTAGGCGCGCCAAGGTTGGGCAGGCGTTGTCGGTCGCCGCTTTACCTTGGCGAGTGCGCTCATTATAGGTCGCCGAAAAGGGAGATGTGACAGATGACCGAAACGGCCAAGACTGAAGCTGCAGGTGGCAACTCACGGGCTCATGGAGGCGCTGGCGAAGACACGGCTCAACCAACGTCGCCGAACATCCCGCGCAATCCTCCGCCGGATGCGGTGCTCGGCCAGGTTGTGTGGCTGATGATGAACATGCCGCGCTATCGGCACGTCTTCCTCGCGGACCTCGAGTGGATGGTGCTGCCGCCGATCCTTCTCAATCAGTATCGGCTGTTCCGCGCCGGCGATCACATCGTCGCCTTCGCAGCGTGGGCCTACCTTTCCGAAGAAGCAGAAGCGCGATTGCAGGAACCCAACCCGCGGCTTGCGCCGACCGACTGGAAAAGCGGTGATCGGCTCTGGCTGATCGACTTGCACGCGCCGTTCGGACAGCAGGAACTCGCGCTCAAGGAGCTCGGCGAAACTGCGCTGAAAGGCAAGACCTACAAGATGCATCGATGGACTGCACAGGGCAGGCAGACCGTCGAGATCGTGCCGCAGGCGAATTCCTGATTCTCAACCTTTGAGAGTTCTGCTGCGGGCTCACCTTCGTCCGCTTGCAGGACGTGCAGTCTGCGGTCGCGTATCGATCGCAAACTGTCAGCTTTCCTGTTTCGATATATGTCTGCATTGACAGGCGAGAAACAATCAGTCTACGGAAAGTTGTGGGACTGAGTAGAGGTTGAGAGTGTTTCGGTAAATACTCGCGTTTAGATTGCGAGTGGATGGGAGCAGATGGCGGACGTTGGGGGCAACGCCGGCCAGCAAGTGAACGGTTCCGGTGTTGCGGACACGGGGCTCGGCTGTCTGGGATTGGTTTTGGCGATTGCGGGCGAAGCGTTCGACATCGAGCGCGCGCGCCGCGAATATCTGAAGCCCGGCTGCGTTGCAGAAAGTCATGATCTGCTGCGCATTGCGAAGGGAGAGGGTCTGAAGGCGCGACTCAGTCGTTCGTCAGTCGGCCGCATTCAAGCGTTGTCGTTGCCGGTGATTGCCAGGCGCGCTGACGGCGGCTTCTTCGTCATTGGCCGTCGCACGGAGACGGGCGTGCTGGTGGGGCTGGCGGGTGGTCCGCCGCTGTCCTGGACCTTGGAAGAGCTGGCGCAACAGTGGACCGGCGAAATCCTGCTGGTTGTGAAGCGTGATCGCCTCGCCGGTGATGTCATAGGCTTCGGCCTGAAATGGTTCCTCCCCGTCGTCAAGCGCTTCGCACGCATCCTGGCCGAGGTGCTGGTGATTTCGGTGTTCATCCAGCTGGTCGCGCTGGTGTCGCCGCTGTTCTTTCAGGTGGTGATCGACAAGGTGCTGGTGCATCGGGCGCTGACCACGCTCGAGGTGCTGGTGATCGGGCTGCTGCTGATCAATCTCGCCGACGTCGCGCTGAACTGGCTGCGCACCTATGCCTTCGCCCACACGACGAGCCGGATGGACGCGATGCTGGGCTCGCTGTTGTTCCGGCATCTTGTCGCGCTGCCGATCGGCTATTTCGAGAGCCGGGCGACCGGGCAGACCGTGGCGCGAGTCCGCGAGCTGGAGAACGTCCGCCAGTTCATCACCTCATCGGCCCTGACGCTCGTGCTCGACGTGGTGTTCGGACTGCTCTTTCTCGTGGTCATGTTCTGGTACAGCCCGCAGCTCACGCTCGTCGTGGTGCTGTCGATTCCCTGCTACGCGGCGATCTCGGTCGGAATTACGCCAGCCCTGAAGGCGCGCGTGCAGGAGAAGTTCCAGCGCGGCGCGGTCAACCAGTCGCTGCTGGTCGAGAGCCTGGCCGGCATCCAGACGTTGAAGGCGATGGCCGTCGAGCCGCAGGTGCGCCAGCGCTGGGAGGAGCAGCTCGCCGGCTATATCGGTGCCTCGCTGCGCGTGGTGACACTCGGCGCCACCGGCTCGCAGCTCGTCTCGCTGGTGAACAAGGTGACCTCGGCGGCGCTGCTGTGGTTCGGCGCGCAGGCCGTGATCTCGGGCACGATGACAATCGGTGAATTCGTGGCCTTCAACATGCTGGCCGGACAGATCTCCGGGCCGGTCTTGCGTCTTGCCCAGCTCTGGCAGGATTTTCAGCAGTTCCGGCTGTCCATCGAACGGCTCGGCGACATCATCAACACGCCGACCGAGCGTGCTGTCGCCAGCGCGCGGCAGAACCTGCCGCCGGTGCAGGGCCACATCCGCTTCGAGAGCATCGTCTTCCGTTATCGCCCGGGCATGCCGGAGATCCTGCGCGATCTCTCGCTCGACATCCGCGCGGGAGAGGTGGTGGGCCTGGTCGGTCGCTCCGGCTCCGGCAAGTCGACCCTGACCAAGCTCTTGCAGCGGCTCTACATACCCGAGCGCGGCCGCGTGCTGGTCGATGGCATCGACATCGCGCTGCTCGATCCGGCCTGGCTGCGCCGCCAGATCGGCGTCGTCCTGCAGGAGAATGTGCTGTTCAACCGCTCGGTCCGCGAGAACATCGCGCTGATCGATCCGTCGATGCCCTTGGAGCAGGTCATGCGCGCGGCGCAGCTCGCCGGCGCGCATGAATTCATCCTGGAGCTGCCGCATGGCTACGACACCGTGCTGGAGGAGCGCGGCGCCAATCTCTCCGGCGGCCAGCGCCAGCGCATTGCCATCGCCCGCGCCCTGGTGACCAATCCGCGCATCTTGATCTTCGACGAGGCGACGTCAGCGCTCGACTATGAGAGCGAGCGCATCATCCAGAGCAACATGCGGGCGATCTGCCAGGGCCGCACGGTGCTGGTGGTCGCGCACCGGCTCTCCACCGTGCGCAATGCCGACCGCATCATCGTCATGGAGCGCGGTCGGCTCGCCGAGGCCGGCACACATGATGCGCTGATGACGCATAACGGCCTGTACGCCAATCTCGTGCGCCAAGCGGTGGGGTGAGGCGGGCCATGGTTGAACCGACGCCGTTGCGCAACACCGACACTGCGACATCCGCCGAGCCGCAGGCCGCAGCCAAGCCTGCGGCCAAGGTGATGGCGTTCCCCGGCAAGCCGGTCCGGCTGAATGCCGAGGAGCGCGAGTTCCTTCCCGCGGCGCTCGAAGTGATCGAGACACCGCTGTCGCCGACCTTGCGCCTCACCGCGGCCACGCTGTGCGCGATCATCGTCGGTGCGATCGCCTGGGCCTCGCTGTCGCATCTCGACATGGTCGCGGTGGCCGATGGCAAGGTGGTGCCGCTCGGGCAGGTCAAGGTGGTGCAGCCGCTGGAGACGGCCATGATCCGCGCCATCCATGTCGACGAGGGCGATCACGTCCGGGCCGGTCAGCTGCTGGTCGATCTCGACCCCACTGAGGCCCGCGCGGATCTCGATTCGCTGCGCTCGGTCCGCGCGCAGGCCGCGCTCGACGCCGAGGTCGCCCGGGTGCTGCTGACGCGCAATGCGGAGGAGGAGTTTCGGCCGCCGGCCGATGCCGATCCGGTGCTGGTCACGCAAAGCCGCGATCAGGCCAGGCGCGAGATCGAGAAGCATCTGGCGACCACGGCGGCCTATCTCGCCGACATCGCGCAAAAGAGTGCCGCGCTGGAGGCCAACGACGCGCAGATCGAGCGCGTGCAACTGACGATCCCGCTGCTGCAGGAAAAGAACGACGTCGCAAAGGGGTTGTTCGAGAAGGGCTACGGCGCGCGTCCCCCGGTGCTGGAAAGCGAGCAGCAGCTGGTCGAGAAGCGTGCCGAACTGCGCGCTGCGCAAGTCAATGTCGATCAGATCCAGGCCGAGATCCGCGCGCTCAAGGCGCGGCTCGCGGAGGCCGCCGCGGGGTATCTCGCCGATGCGACCGACCGGCGCACCAAGGCGCTGACCAAGGTCGCGCAGCTCGACCAGGACCTGACCAAGGCGCGGCAGAAGGAGAGCTATCGCCGTCTCGTGGCGCCCGTCGACGGCAGCGTGCAGGGCCTGAAGATTCATACGCCGGGCGCGGTAGTCACCACCGCCGATACGCTGATGACTATCGTGCCCGACGGCACCGGCATCGAGGTCGACTGCCTGATCGCGAACAAGGACATCGGCTTCGTCAGCGAAGGCCAGGACGTCGAGGTGAAGCTGGAGGCGTTTCCGTTCACCCGCTTCGGCCTCGTCCATGGCCGCGTCCGCAAGCTGGGCCGTGACGCCGCGACTTCGCCGAACGCTCCGCCCGGAAGCACGGCTGCGCTGATGACGCAGTCGGCCAATTTGCCCGGCGCGCCGCCGGAGCTGTCTTATCCCGCCAAGGTCACGCTGGCGCAGGACTGGATCGAGGTCAACGGCCGTCACGAGCCGATCCGTCCCGGCATGCGCGTCTCCGCCGAGATCAAGACCGGCGAGCGCCGGGTGATCGAATATCTGCTGTCGCCGGTGGTGCAGGCGGTGAAGGAAGCGGGGAGGGAGCGGTGATGGGACATCTCCGGCGTAGCGACGATGTTCTTGCGAGACCTTTTAAAAAGCAAGAACCCACGTTTGCACGGCGCATCAGCGCACCAACAGCAAGAATAGATAGAGGTTCGCCATGTCCAACCTGTTTTCTGAACGCGGAAGATCTCTAACATCTGACCACGCCGACTGGTCTGACAAACCGCCGGGTCGGCGAGGTTGCAATTTGTGAAGTGCGAAAAAACTCTCTGGAGCACTGTGGCCATGAAAGCAATGGTTGGTCTAAATGCTGCAACGGGCGAGCTCTCCGGATTGGCCGGGCCAGCTCGCCAGCATTCGCCATCGCAGGAGAGGTTCATGGGCGACCAAGCCAAGCATCTGCCTTACTGGCCGCGAAAGTACTTTGCGCTCAAGCCGGATTTCAACGCCACGGCCAAGGCGCCCGGACATCAATGGCTGAATCGAACCGAACAGATGGTCGGATTCTATCCTCATCCCGATCAACCCTTTCGCGGAATACGGTTTTCGAAACCGCCGCGGATCAGGTTCGACCGCAAGCGGGGACGAACGACGCTACGTGACGCCGCACCATTCGCGCTGAGCAGCTGGCTGATTACGGATCGCCTAAAGTTACTTTTCGAACGGTTGGATCCAGAGGCGTTCGTCTTTCAGAAGGTCGAGGTCGACTACAGCAATTTTCCCGAAGCTGGGCCCGACTATTGGCTCGTCTACTTCATGCGGATGCTCGACTGCGTTGACGAGGAACATTCAATCATCGCCTATCAAGACGATCTGCCTGGCGTAAAAAACTACCTTGGATTGATCGATGTGAGCATGCGGCCGGATATCGTGGGGGAGGCGCACGCGTTCCGGCTTATCTACGCGGATAGTACACTGATTGTCGACGACATCGTCGTCGCAGCGTTGAAGGCCGAGCAGATCCAGGGCTTCGAATTCGAGCCAATTCAGAAATGATGCTGGATCGATTGCACGATCAAGAATGACTGATTGAATGATGGGGAGAACGGGTCGTGGCCGAGCGCGCAGTAATCCAATTGCACCACTGGTTTCAACAGGACGTTGGACTCGACAACGAAGTCGCGCAATTTTTGATCGGCGCAGGGCGTTTCGACATCGAGTCGCCTTTCAATACGAGCTTCTTGGCCAACCCCAATGTACTGGCAAACGCGACGGGCACGCCCCGGCATGCCAGTAATCATGCGCCAATTGATAAAGTTCAAAACCAAATCTTGGATGAGTTTGGAAGTTCGCTGAACAAATACGGTATCTCGAACCTCGATCTGATGAATTCTGATCCGGCTAGTTTCACGCGTCTGGACGGCACGGGCAAAATCGTGCCCGATACTGAGATGATCAGCTTTCGCGAAGGGGTGATTGAAAGGGCCGCAAACCTGGCGACTGATCTGCGCGACGTCACGAGGATGGCGGTCGACTCGGGACGTTTGCCGCTCTACCAGATTTCCCCAGCCCACATCGCCGACGTCTACGGTACTCCGGCGGATAGGTCCCCATTTGGAGCGCTGAGACAGAGCGACGAGATTGGTGCCTTTCGCTCACATCTGCAAGACCTGGAGAACGCAGGTGCCGATATACGTTGGGCCTCCTTCAATACCCCAGAAAAAATGTCGACCCTGCTCGATGTTGCTTCCCGGCACAATTTAACCCTCTTTGGCAGTAAGGCGAGCCCCTCGGACCTCAAGGGGCTTTTGGACGTGTTGGCGCCCAGCCAAGGAGCTACACGGATACCGGCTGACTGGCAGCTAAATTTCGAAGCTCCCGCCGACACCGCAACACGCTCTCACAACCAGCCGCCGGAACTGATCCCCGCCGAATCTCCGCTTGTTCCTAACGACAGCCGCGGCGCTTTCGGCGAGCCTCCATTTGCGCCTCTCGATCGTCCTCCCACACTTGGCGAGCCAGCGATGACGGCTAGTCCGCCGCCTTCCAGCGGTCGCGGCGAGCCTGCTCTCGTCGATCCTTCCGGCGATCTGTCGATGCCAAGGATTCAAGGCGGAGATCTGGGAGGCGCTCCCGGTGCGTCGCCGGATGGTCTGCGCCTGGAGCCCGCCGGTGGCGCAGATGCAGCTGCAGCAGCACTGGAGGCCGGAGCCGGCCGGCTGCAAACGTCGTTGGGAGTGGGAGGGTTGGCTGCTTTCACTCTCTACGACGGATACAATCTCATATCGACGGGCAATCAGTACGGCTACACCAGTCCGCAGTTTGGCTCCGCGGCGTCATACTCTATCCCGATGGAAGTGGGACAGTGGGGAGCCTTCACATATGGCGCTGCATCCGCAGGAGCAGAAGTTGGAATCTGGGGGCGTGCAGCGCTAGGGGCAGCGATTGCAGGAGATGCCTTCGGCCCGGTAGGCCTTCTTGCGAGTGGTAGCCAAATTGCCTACGGAGCAGGCCAAGATTGGTCTCAAGGGCAGAGCATTTTCTCACCGAATTCGAATGCTGCTCAAGCATTCGATGCCAACCGGAATGTCATTGGCTACGGGCTCATCGGTGCCGGCGTCGGAACGATATTCGGTTCGCCAGGGCTTGGCACCACCGTGGGTTATGGGCTGGGCTCCGCCATAGATCTGGGTGTATACGCTAACCGGTGGTACAACAATCTGCAGCAGAACGATCCGGCGTCGGCTCGTGCCCTGCGGTTGAATGCCGAGATGGCGAGCTCCGGTACACCCGTCGGCTATTCGGTCGTTTCGAACACATGGGGGGACAGGTCGGTCGTCTCTAGTTTTGATGGTAGTGTCGATCAGACTTTTCGTGCTCCTAATACCTTCGCGCCGTCTGCGGATACGAGCCTCCCTCAGAGCGCGCTGGGCTGGCTCGGTAGCCCGAGCACGACCTATGGGACGGGTACCGAGTACGGCAACCCCTTCGCAAATCCGATCGCCACGAGCGTGGTGACAGGAGGGGTTTCGCCTTGGCTGGCCCTCGGCGTCTGGCCGACGGCGGGGACGTCCTCGTCGGCGATCAACCTCAAGGCAATCGATCTTCGAACTTATGAGTTGACGCTGCCCAACAATGACGCCGGGGTGGTCAACGACAGCACCGATCTGATCTCGAGTGATACCTCCGTCGCGCCCGTCGTGCTCGATCTCACGGGCAAGGGCGTCAACATCACCCAGCTGGGCTCCTCCAACACGTTCGAGGACATGACGGGGAGCGGGCTCAAGAACCGCACCGCGTGGGCCGGCGCCGGCAATGGCGTGCTGGTCTATGACGCAGCCGGCTCCGGCACCATCAGCTCGCCGATGGCGTTCGATTTCACCATGTGGGACGCGACTGCGACCTCGGACATGCAAGCGCTGGAGGACGTGTTCGACACCAATCACGACGGCAAGCTCGATGCCAGCGATGCCACGTGGGGCAAGTTCGGCGTGATGGTGACCAATGCCGACGGCACCACGACCTTCGAGACCTTGAGCCAGCTCGGCATTACTTCGATCAATCTGATCGATAACAATCAGTCGACTGTGCTGCCGGACGGCTCGTCGATCCACGGCGAGACCACCTTCACCAGAGCGGACGGCACCACCGGCACCGCCGCCGACGTCAGCTTCGCCTACGATTCGAACGGCTATCTGGTTCAGAGCACGACGGCGCACAATGCCGACGGTTCGACCACGATCGACAGCAAAGCTCTCAACGCTGACGGCAGCCTTGCCAGCGAAATCATCACCACCACCAGCGCCGACGGACGATCCGTCCGCGTCGCCAAGGACTCCGCCGGCAACGGCGTGATCGACAGTATTCAGACCGATGTCACTGTCGCCAACGCCGACGGCAGCACCACCAAGACGGTCACGGATTTCGACGGTAGCGGCAGCCATATCCTCGACCGCACGGTGACCATCACGAGTGCCGACCTGAAGACAGTCACCATCGAGCGGGATAGGACCGGCAGTGGCATATTCGACCAGGTCGAGGTCGATGCCCGGGATGCGGCCGGTAATCTGACCGTCACGATCTCCGACTTCAATGCGAACGGCTCGCTCAAGGATCGCAACGTCGCGACAACCAGCGTTGACGGCCTGTCGAAGACCTCGCGGATCGATTCCAGCGGCAGCGGCGTGTTCGATCGGATCAAGACCGACGTTACCACAGTCAATTCGGACGGCAGCAGAACCGAGACCGTATCAGATCTGAGTGCCGATGGCTCGCTGGCGAAGAAGGTCGTGACGCAAACCAGCGCCGATCACCTGACCAGGACGATCCAGACCGACAATTCCGGCAGTGGCAGTTTCGATACGATCGAGACCGAAGCGATCGTAATCAATAGCGACGGAAGTACGCTCACCACCCAGAAGATCCTGAATGCCGACGGATCACTGCGCCAGATGCTGGTTACGGCGCTGAGCGCCGACGGACTGTCGAAGACGACCCAGACGGATTCGACCGGCAACGGCACCTTCGATCTTGCGACGTCGGATGTAACGGTCGTCAATGCGGACGGCAGCCGGACCGAGACGGTGACCGACCGCAACGCCGACGGGTCGCTGCGTGATCAATCGATCACGACGCGCAGCCAGGACGGCAAGACGCGGACGGTGCAGATCGACAGCAACGGCGATGGCCACTTCGACTCGGTCGAAACCGTAGCTCCGACCGCAAATGGGTCGAGCGTCGATATGCTGACGCGGTTCAATGCGGACGGGTCGTTGCGGTCGCGCACGGTTACGACCACGAGTGCCGACGGACTTTCGACCAAGACGCAGCAGGACTCGACCGGTACCGTGGATGCCAATGGCAGTCCGATCTTCGACCAGACGAAGGTTGACGTCACGGTGCTGAACGCCGACGGCAGTTCGACCGAGACGGTGAGCGATTTCACTGTCAACGGCACGTTGCTGGACCGGACGGTGACGACCACCAGCGGCAATGGTCTGTCGAAAACGACGCAGCTGGATACGACCGGCGCGGTTGCCGTGAACGGCAATCCTATCTTCGACCTGACCGAGACCGATGTCACGGTGCTGAACGCCGACGGGTCCGCCGTCGAGACGGTCACGGACGTCAACGCCAACGGCTCGCTGGCGTCGAAGACGGTGACGACCACGAGTTCGGACCGGCGCACTACAACGACGCAGATCGATTCGCGGGGCGACGGCACCTTCAACGAGGTCCGGAGCCGGGTCGTGAACGCCAATGGTGACGTGACAGTGGCGGTCGCGGATTATGCCGCTAATGGGGCGCTGCTGGGTGCGACGGTGACCACAACCAGCGCCAATGGACTGTCGAAGACGACGCAGCGGGATACGAGCGGTGCGGCGGATGCGACTGGTAATGCGATTTTCGATCAGACCCGCACCGATGTCACGGTGCTGAACGCGGACGGCAGCAGAACCGAGACATTAAGCGATTTCGGCGCCAATGGTACTCTGCTGGATCGGATGGTAACGACGACCAGCGCCAATGGCCTGTCCAAGACGACACAGCAGGATACGATCGGGGCGGGCAGCTTCAATCTGACCAAAACCGACATCACGGTGCTGAACGCCGATGGCAGTTCGACCGAGACGGCAAGCGATTTCACCGCCAATGGGACGCTGCTCGATCGGACGGTGGTGACCATCAGCGGCAATGGCCTGACGAAGAGGACGCAGAAGGATACGACCGGCACGGTGGACGCGAACGGCAATCCCGTTTTCGACTTGACCGAAACCGATGTCACGATGCTGAACGCCGATGGCAGTTCGACCGAGACGGTTATGGACACCAACGCCAATGGTTCGCTGGCGTCGAAGACGGTGACCACCACGAGTTCGGATCGCCGCACCACGACGACGCGGATCGACGCGCGCGGGAACGGCACCTTCACCGAAGTGCAGACCCGGGTGGTGAATGCCGACGGCAGCGTGGCGTCAACGGTTGCGGATTATGCAGCCAATGGCATGCTGCTGGGCGAGACGGTCGTCACGACCAGCGCCAATGGACTGGCCAAGACGACGCAGCAGGATTCCACCGGTGCCGTGGATGCTAACGGTACTCCCGTTTTTGATCGAACCAAGACCGACGTGGCGGTGCTGAACGCCGACGGCAGTTCGACCGAGACGGTGAGCAATTTCAGTGCCAACGGGGCGTTGCTGGACCGGACGGTGATGACCACCAGCGGCAATGGTCTGTCGAAAACGACCCAGCTGGATACGACCGGTGCGGTGGACGTGAACGGCAATCCCATCTTCGATCTGACCGAGACCGATGTCATCGTGCTGAACGCCGACGGGTCCGCCGTCGAAACTGTCACGGACATCAACGCCGACGGCTCGCTGGCGTCGAAAACGGTGACGACCACCAGTTCGGACCGGCGCACCAGTACGACGCAGATCGACTCGCGAGGCGACGGCACCTTCAACGAGGTGCAGAGCCGGATCGTGAACGCCAACGGCGACGTGACGGAGACGGTCGCGGACTATGCGGCCAACGGCGCGTTGCTGAGCGCGACGGCGACCACGACCAGCGCCAATGGACTTTCGAAGACCACGCAACGGGATTCGACCGGCGCGGCCGATGCGACTGGCCATGCGATTTTCGATCAGACCCGCACCGACGTCACGGTGCTGAATGCGGACGGCAGCAGAACCGAGACGTTAAGCGATTTCAGCGCCAACGGGACGCTGCTGGATCGGACGGTATTGACGACCAGCACCAATGGCCTGTCCAAGACGACGCAGCAGGATGCGATCGGAGCGGGCAGCTTCAATCTGACCAAAACCGATGTCACGGTGCTGAACGCCGACGGCAGTTCGACCGAGACGGTAAGCGATTTCACCGCCAATGGGACGCTGCTCGACCGGACGGTGACGACGATCAGCGGCAATGGCCTGATGAAGACGACGGAGAACGATACGACCGGTGCGGTGGACGCGAACGGGAATCCTATTTTCGACCTGACCAAGACCGATGTTGTCGTGCTGTCCGCCGACGGCAGTACCATTGAGACGGTTACCGAAACCAACGCCAATGGTTCGCTGGCGTCGAAGACGGTCACGACCACGAGTTCGGATCGCCGCACGACGACGACACAGATCGACGCGCGGGGGAACGGCACCTTCACCGAAGTGCAGACCCGGGTGGTGAATGCCGACGGCAGCGTGACGTCGACCGTTGCGGATTATGCGACCGATGGCGTGCTGCTGGGCGAGACGGTCGTCACGGCCAGCGCCAATGGACTTTCCAAGACCACGCAACAGGACTCGACGGGCGCCATCGACGCCAATGGTCAGCCCGTCTTTGACCTCGTGCGGAGCGACGTCACGGCCGGCAATGCCGACGGCAGCCGCACGGAGACGGTGACCGAGACCCATGCCGATGGCTCGCTGAAGGACAGGACCGTTACGACCGTCAGCGCGGACGGCTTGAGCCGCACGACCCGGCAGGATTCTTTTGGTGTCGGAAGTTTCAATTTTAACGAGTATGATGTCGCGGTACTCAGCCAGGACGGTAGCCGAGTCGAGACGGTGACCGACACCCATGCGGACGGCTCGCTGATGGGCCGCCGCGTGATCACCACCAGTGCCGATCGTCTCTCTGTGCTCGCCGTGATCGACGCGACCGGTGATGGTGTGGCATCGCAGACCCAGTCCACGATCGTCAAGGCCGACGGCAGCACCGTGAAGACCGTCACGGATCTCAATGCCGATGGCTCGGTCAGGGACCGCAGCGTCACGACGACCAGCGCCAATGGGCTGGCGTTGACGACGCAAACCGATTCCAACGGCGACGGACAGTTCGACCAGACGCGCAGCGACGTCGTCGTGCTCAACGCCGATGGCAGCCGCACCGAGACGATCACTGATCTCAACGCCGACGGCTCGGTCCAGGATCGCACCGTCACGACCGTCACGGCCAGCGGGCTCGCCGTGACGACGCAAAGCGATCCGACCGGCCATGGCCGGTTCGATCGCACGCGCACCGACGTCACCGTGCTGAATGCCGACGGCAGCCGCACCGAGACCGTTACCGATCTCGCGGCCAATGGCGCGATCCTCGACCGCACCGTCAAGACCGTCAGCGCCAACGGGCTGTCGGTGACGACGTCGTCCGATCCGTCGGGCAGCGGACTTCCGACCACGACGACCGACGTCACCGTGCTCAGTGCCGACGGCAGCCGGACGGAGACGGTCAGCGACCTCGCAGCCAGCGGCGCGCTGCTCGATCGCGTCGTGACGACCGTCTCGGCTTCCGGCGAAACCAGGACCGTGAGCCGCGATGTCGATGGCAATGGTCAGGTCGACCAGACCGAGACGATTCTGATCGGCGCCGATGGCTCAAGGATCGAAACGATCTCGGACTTCAACAGTGACGGCTCGCTGAAGGACCGCGTCATCACCACAACGGCGGCGAACGGGCTGACGACGACGGTTCAGCGCAATCCGACCGGGGCGGGCAGCTTCACCCAGACCGAGACCGATGTCGTCCTGCGCAAGGTGGATGGCAGCCAGGTCGAGACGGTGACCTGCCGGAACGCGGACAGTTCCATCCGCTATCGCACGGTGACCACGACCAGCGCCGACGGCCTGTCGAAGACGACGCAATGGGACGACACCGGCTTTGGCAGCTTCAGCCGGACCCGGACGGACGTCACCATCATCAACGGCGACGGCAGCAAGACGGAGACAGTCACCGATCTGAACGCGGATGGCTCCGTCCACGATCGGGCCGTGACCACCACGAGCGCCGACAGCCGCACGATCTCGGTGCAGCGCGTGGTGAACGGCGCGACATCGACCGAGATCCAGAAGGTCATGGCCGACGGTTCGACCGTGACGACCGTGTCCGATCTCAAAGCCGACGGCACGCCCAGGGACAGGACGGTGACCACGGTGAGCGCCGACGGGCTCACCACCACGGTCCAGCGCGATCCGGCCGGCAGCGGCGGCTTTGCCCAGACCGACACCGACAGCATCGTGCTGAACGCCGATGGGACACGCGTCGAGACCAAGGCGTCGCGCAACGCCGACGGCCTGCTGCGCTACCGCACGGTGACGACGACCAGCGCCGACGGCCTGTCGAAGACGACGCAGTTCGATCTCACCGGCGCCGGCAGCTTTGCTCAGACTCAGACCGACGTCACGGTCCTCAACGCGGACGGTAGCCGCACCGAGACCGTCAGCACATTCAAGGACGGCACGACGCTGCTCAATCGGCGGGTGCAGACCGTCAGCGCCAACGGCCTCAGCACCACCACGCAGTGGGATACGACCGGCTCCGGCACGTTCAACCAGACGGCAACTGACGTCACCGTTCTCAATCGCGACGGCAGCCGCACTGAGACGATCACTGACCTCAACGCCGACGGCACCCCGCAGGCGCAGACGATCATCTCGACGTCGGCCGATGGCCGCACGGTTACGACGCAGACGCGCAAGACCTCCGATTCGCGGTTCGACCAGAATCAGACGGTAGTGACGACCAAGAATGCGGACGGCAGCGCGACGCAGACGGTGACAGACACCACCGACGACGGCAAGCTCAGGGATCGCGCGGTCACCACCACCAGCGCCGACGGGCTCACCGTCACGATTGCGCGCGACTCCAATGGCGACGGCAAGGTCGACCAGACCGAGACCGATGTCACCCAGGCCGACGGCAGCAAGGTCCAGACGATCGAGGACTATGCCGGAAGCAACCTGCTCAACCGCACCGTGATCACCACGAGCTTCGACGGCCTGACCCAGAGCACGCAGCAGGACGAGAACGGCAACAATACGATCAGCCGGACCCGCAGCGATGTCACCGTCATCAATCTCGACGGCAGCAAGACCGAAACCATCATCGATCGCAACAGCGACAACAGCATCCGCCAGCAGGCGGTCGTGACGACGAGCGCCGACGGCCTCAGCACGGTCTCCAAGCTCGATTCGCAGGGCAAAGGCTTCTACGGCCACACCGAGACGATGACGGTGAACGCCGACGGCAGCACGCTCACGGTGGCTCAGGACCGCGACTCCAGCGGCAAGCTGCTGGACGAGACCGACACGATCATCAGCGCGGACCGCCACAGCAAGACGGTCAAGACCGACACCAAGGGAACGGGGTTCTTCAACTCGGTTGCCGTCTCGCAAGCCAACATTGACGGCAGCATCTCGACAACGATCACCGGCTATAAAGACGACAAGAGCGTCAAGGATCGCGCAGTCACGACCTTGAGCGCCGATGGCCGCACCAAGGTCGTTCAAGTCGATTCGAAGAATGCCGGCAGCTACGACCTGACCACGGTCAGTGTGATCGGGATCGACGGCAGCAAGACGGTCACCTCGACCAATGTCAATGGCACAGTCGACCGGCGTTTCTATGATTCCATCGGCAATCTCGACAACGAGACGATCACGGCTGGCAATGGCTCGACGCTGAAGACGGTCTATAAATACGGCATCCCGGTCAGCACCAGCTACACCAATGCCAATGGAAGGGGTGGGCAAGGAACGCCTGGCCTTGGTTCGGCGTACGGGTCGTTCCTCGGCGGCAACTCTCTGGTCGGCGGTATCGCTCGCTCGACATTGGTTGGCGCGCTGAGCCACGCGATCGAGAGTCCCGGCACCGTTATCGATCTCGCAAAGTCGTTTGCTGATGCACTCGACGGTGTATCATCCATAGATCAGGCGATCAGTTCTGCTTCCAACGCGCTCGGCATTAACGCCGGTAGCATCAAAGATGGCGTCAACGGTCTGCTGGCTTCGTTGCTAGTGGCAGAAGCGGCGCAGGCGCTTGGCATCAAGGGATTTGCAGGAACGGTTTTCACGATCACCGGCACGGCGATCACTAAGACTGTCTTAGGCAATCTCGAAAACATTGCGAAGGAAGCGCTCAGCGGATCCGCCACACTTGACGCGTCGACGATAGGCGAACTGTTCAAGAATTTGAATACCCTCGACTTTTTACAAAACCTCGGCAATGCGATTGGCGGGGCTGCCGGTAGTTATATCGGCTCGCAGGTAGTGGCGCCCGAGAATATCGAAGGAGCTATCGGAGCTCAGATCGGGAGTACAATTGGCGGCGACATTGGTCTTTCCATTGGCACGGCCATTGGCGGCCCGATCGGCGGAATTATCGGAGATTTCATCGGCTCCTTCATCGGCGACGTGTTGGGGACGTTCTTCGGCGACCTCTTTGGTCCCGACGGACCGCCGTCCGCGTCCGTCACGCTGGGAGTGCAGAACGGTGTTCTTGGTGTTGTCTCAACCACTCATGACAATGGTGGAGACGCAGCGCCGCTCATGGGAATTGCCGGAGCGGTTGACAACATGGTCGATACGCTCATCGGCCTGACCGGTGCTCAGCTCAGCCTTGTGGCGCCGTCGACGGCGACAGGTTCGACCGCAACACCGCAGGGCGGAGGATTCCTCGGCAGTATGATTGGTGGCGCCGTCGGCGTGTTCGGAAACTCGCCCAACGTGACCTTCTCATTCTCTGGGAACCAGGCCAGCGTTTACATTCCTGGCGTCGGCACGGAGTCTCTGCCGACCTCGGGAGACACGTCGGCGGCTTGGACGAAGGCGGCGCAGGATAGTGTCTGGGCCATCCTCCAGGAGGCGCAGCTGTCGGGTGGCGACCCGATCGTCACGACAGCCTTCGCCGCAGCCCGCGTGCAGGACAGCAACTTCGAGGCGGTCGCCTCGGATCTGCAGGTCGCAAAGGACTACGAGACCTACCTGGACAACACGGCCGCCATCAACCAGCTCATTGCGCAAAATCCGGATTCGGCATTCGCGGCCGGTTGGCTGCTGACCTTGCTCCGTGCAGAGGAACTGGGGCTGACCCAGGTGCCGCGCGAGCAGGGATGGACGTCCAATCTCGTGAGCGGCACCGGAACGGTCGCCGCGGTCGAGAAGGTCTATGAGAACAACGGCATCCTGGTCGAGGAGATCGACTTCAACAAGGATGGTACGCAGACCGACCAGCAGTACTTCAAGAACCTGTCGGTGTCCCTGAGCAACGCCACCCTCCACGATCCGGAGGGAGCGACCTGGTCGATCACGGGCAACAATGACACCGTGACTGCCAAACGTCTGTCCATCGTGAACCTGACGGGCAACAACGATACGGTGACGGTCACGGGATCGAAGGCGACCGTCAATGTTGCCGGCAGCGGGGATGCCGTGACCATCACCGCGGGCACCGTTGCTGCGGCCGATGGCAGCAGCGTCAGCGTCCACGGCAATAATGACGTCATCAGCGGTGGCAAAGGCGCGAGCATTGCCGTGACCGGAACGGCCGAGGCGATCACGCTCGGCGGCAGCACGCTCGTTCTGACCGACGACGGCGTCAACGCGTCCATCGCCGGCACGGGCGGTCAGATCACGGTCGGCAACAACGTGACCATTGATCTCAAGGCCGCCAATAGCGCGCTCACGGCCGGATACGGCTTTTCGACGACGATCGAAGGCGCCGGCGATAGCGTTACGGCTTCGATCCAGGCGCATGTCGTCGCGACCGCCAACAGCGAAGTTGTCTCGGTCGGCGCCTCGTCAAACGTCTTCGTCACTGGAGACGCGGGCAGCATCACGGCCGGGTCGTCGTCCCAGATCTCGCTCAACGGCTCCAACGCGACCATCCTGGCGAAGGATAGCGAGCAGGTCACGATCACCGGCAATAACGACCAAGCCAAAATTGGCGATCAGTCCACGATCACAATCAACGGCTCAAGCGATACGACCACTGCAGGCGCGTTGGCGGTCGTCAACGTCACCGGGAGCGGGGACATCACCAACGCCGGCAGTGGACTGACCCTCGTCGTCAATGGCGACGGCAATACGCAGACCGCAGGCGACGGCGCCACGATGACGATCACCGGTGCCAACGAGACCACGTCGGCCGGCGACAAGTCGACCATCACGCAGAAGGGCGCCAACAGCACCACAATCGCCGGTAAGAGCGCCAAAGTTACAGTGACAGGCGATCAGGGCAAGACCAGCGTCGGCAACGGCTCCAGTGCGACTGTCGCAGGCCTTTCGGAGGTCGTCACAGGCGGAATGCAGTCCGTGCTCGCGGTTTCGGGAGATTCGGCGACCGTCACGGCGGGTGATTTCGCGAGCGTCAGTGTCAGCGGCAATAATGGATCCGTAACCGTTGGAGTTGGCGCATCTGCCATCGTGACGGGCAATCACCAGTCGATCACCGCTGGCGCCAATTCGACCGTTGTGGCTGTCGGCAGTCTCGATACGGTCACCGCGACTGACTTGGGTGTCTCAGTTTCGTTGAGCGGTACGGGCAGCGGTCAGTCGACCGCGAACCTGAACGGTGGTTCGGTTGCCTTGAGTAACGGTACGGCCGTGATCAATGGCAATGGCGACACCATCACGCAGAACGCAAACAGCAACGCGCTCATCGTCGGCACCTCGAATGCCGTCGATGTCCTCGGCGCCGGTAACACGACTGCGATCGGCGGTGGTTCAATCACCGTGGAAGCGGCGGCCAGCACCGTTGCAACCGGCAACAATGATGCTGCGATCGTCAAGTCCAACGGCACGCTGACTCTGACCGGAACCGGAAACTCCATTGATATCGCCGGTTCGGCCGCCAGCGTGACCGCAAGCAACGCAAGCGTTCGCGTCGAAAACGGCGCTGGTGGAACATTGAACGGTGCGTCGGATACCATCGCAGTTGGTAGCAATGCGTCGCTCAATCTCGTCGGGAGCAATTCCAGCGTGACGGTGAGTGGTTCGGGCACCAGCATTGGCGTGACCGGTACCACCGACTCGATTGCGATCAGCAACGGCACCGTTGCACTCGGGGCGGCGTCGAGCATCACCCTGTCGGGGGACGGGAACAAGATCTCGACGAGCGGTCGGGATACGCTGATCGCGAGCGGCAAGAACGACAGTGTTGCAGTGTCCGGCACTGGAAACGTGATCGCAATTTCGAATGCGACCATTGTTCTTGCCGACGGGGCAGATGCCGTGATCGTGGGCTCGAACGACACGATCATCGCCGGCAATAATGCGAGCCTTACGCTCATTGGCAATAATGACGGCCTGACCGTCAATGGTTCGAACGCGACGATCGACCTTGCCGGAAACGGCGACAGCATCACCATGAGCAGTGGCTCCTTGACGCTGGAACCAGGCACGATCGCGGCCGTCACCGGATCCAACAACAACATCCAGCAGGGCAAGGGGTTGACGCAGGGCGACAACGCCATCATCCAGGCAACCGGCAGCAACGGCATCTTCGTCGCCGGCAACAATGCCCATGCGGACGTCACCGGCACCAAGAACGTCGTGGTGGTCGGGGATAACTCGAGCGCAAATGTGTCCGGTGCTTCGAACACGATCGCCGCGGGCAATCAGGCCGTTGTGACGCTCTCCGGCAACGGCAACTCCGTGACGGTCGGCGATTCCGCGAACGTGAACATCACAGGCGCCTCCAACATGCTCGCGGCGGGCGCGAGCCTGACCGTGGACGAGGGCGGCACGCAGAACACCGTGACCGCAACCACCGCCGCGCACGGCGTCCTGAGCGGAACCAACGATCAGCTGACGCTCGGGGCCAATGCCTCCTTGCAGGTCACCGGCAGCAATGACCGCTTCGCGACGGGCGCGTCCTCGTCGGTCGTCGTGACAGGCAGCAACAACCAGGGAACCGTGGGCGATGCTTCGACCGTCGCCGTCAATGGAACTTTGGACGGCATCACGGCAGGCAATAGCGCGACCGTGACAGTCGGTGGTTCTCAGGACACGATCAATACCGGGGCCGGTGCGTGGTTGACGGTCAACGGCAACACCGACACGGTCTATACGGGCGATCATTCGAGCGTCTGGCTCAACGGTGCGCACGACACGCTGGGCTCCTCGAGTGCGGCAGCGGCCTGGATTTCGGTCAACATTGCCGGGTCCTACGATTCGGCCACCGTCGGCGCCAACGCGACCGCGACCGTCTCCGGCACGAATGCTCTCGTGACTGCCGGCGCGACCTCCACTCTCACGCTGGGCGGCAGCGCCAACGACGCGTCTGTCGGAGATTCGGCAAAGATCACCCTCGCCGGCAGCGGCAATATCGTGTCCGGAGGCAAGACGTCATCTGCGTCGGTGACCGGATCCTCGGACAAGCTCACGCTCGGCAGCGCGGCGAACGTCACCGTGCAGGGCAATGGCAACACGTCCACGGTGGGAGATGGCTCCACCGTCGTGGTCTCGGGCTCGCAAGACACCACCACGACGGGTGCGAGCGCAGCGCTTACTGTGAGCGGCTCGGCCGATACGAGCTACGTCGGCAATGGCACATCGACACTGGCGTCGTCGGTCACCATTTCCGGAAGCGGCAATACAACGACAGCAGGAACCTACGCGGCCGTCCAGGTGATCGGCGACTCCAATACGACCACGGCTGGTGCATCGTCGACCCTGGTTGTGAACGGAGCCAAGGACAACGTCACGGCCGGTCAGACCTCGACCATGACGATCAACGGCAACAACGCGACCGTCACGGCCGGATACGGTTCGTCTGCGACCCTGAACGGATCGAATGATCAGATCAGCATGGACTACTCCGCCTGGCTGCAGGTCAATGGCAACTACGATACCAGTACGGTCGGGACCAACTCGACGGTCATCGTCGCCGGCGCTCACGACGGCACGACCACCGGCAGCGGCTCAAATGTGACGTTCGCGACGACAGCAACGGCAGGGCAGGCGTCTGTCAGCGACAACTCGACGGTCACCGCCAATGGCTCCGGCAATACGATCAACGGTGGTAGCGGTGATGTGCTCAAGCTGGTTGGCAACAGCAACGGTGCCACCGTGGGGGCGAGCGCCAGCGTCACCGTCAACGGCAACAGCAATTCGGTTACAGCGGCTGCCAAGGCCTGGATGCTCGTGACCGGTAACTCCAATGCTGAAAGTGTCGGTACGAGTTCCAGCGTCACTGTGAATGGCACCGGAAATCAGACGTGGCTGGGCGACAGCTCGGCAGCGGCCATCAACGGCTCGAGCAACACCACCAGCTACAATGCCGCTGGCAGCAATGAGAACATTAGCGTCGTCGGCAACTCGAATGCGACGTACGCCGGTAATGGTGGAAACATCTACGTTGGCGGCACCGGGAACTCAACGTCGCTGGGTCAAACGCAGTTACTTCAGGTCGTGGGCAGCTCAAATACGACGACGGCCGGACCATCAGCTCAGGCGATCATCAGTGGCAACGGAAACACGACGACAATTGGTGGCGGGTCGAACGTCCAGATTACTGGTCAAGTGAACTCCACCACGATCGGAGACGGCTCGATCATCACCATCACTGGCAACTCGAATAATACTACGACTGGAGCTTACGATCAGATCGCCATCAACTCAGGGAACAATACAACCCACACCGGCTACGGAACAAACGCGACCATCAATGGAAATGGCAATGTGACGACAGTCGGCAACAATTCCGGATTGACGGTGAATGGCGCATCCAACAATTCAGCTGCTGGGACTTCCTCAACTGAAGTTATCAACGGTATCGGAAACTACACCACTTCAGGCGACTTTTCGAGCATGACGTTGAATGGTTCGAGCAACACCGGTGTGACCGGGAACTCTTCCAACGTTTACGTATACGGTTCTGGGGACGCCGGCCATGCCGGAAGCAGTTCGAACCTTTGGCTTTATGGATCAAACAATGCTGGCTACATCGGCAATTCCTCCGTCATGTACCTTGGCTCTGCAACAGCTAGCTATATGGCTCTCGGGAATTCTGATCGTCTCTATCTTTTGGCGGGGGGGTATCTGGCCGCTCATGGCTCGTTCGGTAATGGCGGAGTCGAGATTTTTCCCAATGGCGTAGCTATGAACATAAATTATGCAGCTTGGTGATATTTGATCGACAAGCTGAAGCTTCCGGTATCGCGATCCGTGCGCGCCACCGCGACTGGCCGCGCACCGAGGGCGGGAACTGTCGGCCGTCGTAAAGCTGAACGGCCTGTCTGTCGCACTGCAGGACGAGATCCGTGCGACAGTCGAAATCGCGAAGGCGACGGGGTCCTTGCGTTCGGCTGTGGTTAGGCTACCTGAAGAATTTTCGACCCCAGCTCCTCTCCCACCGCCACGGCCGGCGGCGACTGGGTTTTGATGGCGGAAAGAGGGCCGACTTCAGCGACAGCATCACCGCGCATGGATCGCGGTTGGAGACCTCAGTTCGAGCCTGCCTCGGCAAAGATGGTCTCGAGGTGCGCCAGCAGGCCGGCGCGCGCGCTCAATGGGCCGCGTGCGCCGATATAGGTATCGGGTCGCAGGAGGTAGAACACCGGCGTCGTGACGCCGTAGCGCTCATGCGCAAGATGCAGCGTGTCGAGCAAGATATGGTCGGATCCGCCTGCGCTCTCGGGCGCGATCTTGTCGGCGACGATCACATAGGGCGTCATCAGCTTGCCGAAGCGGCCGGTCACATCGGCAGACAATGCGAACGCCTCGTCGAGGGCCATGTCGTCGCGGCCGCCGAAGATCAACAGCGTCCAGCCTGGCGAGCGGGTCAGACGGTTGATCGTGACCGTGCTCTTGTCCGAGGCCCGGACCATCGTGGTATCGAGAACGCGCTCGCCGGGTCTGGGTCCCGTCGCGCCACCGAGATCGAGATTGAGCGGCGATGAGGGATAGAAGATCTTCAGCTCCTCGAGCGTATTGCGCATGAAGTCCTGGACCCGCTCGTTGCGGATCAGGAAAGGGCCGAACAGGCGGGCGGCGTGCTGGCGCGCCTCACTCGGGTGCAGGATCCCCGTGTAGGCGAGATTCGTGCCCTTGATCAGGCTTTCCGCCACGGGGTGGCGCTCGGCGTGATAACTCTCAAGCACGGACGGCTTCAGTTCGCCCTTTGCGACACCGGCCAGTTTCCAACCGAGATTGAACGCATCCTGGATGCCCGTGTTCATGCCCTGGCCGCCGATCGGCACATGCACATGTCCCGCGTCGCCGGCGATGAAGGCCCGGCCCTGGCTGAAATGATTGGCATAGCGGTGCGACGTCCGATAGCGGGCGAGCCAGATCGGATCAGACAGCTCGCACGCGAAGCCCGAGAGCTCGGTCAAATGGTGGCGGATGTCCTCGAGCGTCGGCTCCTCGGTCGTGGACTCGACCGCACCGAGCTGGGCTGCGGCTTCCTTCGCTCCAGCCGCGTTGGGAGTGTCGGGCAGCGAAATGAATATCCGGACGACGTCGTTCGGAAACTCGATCACCATCATGTAACCGACAGCGGTCAGGAACAGATAGGATCTGCCTTTCGGCAACGCCCACCTGATGCGGCAGTCGGCCTGGATGAACTGCTCGCCGGTGTAACGGTCGCCCTCGAACGTGAAGTTGAGCGACCGACGCACGAGGCTGTTGGACCCTTCGCAACCGCAGATGTAACGGGAGCGAACGATGTCTTCACGTGTGCTGTGCGTGACAGGATCCGTCACCTTCAATGTCGTGGTCACGCCATCGGGCGTCATCTCGAACGACATCGCCTCGGTGTTCCACTGCACGTCGACGCCGCCTGCGTTCAAGAGGTCGAGAAGCGCGTGTTGGGTCTTGTTTTGCCCGATGATGAGCGGATGCTTGTAGTCGCTGTCGATGTCGTCGAGATCCCAGGAGCCGATGTGCTTGCCATAGGCGTGCACGACCACTTCGGTCAATGGTTGCGCCTCGCTGACGAGCCGGGACGCGACGCCGACCTTGTCCAGCACCTCCTGCGTGCGCACATGCAGGATCATCGCTTTCGAAACTTCTCGGATGGACGGTGCCCTGTCGACGATGCGGGGCTTGATCCCGTGGCGGACCAGTTCGTTGCCGAGCGTCGTCCCGACGGGTCCCGCGCCCAGCACCAGAACGTCAGTGTCGAAGTCCATGCTCTCGGCTCCTCTCGGCAGCGATCGCCGTCGCGGTCCTGTCGTCACGTCCCCGGTGGCCCGGCTGAGCGACGTCTGGCCGAGCGCGGCCGTCCGCTCGCCATCGACGAGCCCCACAAGCCATTATGAACACGAAAGAATTCGGTTTCTCTCCGCGACGGGACGAATGGTAGGCTGGCGCCCGTTCTGATACAATACGGCAAAACTGAACTTATTGACCCGAATACGCAAACAATGATTCAGCTCACCGACGTGCGCGTTTTTCTGGAAGTCGTGAGCGCCGGAAGCTTCACGACGGCGGCTCGGACTCTGAAAATTCCGAAGTCGAGCGTGGCGCGCCAGATCGCGCGCCTGGAGGACGACATTGGCGTCATGCTGCTGGCGAGAACCACACGAACGCTCGAATTGACCGACCATGGCCGAACCTTCCTGCCATATGCGAGGCGGTTGCTCGACGATGGCATCGAGGCGAGCAACGTCATTCGCAGTCATCGGGACGGGGCAAGCGGGCTGCTCACCGTGACAGCGTCGAGCACGTTCGGCCGCATGTTCCTCGCGCCGCACCTGTCCACGTTTCGCAAGCAGCATCCGAACATTCGCGTTGATCTGAAGCTGACGGCAACGAAACTGGTGATTGGTGTGGGCCAGGCGGATATCGCGATCCGGCTGGGCCCGATCGTCGATCCCAATCTCGGCGTGCAGAGCTTCGGCAGAATGGAATTCTGCCTCGTTGCGGCGCCGGCCTACATGAAAGGCCGCCCCTCCGTGACGAAGCCGATGGACCTCGCCAGACACGAGCTGATCGAGCTGCGGCCGCCGGCCAGCGACAATCAGCTCGAGCTCCACAAGGACGGCAAACTGCAATGCGTCCGCTGCGTGCCGGCCATGGTCATCGACGATCCCGACACGGCAAAGGTCGTTTGCCTGACGGCCGGCGGGATCGCGACCGTGCCGACATTTCTGGTGGCCAATGAAATCCGAGATGCAACCCTGGTGAGGATACTGCCGGACTGGACGCTGGCTCCCGCTCCGATCAGCGTGGTCTATGCAAAGCAGATCGCTCCAAGCCTCCGCGTCCGCGCCTATCTCGAGTTTCTCGCGTCGACGATCGGACAAACACGACCATGGGAAGTCGAGTTGACGCCGCCGAAAGTCAAGCGAAGCTCGAGCTGAACCCCGGCGAAACGGCGTCCAGTTGCCAATGTAAGCGCGTGATGGGCCACGTTTGGCGAGGATGTTCGCCTGGCCTTGCAGGTTCGCCGGCAGCTTGGCCCCCGTCGTTCGCCTCTGGCGCTTCCGTCGCCGACTCGATGGGGCGACGAAAGAAAGACATGGGGCTTGATCAGAGGGCTTGATCAGAATCGAAGGAGGCGAGGCTCCAGGGAACCTTTCCTCCTGCGCGCGCATCCTCTCCGCCAGCCGTCGAGACCCCTTATCATGCCGCCTGCCGCCGCCTTCCGTATTTGTTAAGATCGCATCCGTAGTGTCCCGGAGGTAACCTGGGAGATCGATGATGGCTGGGGCCTGCGCGGGCTGCGCTGACGGAACCGAATTGCCGTTTGCGTTCAAGATGGCGTTTCAGCCGATCGTCGATGTCGGCGCGCATCGGATCTGGGGTTATGAGGCGCTGGTGCGCGGTCCCAACGGCGAGGGCGCGCACAGCGTGCTGTCGCAGCTGACCGAGGCGCAGCTCTACCGCTTCGACCAGTCGGCGCGCGTGCTGGCGATCGAGACCGCCGGTCGCCTGTTCACCGACGCCAGCGCGCGGCTGTCGATCAATTTCATGCCCAACGCGGTCTACGAGCCGCGCGCCTGCATCCAGAAGTCGCTCGCGGCGGCGAAGCGCGCCAGCTTCCCGCCGCAAAACCTGATGTTCGAGTTCACCGAGAACGAGCGCATGGCGAGCCCCGACCATGTCGAGCGCATCGTCAAGAGCTACAAGGAGCTCGGCTTCTGGACCGCGCTCGACGATTTCGGCGCCGGCTATGCCGGCCTCAATCTCCTGGCCCGACTGCAGCCGAATTTGATCAAGATCGACATGGAGCTGCTGCGCGACATTCACCGCGACTACGCCAAGCAGGTCATCGTGGCGGGGGTCGCGGCGATGGCGCGGCAACTCGACATCGCGGTGCTGGCCGAGGGTGTCGAGAGCGAGGCCGAGTTCGCTGTGCTCCGCTCGGCCGGCATCAACCTGTTCCAGGGCTACTTCTTCGCCAAGCCGGCCCTGATGGCGCTGCCCGAGGTGGCCTGGCTCGCCGAACCCGCGCGCGATCGGGCGGTCGGCTGATCGGTCCGCCGTCCTCAGACATCCTTCGCGCTGTCGCCGGCCGTCACCTCATACTCCGCGCCCGTCACCATCGCCGCCGCAACGGACGCGAGGAACACCGCGGCCGGCGAGATGTCGTCCGGCTGCAGCCAGCCGACCTTGAGCGCAACCGTCGGCGCACGGGCGTCCCAGGCCTGCTGCGGCGTCGGCTGCGCCGGCGCCTCGCGGCCGGTCTCGCGGATCGCCTCGCTGAGCCTGGTGTCGTAGCGCGTCAGCGCGGTGTCGACGAGGCCGGGGATCAGCGCGTTCACGGTGATGTTGTGCTGACCGAGCTCGAGCGCGGCTGATTTCATCAGCCCGAGGATGCCCCATTTCGACGCCGAATAGCTCGCCGCGTCCCTGGTACCGTGCTTGCCCTGCATCGACGACAGCACGATGATACGGCCGCTCTTGCGCGCCACCATCTTCGGTGCGAAGGCGCGGATGGTGTTCGCGGTGCCGTTGAGATTGTTGTCGATCACGTCGCGCCAGTCGGCATCCTCCATCTCCAGGAGCGGCTTCCAGCGCTGGATCGCGGCATCGGCGACGACGATGTCGATCTTGCCGTAGGTCTGCTCGACGTGATCGGCGGCCGCACGCAAGGCGGCGATGTCGCGGATGTCGGCGCGGATGCTTTCGCCGCGCCGGCCATAGGCCATGATCTGGCGCACCGTCTCGGCGAGGTCCTCCGGCGTGGCCGGCACCGCGTTGGACGCGGTCGAGACCGGCCCGGCGATATCAAGCGCCACGACATCGGCTCCGTTGGCCGCCATCTCCACCGCGATCGACCGCCCGATGCCGCGCGCCGCGCCGGTCACCACGGCGACCTTGCCGGTCAGGGCCGAGCCGCGCCCGGGACGGATCGGCCCGGCACTCTTCTCCGGCGGCGGCTCCGGCACCGACTGGCCGTGCAGTTCGCGCGCACCGGTGTCGGAGCGGCCGTCCTGGCTGATGTTCGCGCCGGTCTGCGCGGATGCCTGGTTGAGCACGGCGAAGGCGGTCGCGGCGGCCGTACCCTTGAGGAGGCCGCGGCGGAAGATGTTGTAGGCGGGCATGGCGCGGCTCTCCTTGAGACGGTCGCTGACAACCGTCGCCCCGCACCGCCGTTCCAGAAATCGGGTCGGCTTGCCCGTTGCGGCGCTTGATCCTCCATCACCGGTAGGGGGCAATTCCGAAACAGCGGGGCTGCCGCGGCGCGAATGCATTAAAAGAAGCCATCGCGTCGCGTTCCTCGCGCCCTCTCTGCAATGCCCACGTCCGCCGCATGCCGCCCGTCATCGCCGATCCCTCCATCCTGCGCGTCCTGGTCGTGCTGGCCGTCACCCAGCTGATCGCCTGGGGCACGCTCAGCCTGCCGGCGGTGATCGGCCGGGCCATGGCGGCGGATCTGGAGATGGACCTCACGGCGATCTTCGCCAGCACGACGGTGCTGTATATGTCGATGGGGCTGTGCTCGCCGCTGCTGGCGCGGCCGTTCGTCAAGCAGGGCGGCCGCCGCGTCATGATCGCCGGCACGGTGCTGGCGGCGCCGGGCTACGCGCTGCTGTCGGTCGCGCAGGGGCCGCTCACTTATTACGCGGCTTGGCTGCTGCTCGGCATCGCCGGCAGCGCGACGCTCTCGACCGCGTCCTACATCGTGCTCAATGAGATCGCAGGCCGGCGCGCGGGCCGGGCGATCGGCGCGCTGATGCTTGTCACCGGACTGTCGAGCAGCATCTTCTGGCCGGTCACCTCGGCGCTGTCGGCGCATATCGGCTGGCGCAGCACCTGCCTCGTCTACGCCGGCCTCCTGCTCCTGGTGTCGCTGCCGCTGTTCGTGTTCCTGCTGCCGCGCCGCGTCCACGATCATCTGCCGCCCGACTCCGGCGCAGCCGCACCTGTCGCTGCCACGCCGCCCGCGCGCAGCACGTTCTATCTGCTGGTCGGTGCCTCCGGCCTCAACGCCTTCGTCGCGTTCGGCATGGGCGCCGTGCTGATCGAGCTGCTGAAGGCCGAGGGCCTGTCGCCGGCCGAGGCGATCGGCTTCGGCTCGATGCTCGGCATCATCCAGATCAGCGCCCGAATCGTCGACTTCCTCGGTGGCGGCCGCTGGGACGGCATCACCACCGCGATCGTCGCCGGGCTGGCGCTGCCGGCGGCAATGCCGCTCTTGATGCTGAGCCATGGCTCGCATGTCGCGATCGCGCTGTTCATGCTGATCTACGGTCTCGGGACCGGCGCGCTCGCCGTGGCGCGCGCGACCATGCCGCTGGTGTTCTACGACAAGGCGGCGTTCGCCAGGGCCTCGGCGCAGATCGGCCTGCCGATGAACGCGCTGTCGGCGGTGTCGGCCCCGATCCTGGTCGAGCTCCTGACCCGCTACGGCAGCAACGCGCCGCTGGCGCTGAGCCTGGTATGCTCGTGCGCCGCCGTGGCCATGCTGCTGCTGTTGCGGCAGCGCCGGCCGGCGCCTGCGGCGCTGTCTTCTGCGGGCTGAGTCGCCCGTCGGGCAGGCCACGCACACGACCGGCGCGTGCGAAAGGGGGCAATCCCCCGGCGCCGGACGACGAAGTTTGCCCGATCTATCAACGGCCTTGGCACGCCCGCCTGGGGGTGCGCAAACTTTGCTCTTTCTCTTTTCCAGAATCTATTGTTCTTTGTTCCAGTCTCGCTTCATCGACGAGGGACGCTGCGCATCGTCAGGAGCGTTGAGGCGGGATGCGATGGACGTGCTGACGCCGACTGACGAGTGGCGGCGGCACGGACGGCGAAGTCGCGCGGTCCTGATACCCCGAAGCTGGTATCCCCGCGGCAGCGCGCGGAGCGTGCTGTTGCGCACGGTGGCCAACAAGCCGGTGCACCGAGGAGAACGCGTATAAGCCGTAAACCATTGCGCAGGGAAGGCCGGGTCAATCCGGCTGAACCTGTGGTTCCTGCCCCGTGCATTTCTTGTCGCACGGGGGCCGCAGGAATCAGCCGAGGCCTGGTCTTCCCTGCGCCCTCGATCCGGAGGGCTTGATTGCACAAAGCTCGGGCGCTCCATGCGTCGCGGCGACGCGGAACCGTGGGCTATGAAAGTCCTGTGCTGAGTTCCGGCGACTGACACGCCGGTGTGTCAAGTCCACCACACGATGTGAACTTTGTGCGGGTTGTGCTTGTGCTTGGTTTCGCGCGATCGGATCGGCGCCCGCGCGGGACTAATTAGTTCGTCTATGCGGTGCACGGATAGCAAACCATTAATGTGAGCTTGGTATCGTGCACATAGTCCGTGCAATGAGAATCAGAAATGCGACACCTGACCGTCTATCAGCGCCTCGCGGCGATCATCGCCGTGATGTCGATCGCACTGTTCGCCGTCTCCGCCATGCAGATCGTGATGCTGCGTGGAACGGTCATCGAGGAGCGGCAGACCATGGTCCGCAACCTCGTCGACTCCGCCGTCAAGGTGCTGAACTACTATGACGCCGCGGCGACGGCCGGAAAGGTTCCGGCGGAGCAGGCCCGGCAGCAGGCCTTCGCCGCGATCGGCGCGATGCGCTGGGGGCCGTATTCGGACTATCTCGGCATCTACGGAACCAGCGCGTCGGATGCCGGCGTGACCTACGTCCACGCCAACCCGAAATACATCAACGTCAATCGCTGGGACTACAGGGATTCGACCGGCAAGCTCCTGATCCAGGACATCGTACGCGCGGCGCGCGCCGGCGGCGGCTTCGTCGAATACAAGGTGCCGCGCGCGGGCGGAACCGACGAGCTGCCGAAGATGTCCTATGTCGGCGCCTATGGCAGTGGCGACAAGATGCTGGCGATCCAGGCCGGCGTCTATGTCGACGACATCGATGCGGTGGTCTATCAGCGCGCGCTGTGGGCCGGCATGGGCGGCCTCGCGGGCCTGATCGTGGCCGGCATCATTGCGTTCTGGCTCGGCCGCGGCATCGTTGCGCCCTTGGATCGGACCTGCACCGTCATGGACGAGCTGACCCGCGGCAATCTCAATTTCGAGGTACCGTTCACCGACCGCCGCAACGAGATCGGCCGGATGGCGCGCAGCCTGCAGATCTTCAAGGATCATCTGGCCGAGAGCGAGCGTATGAGGGCCGAGCAGGAGCAATCCAAGCAGCAGGCCGCGGAGGAGCGCCGCACCGTGCTGGCGCGGATCGCCGACGAGTTCGAGCGCTCGATCGGCGGCGTCATCCAGACCACCGCGAGCGCGGCCGGCGAGTTGCAGACCTCGGCACAGTCGATGTCGAGCATCGTCTCCGGCACCACCGATCAGAGCGCGAAGGTGGCCGCGGCCGCCGAGCAGACCGCCAAGAACGTGCAGACCGTGTCGGCCTCGGCCGAGCAGTTGTCGTCGTCGATCCAGGAGATCGCCAAGCAGGTGACGCAGTCGTCGTCGATCGCGCAGAACGCCGTGGATCAGGCGAGCAAGACGGAGTCGATGGTCGAGAAGCTGGTGCACGCCACGCAGAAGATCGGTGAGGTCATGGCGCTGATTCAGACGATCGCCGGTCAGACCAACCTGCTGGCGCTCAACGCCACGATCGAATCGGCGCGCGCCGGCGAAGCCGGCAAGGGTTTTGCGGTCGTCGCCAACGAGGTCAAGGCGCTGTCGGCGCAGACCGCCAAGGCGACCGAGGAGATCACCAGCCAGATCGAGGCGATCCGCGATGCCACCGGCGCGACGGTGACCGCGATCCGCGACATCGGCGCGACCATCGGTCAGATGAACGAGATCACCGATGCGATCGCGGCGGCTGTCGAGGAGCAGGGCGCCGCGACCAAGGAGATCGCGCGCAGCGTGCAGCAGGCGGCGCAGGGCACACAGGGCGTCATGCAGCACATCGTCGGCGTGCGCGAGGCCTCCGGCCAGGTCGGCGCCGCGGCGGCGCAGGTGCTGAGCGCGGCCTCTCAACTCGGCAGCCAGTCGGATCAGCTGAAGAGCCAGACCGGACGCTTCCTCGGCAACGTCCGCGCGGCCTGAGGCGGCGCGGCGGATGGTGATCGCTCACCCTCCGCCGATGTCGACGAGACGATCGAGCAGAGCGGCCTGCGCCGGATTGATGCGGGCCCTCGCCTCGGCGAGGTCGAGCCACGCGGCGCGGTCGACTTCCGGAAAGCGCTGCATTCGACCGCTGCGCGGCGGCCATTCGAGCTCGAACGTGTTGCTGGTGATCGCGCTGGCATCGAGATCAATCTCGGCGGCAAACGCCTTGACCACCTTGCCGCCGCGCTGCCTGATCTCGCCGAGCGGGACGAGCGGCGCGGTCAGCTCAGTGCCGAGCTCCTCGGCGAATTCGCGCCGCGCCACCGCCTCGGCGGCTTCGCCGGCGCCGAACTCGCCTTTCGGAATCGACCAGGCGCCGAGATCCTTGTTGCGCCAGAACGGCCCGCCCGGATGCACCAGCAGCACCTCGAGCACGCCGCCCCGACGGCGGAAGGCGAGCACGCCCGCGCTGCGCGCCGGCATGCGCTCACGCCTCGCCGGTGCGTTGGATCAGGTCGCGCTCCCAGCCGAACACCGAACGGCCGTCGAGCTCGGGCGAGGCGGCCCGCTCGGTGGCGATGAAGGCGTCGAGCGAGGGGCCGGTCGCCGTGCGCTCCAGCCGCCGCGCCTGGTCGTCGAGCCGCTTCAGCGCCGCCATGGCCTCGTCGCGGCCAAGCTTGGCGTTGCCGACCGCGGATTTGAGCACGCGGATGGTCTCGTCATAGACCTTGATGGGCACGGGGTAGGGATGCCGATCCTTGCCGCCATGCGCCAGCGAGAAACGCGCCGGATCGGTGAAGCGATACGGCGCGCCATGCACGACCTCGGCGACCATCGCGAGCGAGCGCACGGTGCGGGCGCCGACGCCCGGTGTCAGCAGCAGCTCGGGGAAATCGACCGGCCCGCGCTCGGCCGCGGCGGCGAGCGTGCCGTGGAGGCGACGGGCGAACACGTCCTTTGGTCTGACGTCGTGATGATCCGGCATGATCAGATGCGGCAGCAGCGCCTGCGCCGGTTCCGGCGCGCTCAGCCGCTCGAACTCGGTGACGAGGCGGTCGGGGCCGAGCTCGGTCAGCAGCTCGAGCTGCGCGCTCCGCGACGGTGCGGCCCGCTTGTCGGTGAGATTGACGATCTCGCCCTGGGCCGGCCCATCGATCGCGCTGTGCGGCGCGTCGACGAAGTCGGCGATGTCGGGCGAATGCCAGTGATAGCGCCGGGCCTGGCGCGCCTCGCCATTCATGCCCTGCTGCACGACGGTCCATTTGCCGTCGGCGGTGACGAAGAAGCCATGCAGATAGAGGTCGAAGCCGTCCTGCACCGCGGCGCTGTCGACCTTGGCGACCAGCTTGCTGGTGCGCACCAGACCCTCGCCGTCGAGGCCGAGCCGGTCGCTGAGCAGGCGCAGTTCGTCGGGAGTCTTGCGCGAATGCTCGCCGCGGCCGCCGCAGACATAGATACCGAGCTCGCCGGACAGCGGCTTCAGCCCGCGCTTCAGCGCGCCGATCACGCTGGTGGTGATGCCCGAGGAATGCCAGTCCATGCCCATCACGGCGCCGAACGACTGGAACCAGAACGGATGCGACAGCCGCGCCAAAAATTCGTCGCGGCCGTAATGGTGCACGATGGCCTGCGTGATGATGGCGCCGAGCGCGGACATGCGCGTGCCGAGCCAGGCCGGGACGCGCCCGGAATGGAGCGGGAGATCGGCGCTGCCGGTGCGACGGGCCATGGAATCCTTGCGTTCGGGAACCGCCGCGCCAATGTATCAGACTACGTGCTGCGATGGGTTACAAAGTTGGGACCTACCTACGGGCACGCTCTCGGAGCACGACGCCGGATGACCCACGCGCAGCCTGCGGAAACAGCCTTCTCACCTGTCTATGCCGAGGACGACGTCGCCATCGCCGACCGTCTGCTGCGCGCCCAGGACGGCGCCGATCTTCCGGCCGTGAAGGCTTTGGCGCGGCGGCTCATCGAGGGCCTCCGCGCCAAGGCTTCGCGCTTCGGCGGGATCGACGATTTTCTGCAGGAATATTCGCTGTCGACCAACGAGGGTCTCGCTCTGATGGTGCTCGCCGAAGCGCTGCTGCGGGTGCCTGGCGACGACACGGCGGACCGGCTGATCGAGGACAAGCTCGGGCGCAGCGACTTCCTGCACCACGAGGTGAAATCGCATACGCCGCTGGTCACCGCCTCCGCATGGGCGCTCGGCCTCGCCGCCCGCGTGATCGCGCCGGGCGAGACGCCGGAGAGCGTGGTCGCCGGCCTCGCGCGCCGCCTGGGATTGCCGACGGTGCGCACCGCGGCGCGGCAGGCGATGAAGCTGCTCGGCAGCCACTTCGTGCTCGGTGAGACGATCGCCCAGGCGCTCGACCGTGCCAATTCCGGCACCGGCCGGCTGTTCCGCTATTCCTTCGACATGCTCGGCGAAGGCGCCCGCACCTCAGCCGACGCCGAGCGCTATAAGCAGTCCTATGCGGCGGCCATTGATGCGATCGGACGGGCCGCGGGCAATGCAGCTTTGCCGGAGCGTCCCGGAATCTCCGTCAAGCTGTCGGCGCTGCATCCGCGCTATGAGGAGATCAGCCGCGAGCGTGTGCTGCGCGAGCTGGTGCCAGTGGTGATCGATCTCGCCAAGCAGGCCAAGTCATACGACCTGAACTTCACCGTCGATGCCGAAGAGGCCGACCGGCTCGATCTGTCGATGGCGGTGATCGCGAAGGTCGTCGCCGATCCCGCGCTGGCCGGCTGGGACGGCTTTGGTCTGGCCATCCAGGCCTATCAGAAGCGCGCCGAGAAGGTCATCGCCTTCATTGTGGATCTTGCCGCAACGCATGATCGCCGCTTCATGGTCCGTCTGGTTAAGGGCGCCTATTGGGACACCGAGATCAAACGCGCGCAGGAGCGCGGGCTCGACGACTATCCCGTCTTCACACGCAAGGCGATGACCGATCTGAACTACCTCGCCTGCGCACGGCAGCTGCTGGCGAAGCGCGCTCGCATCTTTCCGCAATTCGCGACCCACAACGCACTGACCGTCGCGCACATCGTGCACCAGGGCGGCGGCAGCGGCGGCTACGAGTTCCAGCGCCTGCACGGCATGGGCGACCCGCTCTACGCGACCTTGCGGGAGCTGCATCCCGACATCGCCTGCCGGACCTACGCGCCGGTCGGCCAGCACCGCGATCTCCTCGCCTACCTCGTCCGCCGCCTGCTCGAGAACGGCGCCAATTCCTCGTTCGTGTCGGTCGCGGCCGATCCCAATGTTCCGATCGAGCAGCTCGTGACGAGCGAGGCCGAGATCATCGGCAGGCCCGAAGCCGCGCGTCATCCGCATATTGTGCGGCCGCGCGATTTGTACGGTCCAACGCGCCGTAACTCGCAGGGCATCGAGCTCGGGCATCACGCCTCGCTGAATGCCTTGCAAGCCGAGATCGCGCGAGCTGGCATCTCACCGGCGACGGCTGCGCCGATCATTGACGGGGTCACCCTGGGCGGCATGCCGCGCCGGCTCACCAGTCCGTTCGATCCTGGCGTGGTCGCCGGCAGCGTGATCGAAGCCGATGCTGCGGTCGCCGAACGCGCGATTGCCGCCGCCGTCGTCGGCCTGACGTCCTGGCGCATGACCAGTGCAGCCCAGCGCGCCAAGGTGCTGCGGCGCGCGGCTGACATGATCGAGCAGCGCCGCGCGCGCCTCATCCATCTGCTGGCGGTCGAGGCTGGCAAGACGATCGACGATGCCATCGCCGAAATCCGTGAGGCGGTCGACTTCTGCCGCTACTACGCCGCCGAGGGTGAAAGATTGTTCGGCGCCGAGCTGGGACTGCCCGGACCGACCGGCGAGTCGAATGCATTGCGGCTGCGCCCGCGCGGCGTCTTCGTTGCAATCTCGCCGTGGAATTTCCCGCTCGCCATCTTCATTGGCCAGATCGTGGCCGCGCTGATGGCCGGCAATGCCGTGATCGCCAAGCCTGCCGAGCAGACGCCGCTGATCGCGGCCGAGACGGTGCGGCTGCTGCATGAGGCCGGCACTTCGGTCTCGGCTCTGCAACTAGTTCCTGGGGATGGCGCCATTGGCGCCCACCTGGTCAATCATCCGGCGATCGCGGGTGTCGTCTTCACCGGCTCCTATGATACCGCGCGCGCGATCAACATCGCGCTGGCCAACCGCCACGGCTCGATCCTGCCGCTGATCGCGGAAACCGGCGGTATCAATGCGATGCTGGTCGACTCGACCGCGCTGGCCGAGCAGGTCACCGACGACGTCGTCACCTCGGCATTCCGTTCGGCGGGCCAGCGCTGCTCGGCGCTGCGGTTGTTGTGCGTGCAGGATGACGTCGCCGACGACATCATTGCGATGATCGTGGGCGCGGCGCGTGAGCTGCGGATCGGCGATCCCCGCAATGTATCGACCCACATTGGTCCGGTGATCGACGCGGAGGCCAAGGCGCAACTCGATCAGCACATCGCGCGCATGAAGGTCAGCGCTCGCGTCCACTACGCAGGATCTTCGCCGGACACCGGCTGTTTCGTGGCGCCGCATGTCTTCGAGCTGCAGCGGCCTGAGGATCTGGAGCAGGAGGTGTTCGGCCCAGTGCTGCACGTGGTGCGCTACCGCGGCGACGATCTCGAGCGCATGCTGCAGGCGATCGCGGCGAGCGGCTACGGCCTGACTTTTGGCCTGCATTCGCGCATCAGCCAGCTCGCCGACCGCGTCGGTCAGCTCCCGATCGGCAACATCTACATCAACCGCAACATGATCGGCGCCGTGGTCGGCGTGCAGCCATTTGGCGGTTGCGGGCGGTCGGGCACGGGGCCGAAGGCGGGTGGTCCTCACTACCTCGCACGCTTCGCCACCGAGCAGACGATGACGGTCAACACCGCAGCGGCCGGCGGCAATGCTGCGCTGGCCTCGCTGGGCGAGAAAGGATGATTCGCGATGGCGTTAGCCATCGGCGAGATAGCCGATCCAGTTCCTGAACAGGAGTTTTGCGGCATGACCGGCCGCAAGATCCGGGCGCAGCGTGAGCCCTGGCAGTTCGGCCGCCAGCGTCGGATCCCGCCGTGCCCTGGCCCTGATCTCGAACGTGTTCAGCACCGCCTCGCTCTCGGCGCTGAAATAGGATCTCGGCGGCCGCGGATAGTCCTCGCGCTGGCCGGCGAGATACCGTGCGATGTCGCGCATGTATTCACGCTGCAGCGACAGCGCGTCATACTCGGGGTGACCCTGGAAGAACACGAAGCGGCTCGGCATCGTGCGTGCGAAGATGTCGACGCCGACCTCGGCGGACCGGGTCAGGATGTCGTAGCCGCGCTCCGCCAGCAGCGGCTCGTTGACGGCGTTCAGCCGCGAGTGCGGCACCTGCAGCGGCGCGTCGATGCCGTGGGTCAGCCAGTCGTCCCGAACCTTCACGCAGTCGAAGACGCCGGAGCATTTCGAGGCCAGCCGCTGCCGCTCGATGTCGTCGAGATGCAGCACCGCGGCATGCGCGGCGAGGCAGGACCAGATCGTCGTCTTCGTGTTGGTCCTGGCCCAGTCGACGATCGCGGCGAGGTCCGGCCAATAGGACTCGTCGCGGAGTCTTGCCGCGACCGGCTCGGCGCCGGTGACGATCAGGCCGTCGATGTCGAGGCCATCGAGCCGGTCGATGTCGGTGTAGGTCTGGGCAACGTGGCTGCTGGCCATAGGCGAACGTGCAATCGACGGCAGCGAGAAGCAGTGCAGGCGGATGCGAACGTGCCACGGCGCGGCTTGTTGCAGCAGCCGTGCGATTTGGACATCGGTTGCCTTCAGCGCGCTGTCCGGCATGTTGTTGACGAGCCCGATCGTCAGCTCGATCGGGTCGCGCGCGCGACGGTCGCCGCCGGCGGGCGCGAGAGCAGGGCTCTTGATCCTGCGATCTCCGTCGAACAGCAGGGTCATCGGCTGATCGCTCTACTCCGCCGCGTCCAGCTGACGCGGGCAGGCCAGGGCCAGCGCCTGGTCGAGATCTTCGATGATGTCGTCGATATGCTCGATGCCGATCGACAGCCGGATGGCTTCCGGCGGCACGCCGGCCTTGCGCTGGTCCTCCGGCGGCATCTGCCGGTGCGTCGTCGACGCCGGATGGCAGGCGAGCGACTTGGCATCGCCGATATTGACCAGCCGCGTGATCAGCTTGAGTGCGTCGTAGAACGCCTTGCCGGCTTCCAGGCCGCCCTTGATCCCGAACGTGAACAGCGAGGAGGCGCGGCCGTCGAGATATTTCTGCACCAGCGGATAATACGGACTGTCGGGAAAGCCCGCGTAGTTGACCCACGCGACGCGCGAATCCCTGTGGAGAAATTCGGCGACCTTGCGCGCGTTCTCGACGTGACGCTCCATGCGCAGCGCCACCGTCTCGATGCCCTGCAGCAGCAGGAAGGCGTTGAACGGCGACAGCACCGCGCCCATCGTGCGCTGATAAACGCTGCGGGCCCGCTGGATATAGGCGCTGCGGCCGAAATGGTCGGTGTAGACCATGCCGTGATAGGAGGTGTCGGGCTGGCTGAAGGCCGGGAAGCGATCGGCGTGATCCTTCCAAGGGAAGTTGCCGCTGTCGACCAGCATGCCGCCGAGCGTGGTGCCGTGGCCGCCGAGAAATTTGGTCAGCGAGTGCACGGCGATGTCGGCGCCGTAGTCGAACGGCCGCAGCAGGATCGGCGTTGCGACGGTGTTGTCCACGATCAGCGGCACGCCATTGCGATGCGCGACCTTTGCCAGCGCCTCGATGTCGCACACATTGCCGGCCGGATTGCCGATCGTCTCGGCGAACACGGCCTTGGTGTTCGCGTCGATCAGGCGTTCGATCGCGTCGGGCTGGTCGCTCTCGGCAAAGCGGCCGGTGATGCCCTGGCGCGGCAGAATGTGGCCGAGCAACGTGTGGGTCGTGCCATAAAGCTGCGGCACCGAGACGATGTTGCCGCCGCCATCGGCGAGATTGACGAACGCGAAATGCAGCGCGGCCTGGCCGGTGCCGACGGCGAGCGCGCCGACACCGCCTTCAAGCTCGGCGACACGCTTCTCGAGCACGGCCGTCGTGGGATTGGAGATGCGGCTGTAACGGTAGCCTTCGACTTCGAGATTGAACAGGGCGGCGCCGTGGTCGGCACTGTCGAACGCATAGGCGGCGGTCTGATAGATCGGGACCGCAACGGCCTTGGTCGTGCCCTCGGGCTCGTAGCCGGCGTGGATTGCAATCGTCTCGTTGCGCATCGGCAATCTCCGTGCCGCTTCGATCGACGAAGCGGTCTGCACGTCATCCGCGAGTACCGATGTTGTAGGAGTGTAGGCGTAAAGCGGTCCATAATTCGCGACAACAACGACGAAATAACCCTAACGAGATGTCGCCGACAAACGTCGAATTAACTCAAATCCCTGGCGTGCAGCAGCGATTGGATCTGACGCCCGATCAGCTCGAGTGCCGGCTTGGCCTGCGGCAGCAGCGCGCCGAGCGCATGGAAATTGTGAACCATGCCGTCGTGACAGACATGCGCCACCGGGACGCCGGCCTGCTTCAGCCTGGCGGCATAGGCGTTGCCTTCGTCGCGCATCGGATCGAACTCCGCGGTGTGGATGACGGCGGGTGGCAGGTTGGAAAAGTCAGCGCCGCACAAGGGTGAGATCCGCGGATCGCGGAGGTCTGTTCCTTCTGGAAGGCAGTCGGCGAGGTCGGCCTGCCAGATGGCTGCATCGACCAGATAACCGTTTCCGAACAGCTCCCGCGATGGCCAGGCTCGCGAGAAGTCCAGCACGGGACAGATCAGGCACTGCGTCGCGATCCTGAAGCTTGCAGTGCTGCCGAAATATCGGCAGACGGCCGCAGCGAGTGTCGCGCCCGCGGAATCGCCTCCCACCACGATCCGGTCGCGGTCGAGGCCGAGCGCGTTCGCGTGATCGACGGCGAACTGGACCGCGGCAACCGCGTCGTCGAACGCTGCTGGAAACGTGTGTTCCGGCGCAAGCCGGTATTCGATCGAGAGCAGACGGCATTTGCTCGCAGCGGCGAGCGCCGCAGCGAGGCGGTCATGGGTCTCGATGCTTCCCGCGACGAGCCCGCCACCATGAAAGTAGACGAAGCCGGAACGGCGCGCGTCGGTCTCGACCGCCTCGTCGGTCGGCGTGTACAGGCGGTAGCGCAGCGGACCCGCGGGCCCGAACAAGTGAGCGTCCTGCGTCGTCACCACGCCGACATCGTTGCGTGCGAACTGCATCAGCTTCGCGAGCGACTGCCGGCGGTGCTCTACGCTCGGGCGCTCCCGCTCTTCCGAGCCGGTCGCGGCCACCATCGACAGCAATCGCCGGGCACGAGGGTCGAGCGGCATGGGGGTTCCAGGTTAACCAAGGCGATCGGCATTGTGCTAGCCAAGCGTGTATCGATCATGAGCAGCGCATCGGCAAGCAGATCCTTAAAATCTCCACGCCACAACGGCAGGATCAATTTCTGTCGAACGGGAGCTCCCCCATGACCCATACCGTGAAGCCTGTCAGCTATTCGCAGACCTGGACGTTCTTCGACGGGGAATGGCGCGAGGGCAATGCGCCGATCATGGGTGTTCGCACCCATGCGACCTGGCTGGCATCGACCGTGTTCGACGGCGCGCGCGCCTTCGAAGGGGTGGCACCCGACCTCGACCGTCACTGCGCCCGGGTCAATCAATCGGCGCTCAATTTCCGGCTCAAGCCGGTGGTCGACGTGGCGACCTGGATCGGGCTGGCCCACGAGGGCATCGCGCGGTTCGGCGCCAATGCGGAGCTCTACATCCGCCCGATGTACTGGGCGCAGCACGGCGCAGGCGGCGGCGTGCTGTTCGATCCCGAGACGACCAATTGGTGCCTGTGCATCTACGAGGCGCCGATGCCGCAGCCGACCGGCAATGCGATCACGCTGTCGCCGTTCCGGCGGCCGACTGCCGAATGCGCGCCGGTCGATGCCAAGGCGGCGTGTCTCTATCCGAACAATTCGCGCGCGTTGATCGAAGCGGCCTCGCGCGGCTTCAACAATTGCCTGATGCTGGATCTGCTCGGCAATGTCGCCGAGTTCGGCAACGCCAACGTATTCATGGTCAAGGACGGCGTCGTGTTCACGCCGGTGCCGAATGGCACCTTCCTCAACGGCATCACCCGCCAGCGCGTGATCGAGCTGCTGCGCGGCGACGGCGTCAGCTTGGTCGAGACAACGCTGCGCTACGAGGATTTTCTGAGTGCCGACGAGATATTCTCATCGGGGAACTTCGCCAAGGTCGCGCCGGTCATTCGCATTGACGACAGGATCCTGCCGATCGGCCCGGTGTTCAGCCGTGCGCGGCGATTGTACTGGAACTATGCGCATGCGGTCAGGGCCGCCGCTTAGGTCAGGGGCCATAGAGCGGAAGCTCGGTATCGCTGAGATCGCCGAGCCGTGGCGGTTGCGGTCCCTTGATGTACTTCCGGCCGCGGCGCTCAGTGTAGACGCCGATGAGCCCGGCCACGGGGCCGTTGGCATCGATGAGGACGGACATGTACCCGCGAGGCAGCAGATAGCGGCCGATCGCCGCAGCGCAGGCGATGTAGTCGGATATGTTGCGGCAATAGACCAGCTGCATCGCAGGAAGTGCAAAACGTCCCTGCCGGATGCGAACCTGCTGCAGCACGAGAGGAACCGCTTCGTGCTTCGATCTCACCACGACGCTGAGGCAGCCGTAGCGCGCATGGCGGATGAGGAGGTCGGCCTGGTCGGACGGAATTCCATCCGGAGGTGCCGCATCCGCTGTGATCGGATCGATGCGAGCTCTCATACCGGCGAACGACAACGTCGGCACGGAGAAGAACAGGCCCTTGCAATAGGCGCGAAAGCCCTGTGCCTCGATGATCGGCCAGGTCTGGCGCGCGGCGCTGATGTTGACGTAGGTCACCTCGGGCAGGCGCTGCGCGATGCGCGTGAGCATGGTCGCGTAGTTGCGAAACGTCGGCTCGACATACCAGCTCGACAGGTTGCACCAGATCTGTGGCTCGGACGCGCTACCGCGATCGCTGTAGATCAGCAGCAGCACGCCGACGGGTCGGCCGTCATTCTCGAGCAGATAGCCGTAGCGAGGATAGCCGTCGGGCGCCGCTCGCGTTGTCTGGCGGTGCAGGCCGTCGGACCAGTAGCGCCGCGGTCGCCGGGGAAAGCCGCGCGCAAGCAGATCGGCGACCGCATCCAGATCGGAGTCTCCAATCTCGCGGCACCGGATCAGCGGCTTGAGCGCGGTCATGAGGTGTCCTGAAAAACTCCGGAAGCGTCAGCCGACGGTGTCGGGCTGGCGCTCCAGCCGCAGCGCCT
Source organism: Bradyrhizobium sp. ORS 278 (assembly GCF_000026145.1). Classification (NCBI taxonomy): domain Bacteria; kingdom Pseudomonadati; phylum Pseudomonadota; class Alphaproteobacteria; order Hyphomicrobiales; family Nitrobacteraceae; genus Bradyrhizobium; species Bradyrhizobium sp. ORS 278. The sequence continues at coordinate 7,179,016 of NC_009445.1, read as the reverse complement.
CGCGGACATGCGATGGCCAGCGCGCGAGGTCGATGCCATGGGTGTGGAACAGCGCGACGGCAAGGCGGTCCATCCCAAAGGCGACGCAGCCGGTATGCGCCGGCGCGGCATCGGCGTCGGCGATGCCCCAGGTGGTGCCGAAATGCTCGCGGTGATAGTTGAAGCTCATGCAGGCCGTTGGCTGCTCCTCGGAGCGCAGCGGTACCAGCAGCTCAAACTTCAGCGACTGCTGCTTCTGGCTGACGGCCTTCATCTGGCCGACCCGGCCGAAGAACGGATCGCTGGCGTGATCGACCCGGAACGACAGGCCGAGATCTCTTGCGATCGCCTGCGCCTTGGTCATCCAGCGGTCGCGGAAGGCCGAGACGTCGTCGGGCGTGCCGATGCAGACATATTCGCGCATCCGGAAAGACTGCAGCCGATCGAGATGCCGCGACGGCTCGCGCCGGAAGCAGTCGGCGGCAACGTCGAAGCGCAGGCCGCCGACCGGCAGCGCGCCGCGGCTGGCGGCGATCGGATAGACCGGATAGCAGGCGGCCGGCGACAGCACGAGATCGGCCGGCGACAATGATGTCGTCCAGTCGCCGCCTTTGTCGAAACGCGCGACGGCGTCGTGAATGTCGCGCTCGGTGCCGTGCAGTCCGCAGACGCAGCCGAGCAGATTGGGAAAACTCTTCAGATAGCCGGACTTTTCCAGCTGCGCCCGGCTCATGACCGGCGGGAAACGCATCACTTCGGTGCCGGGCTCGCGATGGTGCGTGATCAGCGCGGCAAGCTGCTCGATGACGCTTTCATACAGCCCGGTGCGGGCATAGACGCCGTCCGCGCCCATTCGGTGGAACAGCGCATCGGTGAGATGATCGAGGGGGTCGACCGGCTGAGGGGCAATCTCGGGCGACATCGGCAGAACGGGAATGGTCATTCATCAAATCCTGGTCGGAGCAAAGCCTGCTACGGGTAGATCATTCATAGAGCGAGGCGGGCACCGCACTCATCAGATTGGCGGTCGCGATGTTGGTCAGGATGCGGTCGTTGTTGATCATGATCGGCGCCGACAGCACGTCGCGCAGATGACGGCCGATCGAGAACTCGCCATCATTGCGATAGCCGGACAGGCCGCAGGCGCGCATCGCATGCATCACGGTCTCGACCGCGAGCTCGGAAGCCTGAACCTTGAGGAGGGTGATCGTCGACTGGAAGTCCAGGGAGGAGAGCGCCCGCTCGTCATATTCGTGTGCCGCGAACGCATCCATGGTGGTGACGATCATTGCGCGCAGCCGCGCCAGCGCCATCTTCGCCGCTGCGTAATGCGCCGCGGCTGGCGGCATCTGTCCGCCCGCGCCGCGGGCGGCCTTGCGGAGAAACCGTTGCGATCGCTGTACCGCTGCGGCGGCGATGCCGGCCCAGGCGGATGACCAGCAGAGGTGCGCGAACGGGGTCATGGTCTGGGCATGGATGCGGTCATAGGCCTCAGGGAACATCCGATCGGACGGGCAGTCCACCTTGAGCTCGAAGCCGGTCGAGCAGGTGCCGCGCATGCCCAGCGTCTCCCATCCGAGCGTGCGGGTGAGAGTGTAGTCGTCCTTGGTCAGGGCCAGCAGGACCTGGTCGGAGGCGGCGGCGCCGTCGGCGCGGCGGGCGATGGTGACGAGGCCGTCTGCCTCGGCGCCGTAGGAAATCACGGTTGCGTCGCGCAGCAGGCTGATGCGATCGCCGTCGTGGCCGACGGCCGCGGCGCTGGCGCGAATGTTGCCGCCATTCTGTCCTTCGGTCGTCGAGGAGGCCATCAGCAACTGCTCGGCGGCGATGCGGCGCATCAGCGATTCCATATAGGCATTGCCGCGGCCATGGCGCACGAGGCAAGCTACCTTGGTCTGGTGCATGGCGAAGATCATGGCGCTGGAGGCGCAGGCGCGACCGAGCGCGTAGCAGACGTCGGCAACGTCCTGGATCGAGGCGCTGAAGCCGCCGAATTCGACGGGGATCTGCATGCCGAGCAGCTTGTGCTCGCGGGCCGCGTCGATCGCGGCCTTCGGGAAGCGGCCGATGCGGTCGACCTCGTCTGCCTCGGCTGCAGCCTGGGCGACGACCGCGTTGGTACGCTGGACAAACAACGAGTTGCGATCGAGCAACAGGCTCTCCCGATCGGCGGAATGGGTGCGAAGCGCGGTTCCCTGGAGTGTCATGACCGATCTGTGCTCCGGATGTTGTCTTGTCGAGAGATCGCCACGCGCATGTCGCCGCGCGCATCGATGCCTGCACCACAACGCAGGGTATGGATTTGATTCAAATGCGTCGACGGAATTCAGGGTAAACGCCGTGGAATCCCGGGGCAGGGGTTAATTCCGAGTTGTTCCGATCAGCAGGATTGTCGTCATCGCGTTATCGTTAAAGCGAATTCACCAAGCTCAGGCATGCGCCGCGTAACCTTTTCGGCGGCGGAATGCGTTACGTCTCCCCAATCCGAGCGGCCGATGCACGTCGGTGGATCATCGCGCCGATGCGAGCAAGAGAGTTGGACATGTCGAGTTTCGAAGCCGATATTAGCAAGCGGGTCACGTCGCTGGTGCGTGACATCCTCGTGCAGAATTCGATCTCCGCCGAGGTCACGAGCGAGGCGAAGCTCGTCGATGTCGGCCTGACGTCGATGGACATGGTCAATCTGATGCTGGCGGTCGAGGCGGAGTTCGATTTCACGATTCCGCAGGAGCTGATCACGCCGGAAAACTTCCAGTCGGTGGCGACCCTCGAGCGTCTCGTGGCCGGACAACTGGCGGCTGCAAAGGCGGCCTGAACCCCGACAGGCATCCCGCGCGCCGCCCGCATCCCGGTTTTCAACGCAGTTCAAAACTGGCATTCTCGACTCCGATGGAGACGGGGACGTCATGACGAAGGCTGTGCTTGGCATTATCGGCGGATCAGGCATCTATGATCTGCCGGGGTTGGAAGACGCACACGAGGAGGCGATCGCGAGCCCGTGGGGCGAGCCGTCGGCGCCGCTGCGGCGCGGAACCATCGCGGGCCTGCCGATCGTGTTTCTGCCGCGTCACGACAAGGGACACCGGCTGTCGCCGTCGGACATCAACTATCGCGCCAATATCGATGTGCTGAAGCGGGCGGGGGTCACCGACCTCGTGTCACTGTCCGCCTGCGGCTCGTTCAAGGAGGAGCTGCCGCCTGGCACCTTCGTGCTGGTCGACCAGTTCGTCGATCGCACCTACAAGCGCGAGAGCTCGTTCTTCGGCAAAGGCTGCGTCGCGCATGTGTCGATGGCGCATCCGGTGTCGCCGCGGCTGCGTATCCATCTCGCCGCGGCGGCGGAGGCGGAAGGCATCGCGGTCGCGCGCGGCGGGACCTATGTCTGCATGGAGGGTCCGCAGTTCTCGACCTATGCCGAGAGTATGACCTACAAGGCGGCCGGCTATTCGGTCATCGGCATGACCAACATGCCCGAGGCCAAGCTCGCCCGCGAGGCTGAGATCTGCTATGCGACCGTCGCGATGGTGACCGACTTCGACTGCTGGCATCCGGACCATGACGCCGTGACGGTGCAGGACATCATCCGCGTGCTCACCACCAATGCCGACAAAGCCAAATCGCTGGTCGCGCGGCTCGCCCGTGAGTTTCCGCGTGAACACGAGCCGTGTCCGATCGGCTCCGACCGCGCGCTCGACACCGCGTTGATCACGGCGCCTGAGGCGCGCGATCCCGAACTCCTCAAGAAGCTCGATGCGGTCGCTGGCCGCCTTCTGCGCGGCTGACGGGAGATCGACGATGAAGGTGGACGGCAAGCATTATCGCAGCATATGGCTCGATGCCGACGGCTGGACGGTCTGTGCGATCGATCAGCGGCGGCTGCCGCACGAGTTCGTGGTCGCGCAGATCACCACCTGCGAGGAGGCGGCGGATGCCATCCGCCACATGCTGGTGCGCGGCGCGCCGCTGATCGGCGCTACTGCGGCGTTCGGCATGGCGCTGGCGATGCGCGACGACCGCTCCGATCCCGGCATCGAGCGCGCCTATGAGATGCTGATCGCGACACGGCCGACCGCGATCAATCTGAAATGGGCGCTCGATACGATGGCCACGATGCTGCGCCGCCTCGCGCCGTCGGAGCGGCGGGATGCGGCGTATTCGCGCGCGGTGGACATCGCCGGCGAGGACGTCACGATCAACCAGGGCATCGCCGCACATGGTCTCGCGCTGATCGAAGCGGCGGCCGCGCGCAAGACGCCGGGCGAGGTCGTGAACGTGCTGACGCATTGCAATGCCGGCTGGCTCGCGACCGTCGATTGGGGCACGGCCACCGCGCCGATCTATCTCGCTCACGATCGCGGCATTCCGGTCCATGTCTGGGTCGACGAGACGCGGCCGCGCAACCAGGGCGCCTCGCTGACCGCCTGGGAGCTCGGCCATCACGGCGTGGCGCACACCGTGATCCCGGACAATACCGGCGGCCATCTGATGCAGCATGGCATGGTCGATCTCGCCATCGTCGGCACCGACCGCGTCGCCGCCAATGGCGACGTCTGCAACAAGATCGGCACCTATCTCAAGGCGTTGGCGGCCCACGATAATGGCGTGCCGTTCTACGTCGCGCTGCCGTCGCCGACGATCGACTTCGCCGTCGCCGAGGGCCGGCAGATCCCGATCGAGCAGCGCAGCGCGCAGGAGGTCACGGAGATGACTGGCCGCACCGCCGATGGCCGCATCGAGACCGTGCGCATCGTGCCGCCGGGCTCGCAGGTCGCGAACTACGGCTTCGACGTCACGCCGGCGCGGCTGGTGACGGGACTGATCACGGAGCGCGGCGTGTTGCAGGCGGACGGCGCCGCGCTTGCGGCGGCGTTTCCGGAACGGGCGAAGCCCACGAACGATTAGATCATCGTCATTAGGATCGACGCGCCGGCCGCTCGCGTTCGCGAGGCGACTATGTCAGCTTCAGCCCCGTCGCGGCCTCGAGTTCGGTGATCACCTGTGACGCGCTGACGACCTTGATCGTGGTCATGCCCATCTCGCGCGCCGGCTTCAAATTGACGCCGAGATCGTCGAGATAGACGCAGTCCGCCGGGCTGACGCCGAGCGCTTCGGTCATCATCTGGTAGATTCGCGGGTCCGGTTTACGCAGACCGATCTTGGCCGATTCGATCACGTGGTCGAACAGCGCCATCACCTCGGCGACGTAGAATGAGCGGCCGCCCTGGCTGCCGATCGCGTTTGCCGGCAGATTGTTGGTGATGCAGCCGGTCTTGCATTCGGACTTGATGCGGCGGAGCGCCTCGACCATGTCGGGGCGCAGGTCACCCGCGAGCAGCGGCAGCACCTCGCGCCCGCTGACGGCAGCGCCGCCGAGCGCCAGCGACTCCTCAGCGAACAGACGGTCGAACGTGTCGAGATCGATCTCCGCGCGCTCGAACTTGGCCCATGCGTTCTCGAGATGGTTGGTGGCGTTGGTGTTGCGGATGATGTCGACCGGATAGCCGCGCTCTCTTTCGAAGCGCGCGAAGGCCTCGAACGGCGATGTCGTCATCACGCCGCCGAAATCAAAGATCACCGCCTCGACCATCACCGTCATGTCCCCCGTCCGATCCGATCGCCATCGCTAACACGGGACGCCACGCTTGGCGATATCGGCGCGAGCGGCTATTGCTGACGCGATGAAGCTGCTCCCGTCGATCATGGCCGCCGCGCTGCTGGCTGCTTCACCGGCCCTTGCCATCGTCGGCAAAGCGCCGGCGTCTACCGATGGTATCGGACGCTCCGTCGTCACGATCGTCGGTTCGCGCGGCAATTTCTGCAGCGGTGCCTTGATCGCCCCCAGGCTGGTGCTGACCGCCGGCCATTGCGTGCAACCGGGCGTCGATTACCGCATCGTGGAATACGATCGCGACCGCAAGCCGGTGTTGAAGACGGTGCGGCGCGCGGCGGTCCATCCGAGCTTCAGCATGCAATCCATCCTCGTCCATCGGGCTACGGCTGACGTCGCGCTGCTCGAGTTGGAAGCGCCGCTGCAAGGGTATGCGCCGGTCGCGCTCAGTGTCCCGCAGACGCCGCTGACAGCCGGCAATGCGTTCACCGTGGCGGGGATCGGCGTCGCGATTCCCGGCGACGGCAAGAGCGGCGGCGTCGTGCGCGCGGCGGCCCTGGTCGCGACCGGCAAGCCCGGCACGTTGCAGATCCGGCTCGTGGATCCGGCGACGCAGGGCGTGAAGCCAGGGCTCGGCGGCTGCACCGGCGATTCCGGCGGACCTGCGTTCGAGACGCAGGCGCAAGGCGAAGTACTGATCGGCGTCATCTCGTGGTCCACCGGGCCCAATCTCGGCGACGGCTGCGGCGGCATGACGGGCGTCACGCCGCTCACGCTGTATCGGGACTGGGTCCTGCAGACCGCGCGGCAATGGGGCATGCCGCTCGGCGGAAATTGAAATTCGTCCGCGCGCGTCCGCGGCTTGCTCTCGCGGGTTGACCGTCGTCGTGATCGGGTTCAGCCTGTCACGCGAGGAAACAACACCTAGAGCAAGAGCCCAGGGCCCATGAACGTCATCGCCCCCATCCGGGAGGCCGCGTCCTCTCAGACCATCGAACATTTTGACGTGCTGATCGTCGGCGCCGGCATCTCCGGCATCGGCAGTGCCTATCAGCTGACGAAGCAGATGCCTGATACGAGGTTCGTGATCCTCGAGAGCCAGGATAGTTTTGGCGGCACCTGGCGGACGCATCGCTACCCCGGCATCCGCTCCGACAGCGATCTGCACACCTTCGGCTACAGCTTCAAGCCATGGGTCGGGCCGCCGATCGCGACGGCGGAAGAGATCCTGAAATACATGGGGGACGTGATCGAGGAGAACGATCTCGGCCGCCATATCCGCTACGGCCATCGCATCCTCTCGGCGAGTTGGTCGAGCGCGACCAATCTCTGGACCGTTCACGCGGTAAAGGGTCCTGGCGAAGAACCCGTCACGATCTCAGCGAATTTCCTGTGGATGTGCCAGGGCTATTATCGCCATTCGAAAGGCTACACGCCGGAGTGGCCCGACATGGCCAAGTTCAAGGGCCGGATGGTGCACCCGCAGCTATGGCCCGAGGATCTCGATCTCACAGGCAAGCAGATCCTCGTCATCGGCTCCGGCGCGACCGCAGCGACGATCCTGCCGTCGATCGCAGGCAAATGCGCGCATGTCACCATGCTGCAGCGCTCGCCGACCTACTTCCGCATCGGCCGCAATGCGATCGAGATCGCCGAGGAGCTGCGCCGCCTGCAAGTCAAGGAGGAATGGATCCACGAGATCGTCCGGCGCAAGATCCTGTTCGAGCAGGACTGGTTCACCAAGCGATGCCTGACCGAGCCGGAGCAGGTGAAGAAGGAGCTGATCGGCCAGATCAGCGCCATCGTCGGACCCGACTACGCAGCCAAGCATTTCACGCCGAGCTATCGTCCCTGGCGTCAACGCATCGCCTTCGTGCCGGATGCCGATCTGTTCGAGGGCATCAAGAGCGGCAAGGCCTCCGTCGTCACCGACAAGATCGAGCGCTTCACCGAAGGCGGGATCAAGCTGAAGTCCGGCGACGAGCTCAAGGCCGACATCATCGTCACCGCGACCGGATTCGATCTCTGCGTGCTCGGCGACATTGCCTTCACCATCGACGGCAAGCCGCTGGATTTCGCCGATACCGTGACCTATCGCGGCATGATGTTCAGCGGCGTGCCGAACCTCGCCTGGGTGTTCGGCTATTTCCGTGCCAGCTGGACCTTGCGCACGGATCTGGTCGCGGAGTTCGTGTGCCGGCTGCTCGCCCATATGAGGGCGAAGGGCGTCGAGAAGGTCACGCCTCAGCTGCGTCCCGAGGATCATAACATGCCGCTGCTGCCGTGGATCGATCCGGAGAACTTCAATCCGGGCTACATGATGCGCAACATGCATCTCTTGCCCAAGCGCGGCGACAAGCCGGAATGGCAGCACAGCCAGGACTATTGGCGCGAGAAGGACGAGATCCCGGCAATCGACCTGGATGATCCGGCGTTCGTGTATGGATAGGTTTTGATCGTCATAGGCGGGCCTGTCGCTCCAACTCCGGTGTCATCCCGCGAAAGCGGGGATCCATAACCACAGGCGGACGTGGCGGGCACAACGCTCAACGTGCAGCCTGCCTCGAGAGATCACGCGGTATGGGTCCCGGGTCGGCGCCCACCGGCGCTGCGCGTCGGCAGGCTTGCCCGGGACGACAGCTGGAGTTCAACTCTCCCGTCGCGTCAATCCCGTCGCGATGGCTGCCGCCGCCGTGCGGTTCTCCACACCCAGCTTGGCATAGATCTGCTCCAGGTGCTTGTCGACCGTGCGCGGGCTCAGGCCCAGGATCTGGGCGATGTCGCGGTTGGTCTTGCCCTTGGAGAGCCAGGACAGCACCTCGCCCTCGCGTGTGGTGAGTCCGAACTCGCTGGAGAATTCCTTGGGCAGGTCGCCGGATGACTCCTTCGCGAGCCTGAGCAGGAATTCATTCGGGCCGGCGCCGCCCATGTAGTAAAGGCGCAGCTCGGGATGGTCGGGGATCGACGCCGCCGCCTTGGCGGCGCCCTTGCCCTTCTGCGCCTGGTCCAGCCATTGCCGCAGCCCGTCAGGCAGGACGAGATCCTCGGCGGATCCAAAACTGTCCGACAGCAGCTTCTGTGCCTGCGGCGTCGCCCACATCAGCCGGCCCTCGCGGTTGACCGCGAGCAGGAAGCGTCCGGACACGTCGAGCGCGGCGCGCGCGCTCTGGGTCATGCGCGCATTGGCGAGGTGTACGCGGATTCGCGCCAGCATCTCCTCGACCGCGATCGGCTTGGTGACGTAGTCGACGCCACCGGCGTCGAGTCCCTGCACGATATGCTCGGTATCGGCGAGGCCGGTCATGAAGATCACGGGCACGTTGGAGAGGCCGGCCTCGCGCTTGAGCTTGCGGCAGGTCTCGAAGCCGTCGATGCCGGGCATCACGGCGTCGAGCAGGATGATGTCGGGCGTAATCTGGTCGACGATGCGCATCGCGGCCGCGCCGTCGAGCGCGACCATCACGGTCATGCCGGCGCCATCCAGCGCATCCGTGAGCAACCGCAGCGTCTCCGGGGAGTCGTCCACGACCAGCGCGACGTCGCGCTTCTTGTTGTCAGTGCTCATAGGCGTGCAGGGTCTTCAGAGTGGCCATGTACTGATCGAGATCGAAACGGTCGATCAGCATCCGCATCTGGGCGACGAAATCGGCATGCTCCGGATAGGCGCCGTCGATCTCGTCGAGCTTGAGCTGAATTGCCCGGATGTAGCCGATCTGGCCAAGGCTCATCAGCTCCTCGACATATCTCAAAGGCGGGCGCGATCCGCTATCCGGCCGCCAGCGCGGCTGCGTCACGGGATGTTCGCTCTGGTAGCTCCATTCAAGCTTCAGCAATTGACGGATGGCCTCGAGCAGCCGGGGAATGTCGATCGGCTTCATCAGATAGCTGTCGTGGAACGGCTGCGCCAGCGGGCGACCATGCGCTTCAAGCGCGCTCGCAGAAGTCATCAGGATTCGTGCCTGATGATGTCCGCTGCTGCGCAGGGTCTCGGCGACGGTCCAGCCGTCCATGCCGGGCATCGAGATGTCGAGGATGAACAGGTCGGGCTGGCAATGCTGTGCCAGCGCGAGGCACGCGGGACCATCCGGCGCGCTGAGCAGGATGAAGCCGAGCGGGGTCAGGACTTCGCGCAGGAGATCGCGATGCACCGGATCGTCGTCTGTGACCAGAATGGTCTTGCGCGGGCCGAGATAGCCTGCGATCGGCGCCTTCACCGGCGGGTGCCGCGTCGGATTGGTGACCTCCGACAACAGGATCTTCACCTTGAAGGTGCTGCCGGTGCCGACCTTGCTCTCGACCTTGATATCGCCGCCCATCACGCCCGCGAGCAGACGGCTGATCGTCAGCCCGAGGCCCGTGCCTGTCTGCGGTTGCGCGGCACCGAGTGCCCCGCGCTCGAACGGCGCGAAGATGCGTTCGAGATCGTCGGGCTGGATGCCCGGGCCGGTGTCGATCACCTCGAATTCGGCGACGGGGCTGCGATAATGCACGACGAACTGGACGCTGCCTTCCTGGGTGAACTTGATCGCGTTCGACAGCAGGTTGATCAGGATCTGCCGCAGCCGCTTCTCGTCGGCATAGACGACCAACGGCAGCACGGCGGGCCGCTTGAACACGAAGTCTACGCCCTTCGCCGCGGCCTGCAGCCGGAACATGCCCACGAGCTGGTCGAGAAATTCGCTCAAGCGAACCTCGTCGCGCGACAGATATAGCCGGCCGGCCTCGATCTTGGAGATGTCTAGGATGCCGTCGATGAGACCGGACAAATGGTCGGCGCTACGGCGGACGACGCGCACCTGGTCGCGTGGCTTCGGCGCGAGGCTGGTGTCCTGCTCGAGAAGCTGCGCATAGCCGGAGATCGCATTCAGGGGCGAGCGCAGCTCATGGCTCAGCCCGACCACATAGCGGCTCTTGGCGAGATTGGCGGATTCCGCGACCTCCTTGGCGCGCTGCAGTTCGGCATCGGTGCGCTTGTGGGCGTCGATTTCCTGGATCAAGAGCTGCGTCTGACGCCGCGTCTCGGCCTCGGCGGCACGCCGGCTCTGCTGCGCCAGTACGAACAGCCAGGTCACCACGCCGATGATGATGGAGAGCGCGAAGAACACCTTCCACAGCACATCGGAGATGATGCCGCGATAGCCCGGCAGCGCGGCGGATGTTTCGAGATAGATCATGCCGAGCGTCAGCGCGACGAGGCCCGCCGAGGTGAGAAATACGCCGACATAGTGTCCGAGCTGCGAGTTGATCCTGGCCAGCAGCGCATCGGGCAACATGCCGCTGAGCGCAGCGGAGACCTGGGCCTGAGCGCGCGCGTGCGGCTTGCAGAGATCATGGCAGCGGGCATCCAGCGAGCAGCAGAGCGAGCAGATCGGGCCGGCATAGGCGGGGCAGGAGGCGGTGTCCTCCGGCTCGAAATGATGCTCACAGATGCAGCATTGGATCTGCTCGATGTTCTGCCAGCTCCGCTTCGGCTTGCGGGCGAGATAGTATTTTCCGTCGGTGAGATAGGCGATCGCCGGTGCGGTGACCAGCGCGACGCCGAGCGCGACGAAGGTCGACAGCGCCTTCCCGGTCGGCCCGAACAGTCCATAAAAGGCGCTGATCGAGACGATCGTGGCGATCGTCATGGCGCCGACCCCGACCGGATTGATGTCGTAGAGATGGGCGCGCTTGAACTCCATCTGCGGGGGCCGCAAGCCCAGCGGCTTGTTGATCACGAGATCCGCGACCAGCGCGCCGACCCAGGAGATGGCGATGTTGGAGTACAGCGCCAGCGTCTGCTCCAGCGCCTTGTAGACGCCGATCTCCATCAAGAGTAGCGCAACGACCACGTTGAACACCAGCCACACCACGCGGCCCGGATGGCTGTGCGTCAGGCGCGAGAAGAAGTTCGACCAGGCGATCGAGCCGGCATAGGCGTTGGTCACGTTGATCTTGATCTGCGACAGAATCACGAAGGTGCCGGTCAGAGCCAGGGCCAGGTCCGGCCGGGCGAGCACATAGCGGAACGCTTCCAGATACATGTGGGCCGGCTCGGCGGCGTGATCGGCGGACACGCCGTGGCTCAGCGCGAAGAACGCGAGGAATGATCCCGCCATGAGCTTGAGCGCGCCGAGCACGATCCACCCAGGACCGGCGGACAACAAGGCGACCCACCAGGAGCGCTTCGACGTCCGGCGGTCGCGTGGCAGGAAGCGCAGGAAGTCGACCTGCTCGCCGATCTGGGCGACCAGCGAAAACACCACCGCCGCGGCCGTGCCGAACAGCGCGAGGTCGAGATGACCCATGGGATCGCCATGCTCGCCGGGAAACTGCTGCCAATCGGCGAAGGAGTGCGGGCTCGCATAGGCAATGGCCGCAAAGGGGAGGATGTGCAACACGACCCAGAGCGGCTGCGTCCACAGCTGGAAGCGGCTGATCAGGGTGATGCCGTAGGTGACCAGCGGAATGATGACGACCGCGCTGATCAGGTAGCCGATCGGACGCGGGATACCGAAGCACATCTCGAGCGCGGAGGCCAAAATGACCGCCTCGATCGCGAAGAAGATGAAAGTGAAGGAGGCATAGATCAGCGACGTGACCGTCGATCCGATGTAGCCGAAGCCGGCGCCACGCGTGAGCAGGTCGATGTCGATGCCGCATTTGGCCGCATGATAGGCGATCGGCAGTCCGCAGCAGAAGATGATGATGCTGGCGACCAGGATCGCCGCCGTGGCGTTGGTCACGCCGTAGTTCAGCGTGATGGTGCCGCCGATGGCCTCCAATGCGAGGAATGAGATCGCACCGAGCGCCGTGTTGGCTACGCGGGCGGCGGACCAGCGCCGCGCGCTCTTGGCCGTGAAGCGGAGTGCGTAGTCCTCCAACGTCTGGTTGGCGACCCACTGGTTGTATTGGCGCCTGACGCGGTCGATCCGCTGCCGCCCTGCCACTCTTCAACTCCTTACGCGCAGCGGTTCGTCCGCACGCGTCGCCTGCCCCTCGGAAGATCTGCGTAGAGCCTACGTCGCGCTTTTGCGGTGCAGTATACGCAATCTTGCGTATCCGTGCAGTGCACAAAGCGCGCCATCCTTCGTCCGAGCCAAAGCGTGTCCTCGAACCAATGAATGGGGTGCTCATGTCAGACGAAACTGAAAAAGGCCTGAAGTCGCCACTTCGGCGCCAACTGCTGATGGGAATGGCCGCAATTCCGGCACTCGCCATGATGCCGCGGCCGTCCTTCGGCGCCGGTCCCGCAACCTCTGCTGTCAACACGACCGGCCTTGCAGTCACTGATAGTGAAGTGACCGTCGGCATTCTGCATTCGGTCACCGGTACGATGGCAATTTCTGAGACCGGCTCGGTGCAGGCCGAGAAGCTCGCGATCGAGCAGATCAACGCCGCTGGCGGCGTGCTGGGCCGCAAGATCAAGTACATCCAGGAGGACGGTGCCTCGGATTGGCCGACCTTCGCCGAGAAGGCCAAGAAGCTCCTCGTCAACGACAAGTGCGCAGCCGTCATGGGCTGCTGGACCTCGGCCTCGCGCAAGGCGGTGCTGCCGGTGTTCGAGCAGTACAACGGCATGCTGTATTATCCGACCTTCTACGAAGGCCTCGAGCAGTCCAAGAACGTCATCTACACCGGCCAGGAGGCCACGCAGCAGATCATCGCCGGCCTCGACTGGGTCAACAAGACCAAGGGCGCGAAGACCTTCTATCTGCTCGGCTCCGACTACATCTGGCCGCGCACCTCGAACAAGATCGCCCGCAAGCACATCGAGGGCCATCTGCAGGGCTGCAAGGTCGTCGGCGAGGAATACTTCCCGCTCGGCCACACCCAGTTCAACTCGGTCATCAACAAGATCAAGCTGACCAAGCCGGACGTGATCTACGCGATCATCGTCGGCGGCTCCAACGTCGCCTTCTACAAGCAGCTCAAGGCGGCCGGCATCGACATGTCGAAGCAGACCCTGCTCACCATCTCCGTGACCGAAGACGAGATCGACGGCATCGGCGGTGAGAACATCGCGGGCGCCTATGCCTGCATGAAGTACTTCCAGTCGCTCGACAACGCCAACAACAAGGCCTTCGTCTCCGCGTTCAAGAAGATGTGGGGCGAGAAGACCGTGATCGGCGACGTGACGCAAGCTGCCTATCTCGGCCCGTGGCTGTGGAAGTTGACCGTGGAGAAGGCCGGCAGCTTTGACATCGACAAGATCGCGGCGGCTTCGCCCGGCATCGAGTTCAAGGGCGCGCCCGAAGGCTATGTCCGGATCCACGAGAACCACCATCTCTGGTCGAAGACCCGCGTCGGCCGCGCCAAGGCGGACGGTCAGTACGAGCTGATCTACGAGACTGCCGACCTGGTCGAGCCCGATCCGTTCCCGAAAGGCTATCAGTAAGCAACTCGCTATTGTACCGAGATCCGGTGCACTCCCCTCCCCTTGCGGGGAGGGGTCGGGGTGGGGGGGCCGCATACTCAAATCGTGCTGAAGCTCTCATCCTTAGCTCCTCCCGACGGGAGGGGACGATCTTGGCCGCGAGCTCACCAGCTCGCGAGCCGATCCAATTTTCCAGCAGGGCATCACGAGAGGACGGATCATGTTCGGCGACTATTCCATCGGCGACCTCGGGGCCATCTTCGCGATGCAGGGCTTCGCGGGCCTCATCCTGTTTTCGGTCTACGTGCTGATGGCGCTCGGGCTTGCCATCATCTTCGGCCAGATGGGCGTCATCAACATGGCGCATGGCGAATTCATGATCCTCGGTGCCTACGTCACCTGGATGACGTCGAACGCCTTCCAGAATTTCCTGCCATCGCTGTTTCCCGGCTACTTCTTCGTCGCTATGGCGCTCGCCTTCGTCGCGTCCGGGTCGCTCGGCATGCTGGTCGAGTGGGCGATGATCCGGCGGCTTTACAAGCGTCCGCTGGATACGCTGCTTGCCACCTGGGGCCTCAGCTTGATCCTGCAGCAGGCCTATCGCTCGGTATTCGGCGCACGCGAGGTCGGCGTTGAATTGCCGGAGTGGATGATGGGCTCGTGGCAGGCCACCGACTCGATCCAAATTCCGATCAACGGCATGTTCGTGATGTGCCTGACGATCCTGATCACCATTGTGGTCGCCTATGTCCTGTTCCTGTCTCGCTGGGGGCGCCAGGTCCGCGCCGTGGTGCAGAACCGCGTGATGGCCGGCGCCGTCGGCATCAACACCGAGAAGGTCGACCGCTACACCTTCGGCCTCGGTTGCGGCATCGCCGGTGTCGCGGGCTCCGCCTTCACCATGATCGGTTCGACCGGTCCGACCGCCGGCCAGCTCTACATTGTCGACACCTTCCTGGTCGTCGTGTTCGGCGGGGCCGCCAGCCTGCTCGGCACCATCGCCTCGGCCTTCACCATCTCCCAGGCGCAGTCGACGATGGAGTTCTTCATGTCCGGCTCGATGGCCAAGGTGCTGACGCTGCTGGCGATCGTCGCCATCCTGATGCTGCGGCCGCAGGGGCTGTTCGCCCTCAAGGTCCGCAAATGAGCCTGCTCCGTCAGTCCAACAAGAAGGCACGGCCATGATCAACTCTCGCTTCTTCAACCGCTCGGAGCTCATCGGCTTCGTCTCGCTGCTGCTCCTGCTCGTCGTCATCCTGCCTCTGGCGCTGGATATCTTCCGTCTCAACCTGGTCGCGAAATATCTGACGTACTCCTTCGTCGCCATCGGCCTGGTGCTGTGCTGGGGCTTTGGCGGCATTCTGAGCCTGGGCCAGGGCGTGTTCTTCGGTCTCGGTGGCTACTGCATGGCGATGTTCCTGAAGCTGGAGGCCTCCAGCGTCGAGAACACCAAGATCCAGTCGACGCCGGGCATTCCGGACTTCATGGACTGGAATCAGCTGACCGCGCTGCCGTTCTTCTGGAAGCCGTTCGCGAGCTTTCCCTTCGCTCTCGCCGCGATCATCCTGGTGCCGGCGATCTTCTCCTTCATCATCGGCGCCGCGATGTTCAAGCGCCGGGTCGGCGGCGTCTACTTCGCGATCATCACCCAGGCGATCGCGGCGATCATGACCATCCTGATCGTCGGCCAGCAGGGCTACACCGGCGGCATCAACGGCATCACCGACCTGCGCACCCTGCACGGCTGGGACATCCGCACCGACCACGCCAAGTACATCCTCTACTTCGTCGAGGTGTTCTTCCTGTTCGCCGCGATCCTCGTCGCGCAGTTCATCCGCCTCACCAAGCTCGGCCGCATCCTGGTGGCGATGCGTGAGCAGGAGGATCGGGTTCGCTTCTCGGGCTATAGCGTCGCTAACTTCAAGATCTTCGCCTTCTGCGCGGCAGCGGTGTTCGCGGCGGTCGGCGGCGCGCTGTTCACCCTCGAAGTCGGCTTCATGTCGCCGTCCTTCGTCGGCATCGTGCCGTCGATCGAGATGGTGATCTACACCGCGGTCGGTGGCCGGCTGTCGATCTTCGGCGCGGTCTACGGCTCGCTCCTCGTCAATTTCGCCAAGACCAGCCTGTCGGAGACTTTTCCGCAGCTCTGGCTGTTCGGTCTGGGTGCGCTGTTCATTGCCGTCGTCCTCGCCTTCCCGAACGGTCTGGCTGGCATCTGGGGCGACTACGTGCAGCCGCGGATCGACAAGCTGCTGGCCTCCCGCACCAAGAAATCCGGCAATGGCGGCCTGGTCGCCGACGGCGCCCCCGCAGAGTGAGGAGAGAGCGATGCTCATCGGTCATCGGCCCAAGGAATTCCTGCTCGCGGTCGAAGCGCTCACCGTCTCGTTCGACGGCTTCAAAGCGGTCAACGATCTTTCCTTCTATGTCGAGGAGAACGAGATCCGCGTCATCATCGGCCCGAACGGTGCGGGCAAGACGACGGTGCTTGACCTGATCTGCGGCAAGACCAAAGCGACCTCCGGCTCGATCCAGTTCCGCGGCAAGGAGCTGACCAAGCTGCGCGAGAACGAGATCGTCAAGGCCGGCGTCGGGCGCAAATTCCAGACGCCGTCGGTGTTCGAGGATCTCAGCGTGTTCGAGAATCTCGAGATCTCGTTCCCGCGTGGCCGCACCGTGTTCGGCTCGCTCGCCTTCAAGCGCGACACCGTCGTGAAGGATCGTGTCGAGGAGGTCGCCGAGATGATCTTCCTGAAGGATCGCCTCAAGACCTCGGCGGCCGAGCTCAGCCACGGCCAGAAGCAGTGGCTCGAGATCGGCATGCTGCTGATCCAGAACCCTGACCTCTTGATGCTCGACGAGCCCGTCGCCGGCATGAGCGTCAGCGAGCGCGCCAAGACCGCCGAGCTGCTCAACCGCATCATCAAGGACCGCTCGGTGCTGGTGATCGAGCACGACATGAAGTTCGTCGAGGACATCGCCCACAAGGTCACCGTGCTGCACCAGGGGCAGATCCTGTCCGAGGGCACGATGGACAAGGTCAAGAACGACCCCAAGGTCGTCGAAGTCTATCTCGGGCATTGAGCAGGAGCAGAACTGATGTTGGCAATCTCCGATCTCCATGTCGCCTATGGCCAGAGCGAGGTGCTGCATGGCCTGAACGTCAAGGTCGCGCCGAACGAGATCGTTGCGATCATGGGGCGCAACGGCATGGGCAAGACCACCTTGATGAAGTCGCTGATGGGCATACTGCCCGCCAAGAGCGGCTCGATCGCGATGGACGGCTCTGAGCTCTCCGGCATGAAGAGCTATGAGCGTGTCGCCAAGGGGCTCGCCTACGTGCCGCAGGGCCGCATGATCTTCTCGACCATGACGGTCAAGGAGAACATCGAGACCGGCCTCGTCGTCTCCGGCGAGTCCGAGGTGCCCGGCGACATCTATGAGCTGTTCCCGGTGCTCTTGGAGATGAAGGGCCGCCGCGGCGGCAATCTTTCCGGCGGCCAGCAGCAGCAGCTCGCGATCGCCCGCGCGCTCGCCACCAAGCCGAAGGTGCTGCTGCTCGACGAGCCAACCGAGGGTATCCAGCCGTCGATCATCAAGGAGATGGCGCGCACCCTGAAACGCATCCGCGACGAGAAGGGGCTGTCGATCGTCGTCTCCGAGCAGGTGCTGAGCTTCGCGCTCGATATCGCCGACCGCGTGCTGGTGATCGAGAACGGCGAGATCGTCCGCGACGATCCGCGCGACCAGGTCGATGCCGCGCAGGTCTCGAAATATCTGTCCGTCTAACCACTCCGTCCAAGCAAAGGTAAAGGGGAGCTCTTGATGCCTGACACACTGATCAAGGTCGATCTGACCAAGTCGGCCTACGAGAACGATAAGGTGCACAATCGCTGGCACCCGGACATCCCGATGGTGGAGTGGGTCAACCCCGGTGACGACTTCATCATCGAGACCTATGACTGGACCGGCGGCTTCATCAAGAACAACGACTCGGCCGACGACGTTCGCGACATCGACCTGTCGATCGTGCACTTCCTCTCGGGCCCGATCGGCGTCAAGGGCGCCGAGCCCGGCGACCTCCTCGTCGTCGACCTGCTCGACGTCGGCCCGCTGAAGGAGAGCCTGTGGGGCTTCAACGGCTTCTTCTCCAAGCAGAATGGCGGCGGCTTCCTGACCGACCACTTCCCGCTGGCGCAGAAGTCGATCTGGGACATCAAGGGCCTCTACACCTCGTCGCGCCATGTGCCGGGCGTGAACTTCGCCGGACTGATCCATCCCGGCCTGATCGGCTGTCTGCCCGATCCGAAGCTGCTCGCGACCTGGAACGAGCGCGAGACCGCGCTGATCGCGACCAACCCGACCCGCGTGCCGGGCCTCGCCAACCCGCCGTTCGCGCCGACCGCCCATGCCGGCCAGGCCAAGGGCGACGTCAAGGCGAAGATCGGCGCCGAGGGCGCCCGCACCGTGCCGCCGCGCGAGCATGGCGGCAATTGCGACATCAAGGACCTGTCGCGCGGCTCGAAGATCTACTTCCCGGTCTACGTGCCCGGCGGCGGCCTCTCGATGGGCGACCTGCACTTCAGCCAGGGTGACGGCGAGATCACCTTCTGCGGCGCCATCGAGATGGCCGGCTGGCTGCACATCAAGGTCGACGTCATCAAGGACGGCGTCGCCAAGTACGGCATCAAGAACCCGATCTTCAAGCCGTCGCCGATCACGCCGAACTATCGCGACTACCTGATCTTCGAGGGCATCTCGGTCGACGAGGCCGGCAAGCAGCACTACCTCGACGTCCACATCGCCTATCGCCAGGCCTGTCTCAACGCCATCGAGTACCTGAAGAAGTTCGGCTACTCCGGCGCCCAGGCCTATTCGATCCTCGGCACCGCGCCGGTGCAGGGCCACATCTCCGGCGTGGTCGACGTGCCCAACGCCTGCGCCACGCTATGGCTGCCGACCGAGATCTTCGACTTCGACGTGATGCCGTCGGCGGCGGGGCCGATCAAGCACATCAAGGGCGATATCCAGATGCCGATCTCGCCTGACAAATAACGCTCTCCCTGTGCGACGGGGTGCGGGACGGCTGCGTATCTGGCCGCCCCGCATCTGCCGCGCCGAGGAGAGAGACGATGTTGCGCAGGAGATGAGACAATGCCGGTTTATGAATATCTCTGTGATGAATGCGGTCCCTTCACCGACATGCGCCCGATGGCGGAATGTGATGATCCGCAGGTCTGCCCGCAATGCCAGGACATGGCCCCGCGCGTGATCCTCACCGCGCCCGCCTTCGCCTGCATGCCGGCGGAGCGGCGTACGGCGCATGCCACCAATGAGCGCAGCCGCCACGCGCCGCAGACGGTTGCGGAATACAAGGCCAAGCACGGCGCGGGTTGCGGCTGCTGCTCGCCGAAGAAATCGCCACGGCTGATGACCAAGACCAAGAGCGGCGCCAAGGGCTTTCCCACGGCGCGGCCCTGGATGATCAGCCACTGACGTGCGAGGGGCGGCGTCTCCGCCCCTCAGCGCGAGGCCGGCACCCGGCGCGGTCCGGGTCCGGCCGGCTGGCCGCCGAACTTGGCGCTCATCGTATTGGCGCCGTCGCTGATATCGACCAGCGTCTTGCGGCTCTCGTCGATCACCTTGGCGGATTTGCGCTTGAAGCTGTCCACGAGCTCGCGCATCGACTTGATCTGATCGAACAGCTGGTCGGGATTGCCGTCGGCGAAACCGGGAATGGCGCCGTCGATCTTGGTGACCAGCGTGTCGAAGCCCTTGAAGATGTCCTCGGCCTTGTCGATGGCGGAGTCGAATGCCGCGGTCTTGGCCTGCAGCGACGCCGTTTCCGACTCGAAGGTCTGCAGTGCGTCCTTGATCGCGGGCGCATTGGTGACGACGTATTTGTCGATGTTGTGCACCGTCTCGACCATCGTCTCCTGGTCCTTGAGATCGGCTGAGAGCACCGGCACGCCGTCGTGATCCAGCGGTACCGGCGGCGCCGTCGGCGCGCCGCCGACCAGCGAGATCGCGGCGATGCCGGTCAGGCCCTGGAACTCGATGCCCGCCGTGGTGTCCTTGCGGATCGGCGCCGACTTGTCGAGCGTGATCATGGCGACGATCTTGCGCGGGCTCTCCAGGTTGATCGACAGGATCTGCCCGGCCTGCACGCCGTCGAAATTCACCGGGCCGCCCTTGCGCAGGCCCGCTGCCGAGCCGCCGTCGAACACCACGCGCATGGTGCCGCGCTGCTCGGCAACCCGGCGCTTCTGCTTGATCAGGACACCGCTGATCCCGGCCGCCACGGCCGCGATCGTCAAGGTTCCGACAATGAGATTGATCGCGCGCATTCCAGGTCCGCTGCTGCCTCTGCTCGATTTTAGCCGCTAAGCCTTCCGGATGAAAGCTCAGCGCGCGAGGCCAGGTCGTGAGGGGGCAGCGAGGCCGGCCAGCAGCACCGCGAGGATACCGGTGAGAAAGACGCCGTCGAAGGTGCCGGCGCCGCCGATCGAGGCCACGGGGGCGCCGAGGCTGCCGATCTTGTCGAGGTTCATCAGATCGGCGCCGACCAGCGTGCCCATCGAGCCGCCGATATAGGCCAATGGCGCAGCGTATTCGCGCGACAGCAGGAAGGCGAGGATCGCGGTCACGACGACCGGCGCGAACACCGGCACGGCGATGCCCACGCCCCGCACCGGCGTCGCCATGGCGTGGATGATGACCGCGATCACCAGCACGGCGATCGTCGCGCGCAGCCAGAGCTGGTAGCGGAGCACGAGGTAGGTCGACATCAAGGTCGGGATCACCGCGCCGCCGACGTTCACCGCCAGCAGCGTGCCCGGCCATTGATGCACCAGCGGCACGACATATTGCATGCCGAAGAAATCGATGATCTCGCCGGAGCGCGCCACCTGTCCCGGCAGCATCGTGATCGGGATGTTGAAATAGCTGCCGACCAGCGAGCCGAACAGCAGCAGCATCGCCGTGCCCGAGCTGACGCCGAGCTTCATGTAGGCATAGCGCAGGATGCCGAGCTGGATCAGGACGAGCAGGACGCCGAACGCCAGTACCAGGATGGCGAAGAAAGCGGGCGTGATCGGCAGATACTGAACTTGGGAATGCATGTCGGAAGCGCTTGGGATACGAGCCTTGCTGACGTGGCGGGATCATCCCACGACGGCGGCAGGGTGACAAATGGTCATCCGGCGCTTGGTTCCCAAGGGCGGCCATGCTTGCCTCCCGCATCAATCGCCGATCAGCGTGGCATGCAGCACGTAGCGTTCGGGTCCCTGTGTCAGCGCGTCGAATGGCCAGCAGGTCGACAGCACCAGCTCGGCACGGTCGGTCATCGTATCGATGCCGGGCGCATCGAAGTGCACGACGCGGGAGGCATCGGCGCGATAGCGGAAGCTCTTGCCGTCGCGCCTGACGACGTCGATCTCGTCGCCGATCGCCACATCTTTCAGGAAGCGGAAATGCGTGTCGCGATGCGCGGAATAGACGGCGATGCCGGGCTCGCCCGGCTCGGCCGTGCCCTCGACATGCCCGGCGCCGAAGGCCAGCGCCTGGCCGCTGGAGCCGGCCAGCGCGATGGTGGAGACGCCGAGGCGCTTCACTTTGATACCGGCCACCGGGACGGTGTCGGCCCATGACCACGGCTTGATCGGCTGCCCTGTCGCAATGGTCTGGGTGAAGGCGCGGTCGAGCAGCACCTGCGCGACGACAGCCTTGGCGTGGATAAGCGCGCCATGACCGAACAGGATGACTCCGACAAGGGCGACCGCGAGCGGGATGACAAATTGTGGCATTCTCTCTCCTCCTGTCATTGCGAGCGAAGCGAAGCAATCCAGGGGCGCGCGTGCAGCCCTGGATTGCTTCGTCGCTTCGCTCCTCGCAATGACGATCCTCGTTAGTTGGCAGCCCGCCGCCGGAGGGCGGCGAGCCAGATCAGTTCGAGTAGCAAGATGCCGAGGCCGAGCAGCATGCTCAGCTCGGCATCGGTGGCCGTCTTCGGCAGCGTGATCGTCGCGGGCGTGGTCGGCACCACGGGCCGCTTCAGCGCGGTGAGCTGGATGTCGCCCGCTCCTTCGGCGCGGCGGTCCCTCTGCATCGCCGGCATCCGGCCGCGCTCGCCGAACACTTTCTCAAAGTCCCAGCCGGCCGGCAGGTTGATCGGCAGCTCGGCGAGCTTCAGCGGTTCGCCGTCGGAGCGGCGCGGGGTCTTGTCGACGGCGACGAGGCTGGTCAGGCGGGTCACCAGCTGATGCTGCAGCGCCAGCTTCAAGATCGCGCCATCGGCTTCGTCCGGCGTCATCTGCCGCATCGTCTTCGCCACCTCGGCGTCACCGATCTTGCGCCGTGCCCACAATTTCGAAAGGCCCTTGCCTTCCGCGGCGCCCGACAGCGGCAGCGTGATCGTCCAAGGCTGGTCGCCGATGCGGCCCTTCAGCTGCAGCGAGCCCGCGAGGCGGTCGATTTTGGCGGCGAGCACCAGCGGCTCGTTGCGATAGACGTCCGGCAGCACGGCCGGCGTGAGGTCGGCGGAGGCTTCCGAGAACGTCGCTGTCAGCCCCGTCACGACGGGATTCTCCAGCTTGGCGAACAGATCGCGCATGCGCTCCTCGACCTGCTCGACCGAGCCGATGTGGGTGAAGGCGCCGCGGCCGAGCTCGGCGGCACGGCTCATCAGATAGGTGTTCGGCGCCGAGCCGATACCCACCATGAAGATGCGCGAGCGGCCGCGCATCGCGGTGATGGTCTCGAACAGCTGCTGATCGTTGCCGATGGCGCCGTCGGTCAGGAACACCACTTGGCGCATGCGATCGCTGTCGCTGCCGTCGTCGGTCAGCGCCGCGCGCATCGCCGGCACCATCTCGGTGCCGCCGCGCGCATCGAGTGAACTGACGAAGCGGGTGGCGTTGCCGACATGCTCGGCGTCGGCCGGCACCGAGGACGGAAACAGCACCGTCATCGTGTCGTCGAAGCGGATCACGTTGAAGCGATCATTCGGCTGCAGCCGTCCGAGTGCATAGAGCAGGCTGGCCTTGGCCTGGCGGATCGAGGTGCCGCCCATCGAGCCGGAATTGTCGATCACGAAAATGACGTCGCGCGGCTGCGGGCGTTGAGTGGCCGTGGCCACCGCCGGCGGCGTGACGAAGGCGAGCAGGTAGTCGGCATCGCCGACCTGCTCGTGGAACAGGCCGACCGACGGCATGTTTTCCGAGGCCGGCTTCCAGGTCAGCTCGAAGTCGCGATCGGCGGGCACCACGCCGTCGGCCAGGGTGATGACGCGTGTCTCGGCATCGGTGCTCTCGACCGTCACCTGGTGATGGTGGCTCTTGACCTCGCCGAGCGCGAAGCCGGCCTGCAGCCGCACGGTGATCTTCGTTGGATTCACCGGATCGTTCTTGGCGGGGTCGAGCACCTCGGGCGAGATGCGGTCGCGGTCCGGCACCGGATCGTTGCTCGCGGCGCCCCAGCCGTTGCTGGCCGGGCGCAGCTCGACACTCTGCACGATCGGCTTGGGATTGTAGCGCGGCGCCACCACCAGCGGCACCCGCAGCGAGAACTCGCCGGCGACCTGCGCCACCGGCTGCTGATACTCGATCTGCACCAGTATGGTCTCGCCCGGGCCGATATTGGCGAGCGAGTTGGTGAAGATGTTCGGCCGCTCCTGCTCGGTCAGCGCTGCGGTCTTGCCGTCGCGCCTGGCCTGCTCGTAGATCACCCTCGCCTCCTGGCGCGGCTTGATGTCGCCGACCACGACGCGGTCGCCGACAATCATCTTCAGCGTGTCAACCGCGCTGTCCGGCGGCAGCGGGTAGACGTAGACGGCCTCCATCCATTGCGAGCTGGTATTCTTGAACAGCTGCGTCACGCGCGCCCGCGCGGTCGGGCCGGACACGACGATATCGACGTCGATGCCGAGCCGTGGCGCTTCCGCGTAGCCGGCGTCAGACTTGAACAGCAGCGCGCCGGAGCGCGCTTCGCCCGGCTTGGTCAGCGGCGCCAGCGGGCCTTCGGCTGACCAGCCCGGCGTGATGCTGAGAAACAGCGCGGTGAAGGCCACCAGCGCCACGGCGGCGGCTTGCAGCAGCAGGAACAGCAGCATGGTGACGATCCAGGACCGCACCGGGTGGGCGCTGCTGCGGATGTCATAGTCGATCGTGTTACTCATCGGGGGCTCCGCAACGAGAATGGGGCAGGCTGAGAGTGAGCGCGGCGCGCTGTCGTCGCGAGCGGAATGGTCGGTCTTGTTCGGTCACCGGCCGCCGGGCGCCGTCCGGTGTGGACCCGGGGCCGGCTGAATTGTCCGGGTTTGTGCTGATTTGTCCGTCTGCTAGAAGAAGGCCGCGCCATACGGCAGGGACCAGGATGTCGAACCCGGACACCAACGAGCTTTCCGACGAGCAGAGCCGGCAGGTCGCGGAGACCATCCGCGAGGAGATCGCGCGCCGGCGGATGTCGCGCCAGACGCTGGCGGAGCAGGCCAAGCTCAGCCTCTCGACGCTCGAGAAGGCGCTGGGCGGCCGCCGTCCGTTCACGCTCGCCACCATCGTCCGGCTCGAGCAGGCGCTCGGCATGTCCCTGCGCAGGGCGCCGAGCGCGCCGGCCGCCGCGCCGGCTCCGAGCGGCGGCATCGCGCCGGACAGCCTCGGCTCCTACTCGCGCCGCGCGGTCGAATGGATCGAGGGCACCTACGTGACCTTGCGGCCTTCGTTCGGCGACAAGCAGGCGATCTATTCCTATCGCACCGACATCCTCTGGGACGATGCGGCCGCGTCGCTGGTGTTTCGCGAGGGCGCGCGGCTCGATGCGGCCTTCTCTCAGTTCGGCGAGGTCGCCGTGCCCAACCAGTCCGGCTTCGTCTACCTGGTCACCAACCGCCACGGCCAGCACCGCCTGATCACGGTGTCGCGTCCGACCATCACAGGCGAGATGTACGGCATCATCACGACCCTGCTCGCCGGCCGCGGCTCGCTGCTGACCCCGATCGCCGCCCCGATCGCGCTGCTGCCGCTGCGCAACGTGGCGGAGCCGAGCTTTGGGCGGCTCGGGGCTGATGATGTGAACTATCAGCTGTATCGCGAGCACCTGCGCAAGACGACCGATGAGCCGTTCGCGCTGTTCGTGCAGGGCGTGCCGTGAGGTGTTAGTCGTAGGGTGGGCAAAGGCGCGCCCGCACTGCTTGCGTGACGACCTCCGCTGCATCGCGCGCCGTGCCCACCATTGGCTCCGAATGTGCCGCCAGATGGTGGGCACGCAACCGCCCTGCGGGCGTCTGCTTTGCCCACCCTACGGCCGTTTGAATTGTTGGGCCCGGTGCTAACCACCGTCATTGCGAGGAGCAAAGCGACGAAGCAATCCAGAGTCGCGCACTCCGCCCCTGGATTGCTTCGCTGCGCTCGCAATGACGGAGCTTGTGGCTGGCGCCGTGCTTCTCCACATGCAGCGTCGTCCCGGCGAACGCCGGGACCCATACCCCCAGGGAGGAGTTTGAGGTCGGCTGGTCATTGGCCTTTTGCCCGGCACGACCGCCGCGGCGTATGGGTCTCGGATCGGCGCCGTGCCGCGCGTTGCGCGTCGCGGCTTGTCCGGGACGGCGGCGGATGCGGCGGATTCACGGGCTCAAACAGCAGAACGCTCACGCAACACAGCGTTTGATCAGCAGAACGGCACAAGCAGCAGAACGTCAGACGCAACAGAGAAAATCGAGCAGCGGACGATGGACGGACATGTCGTCGCATTCCCGCGGCACATCATGCCCGAGGTCTGCGATCGGTTCGTCCCTCGCGAACGTGCAGAGGGCGCAGGGAATGCCGGGTGAGGGCCTCACCCATGGCCCGCCTGCGAAAAAAATGCAGGCGGCAGGTACC
Organism: Bradyrhizobium sp. ORS 278; assembly: GCF_000026145.1. NCBI lineage: Bacteria > Pseudomonadati > Pseudomonadota > Alphaproteobacteria > Hyphomicrobiales > Nitrobacteraceae > Bradyrhizobium > Bradyrhizobium sp. ORS 278. The sequence goes on along the minus strand of NC_009445.1, from coordinate 7,153,200 downwards.
ACAGGTGCAGCCGACATTCCGGCATTCCCTGCGCGATGGGTGGAACGCTTATACGCAGTCTCCCTGGTGCGCCGGGCTTGTTGGCCACCATCACCACGCGGCATATCAGCGCCATCGCGGCTTGACACCAGCATCGGGGTGTCAGGACGCTGCGACTTCACGTCCGCAGGGTTCCGTTCGTCCGCGCATCCGGAGACACGCTGCGGCACCCTCACGGCCATCGCATCCCCACCTCGCGTGTCGTGACGATCGCGCGCAACGCCCCTCTGCGGTGAGGCGGGATGCGCAGGAGATAATCATGAATGCCGAAAAATAGCAAGAAGATTTTCATAATCGGAAGTTTCGCCGCCGGGGCGGTGAGCCCCCCTCCCCCTTGCGGGGAGGGGTCGGGGGTGGGGGTCCACGAATTCCGCTCGCAATGTTGCGGACGAATAGTCTGGACGCATGAGGCCGAAATGGGTCGTGCCCCTCATGCCGTTCGGAGTGCGCGGACCCCCACCCCCAACCCCTCCCCGCAAGGGGGAGGGGAGCCGACTGCCGTCGACGCGAGGGCGCGGCTCAAGTGAACAGCGCTGCGTAGGGACAGCCGTGGGCGCGCCGATCGGGCGAATGCGGCGCGCCAGCGCTACAACGGCTTAGCGCGCCGCGCCTCGCTTATCCCCCGACATCCGCGCTGATGATGTCCCCGAACAGGTCCCATTTGCCGCCCTTGAACTGCATCATCTTGAGCTGCTCGATCGGGGCGAAATCGTTCGGGCCGGTGTTGACCTTGATGCCGGGGATCAGGGTGTCGGGCGCGAAGTCCTTCAGGCTGGCGGCCTGCTTCATGACGTTCTCGCGGGTGAGATTGTCGCCGCACTGCTTCAGGGTCTGCACCATGGTCTGCGCGGCGGCGTAGCCATAGGCGAGGTTGGCGTCGGAGATATTGGCGCCGGGCATGTACTTGTCGATGAAGGCCATGAACTTCTTCATGCCCTCGTCGTCCTTCCACTGCGGATCCGACGGGTCCTTGAGATAGCCGGCGGACAGCACGCCCTCGGAGGCCTCGAGGCCGGCCGGCTTCATCACGGCGCCGATCGAGATCGACACGTCGGTCATGACATGCATCGGCTTCCATTCCAGCTCGGCGATCTTCTTGATCGCTTGCGCTGCGAATTTAGGCGTGGCGATGTTGACGAACACGTCGGCGCCCGTGCCTTTCAGCTTGACGATGTGAGCATCGATCGACGGCTCCGAGGTCTCGTAGCTCTCCTCGGCGACGAGCATCGTCTTGGCCTTGTCGCCGAGCACCTCCTTGATGCCGAGGACGTAGTCCTTGCCGAAATCGTCATTGGCATAGAAGATCGCAATCTTCGCGTTCGGCTTTTCCTTCAGGATGTACTTGGCGAAGATCCGCGCCTCGACGCGGTAGCTGGGCTGGAAGCCCATCGTCCACGGAAAGTCCTTGGGGTCGTTCCACTTGCTGGCGCCGGTGGCGAGGAACAGCTGCGGCACCTTCTTGGAATTGTGGTACTTCTGCACGGCGGTCTGGGTCGGCGTGCCCAGCGCGTTGAACACCAGGAACACCTCGTCGCTCTCGATCAGCTTGCGCACCTGCTCGACCGTCTTGGGCGGGCTGTAGCCGTCGTCATAGGAGATGAAGTTGATCTTGCGGCCGTTCACCCCGCCCTGATCGTTGATCATCTTGAAATAGGCTTCCTCGGTCTTGCCGATGATGCCGTAGGCCGAGGCGGGGCCGCTATAGGCCTCGACATTGCCGATCTTGATCTCGGTGTCGGTGGCGCCGGTGTCGTATTTCTTCTGGGCGAGCGCGCTGTGGCTCGCCAGAACGGAGAACGCGGCGGCGGCCGCGAAAGACAGCAGAGTCCTGGTCGTCATCGGCAACATTCCCTGGGCTTCCTCTGGTTGGTCTTATGAGTCTTGGTGGTCGGAGATGCGCGGTGTCGGCCGCGCATCTGACATCACGACGCCTGCTGGACCAGATCGACGGCCGATGCGATCGCAAAGCTCTTGCGCAGGGTCGGCTTGTGGATCTTGCCGGTGGCGTTGCGCGGCAGCGCGTCGACGAAGCGGACGGTGCGCGGGCATTTGAAGCGCGCCAGGTTGGCCTGGCAGTGCGCGAAGATGTCGGCTTCGCTCAAGGTCTGTCCCGGCTTGACCGCGACGATCGCCATACCGGTCTCGCCCCATTGCGGATCGGCGATGCCGATCACCGCGGCCTCGGCCACGGCGCTCAGCCGATGCAGCACGCTCTCGACCTCGGCCGGATAGACGTTCTCGCCGCCGGAAATGTACATGTCCTTCCAGCGGTCGACGATATAGTAGAAGCCTTCGTCGTCGACGCGGGTCGCGTCGCCGGTATGCAGCCAGCCGTCGGTGAAGGAGGCGCGGTTGGCGTCGGGCCGGTTCCAGTAGCCGGGCGTCACGTTGGGGCCGCGCACCCAGAGTTCGCCGAGCTCGCCGACTTCAGCATCGCTGCCGTCGGGGCGCACGATGCGCACCTCGGTATGCAGCACCGGCTTGCCGGCCGAGCCTGCCTTGCGCGCGGCATCCTCGCGGTCGAGCGCCAGCACGGCCGGCGAGGTCTCGGTCATGCCATAGCCCTGCTGGAGCGCGACGCCGCGTTTCTCCCAGGTCTCGAGCAGCGGCACCGGCATCGGCGCGCCGCCGACGCCGCCGATTACCAGCCGGCTGAAATCGGCGGTCGCGAACGCCGGATGCTGCGCCATGAACTGATAGATCGCGGGCACGCCGAAGAACACGTTGATGCCCTGGGCCCGATCGCTGATGAGTTGCAGCGCCTGGCCGGGATCGAAGGCGCGCATGATCAGCACGGTGGCGCCGACATGCAGCACCGGATTGGTGTAGCAGTTGAGACCGCCGGTGTGGAACAGCGGCAGCACCGTCAGCAGCACCGAGGACGGCGTGATGTAGGCGGGGCCGCCGAGATTGACGCAATTGTAGAACGTCATGCCGTGGGTGATCATCGCCCCCTTCGGCTGGCCCGTCGTGCCCGACGTGTACATGATGGTCGAGACGTCATCGAGCGTCACCGGCTCGACCGCGGCGAGCGGTTTTGCAGTCGCGATCGCCTGCTCGTAGCTGCCGCCCGGGCCATAGCGGAGCGCAGAGCCGACGCCGCACAGCCGGCTCACCGCGAGCGCGGTGTCGGCGAGGTCGTCGTCATGGATCATCAGTTTCGGCGCGCAGTCGCCGACGATGAACTGCAGCTCGGGGACGGTGAGGCGGGTGTTCAGCGGCACGAAGATGGCACCGACGCGGAAGCAGGCGAACTGCACTTCCAAAGTATCGGTGGCGTTCAGCGCCAGCACGGTGACGCGGTCGCCCTTGGCCAGATCACAGGTGTCGCGGAGATGGCCGGCCAGGCGCGCAACGCGGGCGTCGAACTCCGCATAGCTGAAGCGGCGGCCGCTGCCGAGATCCACCATGGCGATCTTCGTCGGCGTCCTGCGCGCATGATGCGCAATCCAGTCGTAATACCGTACTGGCACGCGTTTCCTCCTGGTCTCAGGCGATCTGATGCCGCCTTGATCGCGATCGTGTCTTGCCGTCTCTTGCCGGCGCGTCCCGGCCTTCCGGCGGGGCGGCGGAACGCGCGGCATTTTTGGCCGCGAGTGGGCCGGTGAGTGCATTGCACTGTCTTGCGTTCAGACGCTGGTTGGACGTCACGAATGCGCGCTTGGCCGGGCGCGATTTCGGCAGTCAGCGCCTCGACGCAAGGCGATACCGCGGCTTCCGGTCATCCTTGCCGACGCAGCAACCAGAGCCCGGCATCGATGACGAAAAGCCCGTTCTATACGGCCGAGCACGAGGCCTTCCGCGACGTCATCAGGCGCTTTGTCGACAAGGAGATCGCGCCATTCGCGAACGCCTGGGACGAGGCCGGCGAATTCCCGCGCACGCTGTATACGAAGGCGGCCGAGATCGGTCTGCTGGGCCTGGGCTTTCCGGAAGAGTTCGGCGGTGTGGCCGCCGATCAGTTCATGAGGATCGTGTCGTCGCAGGAGCTGGCCAGGGCCGGCATCGGCGGCGTCAGCGCCAGCCTGATGAGCCACAGCATCGGCGCGCCGCCGATCGCGCGCGCGGCACGGCCGGAGGTGCGCGCGAAGGTGCTGCCGGAGATCCTGTCGGGACGCAAGATCTCGGCACTCGCGATCACCGAGCCGAGCGGCGGCTCGGACGTCGCCAATCTCCGCACCAAGGCGGTGCGCGACGGCAATCATTACGTGGTGAGTGGCGAGAAGACGTTCATCACCTCGGGCGTGCGCGCCGACTACATCACCGTCGCCGTGCGCACGGGTGGACCTGGGCCGGCGGGTGTCAGTCTGCTGCTCATTCCCGGCGACACGCCCGGGCTGACCCGCACCAGGCTGAACAAGATGGGCTGGTGGGCGTCGGATACCGCGACCCTGCATTTCGACAATTGCCGCGTGCCGGCCGAGAACCTGATCGGCGAGGAGGGGCAGGGCTTCAAGCTGATCATGCACAATTTCAACAGCGAGCGGATGGGCATGGCGGCGAGCTGCACGGCGTTCGCCCGCGTCTGCCTCGACGATGCGATTGCGTATGCGAAAGAGCGCCAGACCTTCGGCAAGCCGTTGGCGCAGCACCAGGTGATCCGGCACAAGCTGGTCGACATGGCGCAGCGCGTCGCGGCCTCGCAGGCAATGCTGGAGATGCTGGCGTGGCGGCTCGAACAGGGTGATAATCCCGTTGCCGAGATCTGCATGATGAAGAACCAGGCGACGCAGACGATGGCCTATTGCGCCTCCGAGGCGGTGCAGATTTTCGGCGGCGCGGGCTTCATGCGCGGCGTCCGTGTCGAGCGGATCTATCGCGAGGTCAAGGTCAATGCGATCGGCGGCGGCACCGAGGAGATCATGAAGGACCTGGCAAGCCGGCAGATGGGATTGTGACGAGTCGCGCGCCACGATCCATGGAGTTGCTCGGGCAGACGATCCCGATGCGGCCGTCCTTCGAGACGCCCGCCAAGAGGCGGGCTCCTCAGGACGAGGGCTTTTACTTGGCGGGCAGCAGACCCTCATGGTGAGGAGCGCCCCTTGGCGCGTCTCGAACCATGAGGCCGGATGGCTTCGGGGTGTACTGGGCTCGCCCGAATTGACGAGAGGAAATGGAATGCTCTTCACCGCCGATCACGACGAACCGCGCCGCATCCTGCAGAAGTTCATCGCCGCCGAGATCAACCCCCATGTCGACGAATGGGAGGAGGCCGGCATCTTCCCCGCGCATGAGCTGTTCAAGAAGCTCGGTGACCTCGGCTTCCTCGGCCTCAACAAGCCGGTCGAGTTCGGCGGCCAGGGACTGGACTATTCCTACGCGCTGATGATGGCGGAGGAGCTCGGCGCCATCAATTGCGGCGCCATCCCGATGGCGATCGGGGTGCAGACCGACATGGCGACGCCGGCGCTGGCGCGGTTCGGCTCCGACACCGTGCGCAAGGAGTTCCTGGCGCCTGCGATCTCCGGCGACTACGTCGCCTGCATCGGCGTCTCCGAGCCCGGTGCCGGCTCCGACGTCGCCTCGATCAAGACCCAGGCGCGCGCCGATGGCGACGACTACGTCATCAATGGCGGCAAGATGTGGATCACCAACGGCACGCAGGCGGATTTCATCTGCCTGCTCGCCAACACCAGCGACGGCCCGGTTCACCGCAACAAGTCGCTGATCTGCGTGCCGATGAAGAGCAGGGGCGTGCAGGTCGCGCGCAAGCTCGACAAGATGGGCATGCGCTCGTCCGACACCGCGCAGATCTTCTTCGATAATGTGAGAGTGCCGAAGCGCAACCGCGTCGGCGAGGAGGGTATGGGCTTCACCTACCAGATGATGCAGTTCCAGGAGGAGCGGCTGTGGGCCGGCGCGGCCTGCCTCAAGGCGCATGAGGCGATCATCAACGCGACCATCGAGTACACGCGAAATCGCAAGGCGTTCGGCCGCTCGATCCTCGACAACCAGGTCGTCCATTTCCGCCTCGCCGAGCTGCAGACCGAGGTCGAGCTGCTGCGCGCGCTGACCTATCAGGCCGCCGAGGCGCTGGTGGCCGGCGAAGATGTGACGCGGCTCGCGACGATGGTGAAGCTGAAGACGGGCCGGCTGGGCCGCGAGCTCACCGATGCCTGCCTGCAATATTGGGGCGGCATGGGCTTTATGAACGAGACGCCGGTCAGCCGCGCTTATCGTGATTCGCGCCTGAGCTCGATCGGCGGCGGCGCCGACGAGGTGATGCTGACGATCCTGTGCAAGATGATGGGCACGTTGCCGGGCATGGCCAAGGCGGGGAACGCCTGATGATCACGCTGTATCATTGCGACGGCGCCCGCTCGTTCCGCCCGCTGTGGATGCTGGAGGAGCTCGGGGCCAACTACGAATTGAAGATGCTGCCGTTCCCGCCGCGGGTGCTGGCCAAGGAGTATCTGGCGATCAATCCGCTCGGAACGATTCCTTATCTGATCGACGGCGAGACGAAGATGACGGAGTCCTCCGGCATCTGCCACTATCTCGGCGTCAAGCACGGCCCGACGCCGCTGATGGTCGAGCCTGAGGAGAAGGATTACGGCGCATTCCTGAACTGGATGTATTTCTCGGACGCGACGCTCACGTTCCCGCAGACGCTGGTATTGCGATACACGCAGCTCGAGCCGGAGGAGCGGCGCTCGCCGCAGGTCGCGACGGATTATGCCAAATGGTTCCTGGGCCGGCTGCGCGCGGTGGAGGCAGCCACGGCCAATGCCGAATTCCTGAGCGGCGGCCGCTTCACCGCGGCGGATATCGTCATCGGCTACGCGCTTCGGCTTGCCGACACACTCGGGCTGTCCAAGGAATTCGGGCCGAATGTCGCCGCCTATTGGGCGCGCCTGCAGCAGCGCGACGGCTATCAGCGGGCCCGCGCCGCCGAGCAGCGCGCCGGCGTCGAGCAGGGCATCAAGCCGCGCGTCAGGCCCTAGCCGTCGGCGCCGTCATTCCGGGATGGTCCGAAGGACCAGACCCGGATTCTCGAGATTCCGGGTTCGATGCTGCGCATCGCCCCGGAATGACGGACATCTCGAATCGGTGAGTTAACCGCGACAAAAATCGGCAGTCGTCGCCGATGACAGCGGCGCGAATTGCGCTATGGTTCTTTCCCAAAGAAGCGGCCGACAGAGCCGCGCCTCAGGAGGAAGACCCATGGATGCGAATCCCATGGATGTGAAGACCATGGACGTGACCCGCCGGGAGTCCGGCCATCTCATGCTGATCACGCCCGAGCGCGTCTTCTACGCCGGGCTGCTCGGCCGACCGCGCCAGCGTTGCTCGGGCGCGTTCCATATCTATGTCGCGCTGACCGGCAGCCTGCGGCTGTTGCCCGAGGGCGGCGAGGCGCGTTCCGGCGAATTGCTGGTAGTGCCGCCGAACAAGCAGCACACGATCGAGAGCGATTACCGTACCGTCATCGTCGTCACCATGGAGCCTGAGAGCGTGCCGATCGGAACGCTCGACCGCTTCGCAGCCAAGGTCGCGCGCGAGGCCGAGGCCTATGCCTGCCGCATCCGCGCCGCCTATGAGGAGCTGGTGCAGCGGCCGCTCTCCGGCGACGTCTCCAGCGCGGTGTTCGACCGGCTCTGCTTCGGCGAGGTGCTGCCGCAGCGGACGCTCGATCCGCGCGTGGTCAAGGCGATCGGGCTGATCAACCGCTTCTCCGGCGAGCCGGCGACGGCGGAGAGCTGCGCCGCAGCCGTGGGGCTGTCGACCTCGCGCTTCCTGCATCTGTTCAAGGAGGAGACCGACATCTCCTTCCGTTCGTTCCGCGCCTGGAAGCGCGCGCGGCACCTGCTCAACTACGCCAACCAGGATCTCAACCTCGCGCATCTCGCGCAGGACATCGGCTATCCCGATTCCACGCATTTCAGCCACTCGATCCGCCGCTTCTACGGCTTGAAGCCGCGCGCGATCTTCTCCGGCTCGCGCGATCTCGCGATCTATCGCAGCGGCGAGATCAGCCAGGACATCGCGGTAGCGCGTTGACGCAAGCAGATCTGTCGGGGCCTTGCGCATGATGATGGCGGTCGCGTCGCGGCCGTCGTCATCAGTCAAGGTCCTGCATGAGCAACAAAGCCGTCATCACCTGCGCGCTGAACGGCGTGCTCACCGATCCCAGGCAGCACAACGTGCCGGTCACGCCGGAGGAGATGGCGCGCGAGGCGCGCCGCGCCTATGACGCCGGTGCTGCGATCATGCATATCCATCTGCGCCAGCAGGCGCCGGGCAAGGGCCATCTTCCCTCGTGGGAGGTGAAGGTTTCGCGCGAGATCCAACAGGCGATCCGCGAGGCCTGTCCCGGTGTGATCATCAACCACACCTCGGGCGTGTCGGGTCCGAGCTATCAAGGCGCGCTCGACTGCATCCGTGAGACCCGGCCGGAGATCGCGGCCTGCAATGCCGGCTCGCTGAACTATCTGAAGGTCAAGGCCGACAACAGCTGGGCTTGGCCGCCGATGATGTTCGACAATTCGGTCGAGAAGATCGGCGACTATCTCGCGGTCATGAAGGCCGTGAACACGATTCCGGAGTTCGAGTGCTTCGACGTCGGCATTGTGCGCTGCGTCGGCATGTATCGCCAGACCGGGATGTATGCGGGTCCGCTCGAATACAACTTCGTGATGGGCGTGGCATCGGGCATGCCCGCGGATCCGGAGCTGCTGCCGATCCTGCTCAAGCTGAAGCTGCCGGAGGCGCATTGGCAGGTCACGGCGATCGGCCGCGCCGAGATCTGGCCGCTGCACCAGCGCTGCGCCGAGCTCGGCGGCCATCTGCGCACCGGACTCGAGGATACGTTCTATCTCGGCGACGGCACCAAGGTGACCTCGAACGGCCAGCTGATCGAGGCGATCGCCGCCTGCGCCCGGCGCGCGGGGCGTGAGATCGCGAGCCCTGCCGAGGCGCGGCAGATGTTCGGGACTATCAACTGACAAATCGAGTGCCGTCATTGCGAGCGCAGCGAAGCAATCCAGGGGCCAAACAGGAAGTCTGGATTGCTTCGTCGCTGCGCTCCTCGCAATGACGAACTCGTTAATCCCAAGGTACTCGTAAGCCAAACTCCATGGCCATCATCGACAACACCATCTCTCCCACGGGCGCCGCCTTTCAAACCAATCGCGACGGCATGCTCGGGCTGATCGCGCGGATGCGCGAACTGGAGGCGCGGACGCGCAAGGCCTCTGCGGCGGCCAAGGACCGCTTCCATCAGCGCGGCCAGCTGCTGCCGCGCGAGCGCGTCGCGCTTGTGCTCGATCCCGGTGCGCCGTTTCTGGAGCTGTCGACGCTCGCCGGCTACATGTTCGATACGCCGGATCCGGCGAAGAGCGTGCCGGGCGGCGGCGTGATCGCCGGCATCGGCTTCGTCTCGGGCGTGCGCTGCATGGTGTCGGCCAACGACGCGGCCATCGATGCCGGCGCGCTGCAGCCCTACGGCCTCGATAAGACGCTGCGCGTGCAGGAGCTGGCGCTGGAGAACAGGCTGCCTTACGTGCAACTGGTGGAGAGCGCCGGCGCCAACCTCTTGCGCTACCGCGTCGAGGACTTCGTGCGCGGCGGCAACATCTTTCGCAATTTGGCGCGGCTGTCGGCAGCGGGGCTCCCCGTGGTGACCGTGACGCACGGCTCGTCGACCGCGGGCGGCGCCTACCAGACCGGTCTGTCCGACTACATCGTCATGGTCCGCGGCCGCACTCGCGCCTTCCTCGCGGGGCCGCCGCTGCTGAAGGCCGCGACCGGCGAGATCGCCACCGAGGAGGAGCTCGGCGGCGCCGAGATGCACACCGCGATCTCCGGCCTCGGCGACTATCTCGCCGAGGACGATCGCGACGGCTTGCGCATCGCGCGCGAGATCATGGGCAGGCTGAACTGGGACCGGCCGTCGCACGAAGCGTGCGCGGCAAAGCCGCCGCGCTACGATCAGGAGGAGCTGCTCGGCATCATGCCGCTCGATCACAAGCGCCCCGTCGACATGCGCCAGGTGATCGCGCGGATCGTCGACGACAGCGATTTCGTCGAGATGTCGCCGAACTACGGCCCTGCGACCGTGTGCGGCCATGCCCGGATCGAGGGCGAGGCGATCGGCATCGTCACCAACAATGGCCCGCTTGACCCGGCCGGCGCCAACAAGGCGACGCATTTCATCCAGGCCTGCTGCCAGAGCCGCACGCCGATCCTCTACCTCAACAACACCACCGGCTACATGGTCGGCCGCGCCTATGAGGAGGCCGGCATGATCAAGCACGGCTCCAAGATGATCCAGGCGGTGACTTCGGCGACGGTGCCGCAGATCACGATCTATTGCGGCGCCTCGTTCGGCGCCGGCAATTACGGCATGTGCGGCCGCGGCTTCCATCCGCGCTTCTGCTTCTCATGGCCGAACGCCAAGACGGCTGTCATGGGCGGCGAGCAGGCGGCCGAGACGATGGCGATCGTCACGGAGGCGGCCGCGGCCCGCCGCGGCAAACCGGTCGAGCGCGACAAGCTCGATGCCATGAAGGCGCAGATCATCGGCGTGTTCGACAGCCAGATGGACGTGTTCGCGACGTCGGCGCGCGTGCTCGACGACGGCGTGATCGATCCGCGCGACACCCGCGCGGTGCTGTCGGAGGTGCTGGCGATCTGCCGCGAGGCCGAAGCGCGCGCGCCGCAGCGGATGCAGTTCTCGGTGGCCCGGCCATGACAAGGGACATCAGCGGAGAGAAGACGATGTCGCGCAGGCCCTTCCACAAGGTGCTGATCGCCAACCGCGGCGAGATTGCGCTGCGTGTGATGCGGACCGCGCGCCGACTCGGCTACCGCGTCGTCGCCGTCTACTCGGATGTCGACGCTGATGCCCCGCATGTCCGGCTTGCCGACCAGGCCGTTCGCATCGGCGCGCCGCCGCCGGCGCAGTCCTATCTGAATATTGCCGCGATCATCGCCGCGGCCAAGGCGACCGGCGCGGACGCCGTGCATCCCGGCTACGGCTTTCTCGCCGAGAATGAGGATTTTGCTCAGGCCTGCAAGGACGCGGGTCTGGTCTTCGTCGGCCCGTCACCGGATGCGATTGCGGCGATGGGCAACAAGGCCGGCGCGAAGACGATCATGCAGCGCGCCGGCGTACCCTGCGTGCCCGGCTATCAGGGCGAGGATGGGGGTGACGAGGCGATGCTCCGCGAAGCGAAGCGCATCGGCTTCCCGGTGATGATCAAGGCCGTCGCCGGCGGCGGCGGTCGCGGTATGCGGCTCGTGAACGAGGCGTATGCATTCCCGGATCTGCTGCGCAGCGCGCGCTCGGAGGCTGCTGCGGCGTTCGGCGACGGCACCGTCATCCTGGAGAAGGCGATCGCCAACCCGCGTCACATCGAGATCCAGGTGTTCGGAGACAGCCATGGCAACGCCGTGCATCTCGGCGAGCGCGACTGCTCGGTGCAACGGCGGCACCAGAAGCTGATCGAAGAGGCGCCGTCGCCGGCCGTCGGCCCGGAGCTACGCGCACGCATGGGTGCGGTCGCGGTGCAGGCGGTCAAGGCGCTTGGCTATGAGGGAGCTGGGACGCTCGAATTCCTGCTCGATGGCGACGGCCGGTTCTACTTCATGGAAATGAATACGCGGCTGCAGGTCGAGCATCCCGTGACCGAGGCGTTGACGGGGCTCGATCTCGTCGAGTGGCAACTTCGCGTCGCCGCCGGCGAGCCGCTACCGCTGCGTCAGGAGCAGATCAGCTTCGTTGGCCACGCCATTGAGGTCCGGCTGTGCTCGGAGGATGCGGCGCAGGATTTCATGCCACGATCCGGGCGCATGGCGCTGTGGCAGATGCCGGAGACGGTCCGCGTCGAGCATGCGCTGGAATCGGGAACGGAGATTCCGCCGGACTACGATTCGATGATCGCCAAGCTGATCAGCCACGGCGCAACCCGTGAGGAGGCGCGGGCCCGTCTGATCGTGGGTCTGGAGCAGGCGGTCGCGCTGGGCGTCGTGACCAACCAGTGGTTTCTGCTGTCCTGTCTGCGGCACCCGGCGTTCGCGGCGGGCAAGGCGACCACAGCCTTCATCGCAACACATCGCGACGAGCTGAGGGCGCCCTTGATCGCTGCGGAGGATATGGCGCTGCTCGCCGTGCTGCTCTCCGTCAGTCACCCGCTGGCGCATCCCGTCCGCCGGGGGCGTTCGCTCGCCGCCACCTTTGCGACGCCGCTCCGTTTCGAGCTTGGCGGCGAGTTGAGGGAGTGCGAGCTGTCGCGCGATCGTGACGGCAGCTATTGTGTGACGCACAATGGCGCGGAGCAGCGCAGCGAGATCGTCACGCTCGATGCCGATACGATTCGAATCCGCCGGGGCGACGTCGTCGACGTCGTCCGCTTCGCGCGCGACGGTGATCGGCTGTTCGTACAGTCGCGTGGTCGGACGCTGGTGCTGCGCGACCTCACGCTGGGGGCGCCGCAGTCCACCGCGGCGGCCGGCGGTGATGGCAAGGTGCGCGCCGCGTTGAACGGCCGCGTCGTCGCCATGCTCGTCAAGGCCGGCGATCAGGTGGCCGCGGGACAGCCGGTGCTGACTCTGGAAGCGATGAAGATGGAGCACGTCCACACGGCCGGCTTGGCCGGGACTGTGAGTGCGATCGCGGTCGCTGAGGGCGATCAGGTGACGACGGGACAGATCGTGATCGAGATCAAGCGGTGATTGCCGGGCCGTGGTTTCGCTGTCTGATCGGGTGAGGAGTTAAGCTGCGTCTCATCGCGGCAGTTGGCGCCGCAACGTTGCGACCAGGCGCGACGTCTGGAACGGCTTCGACAGCAGCGGCGCGGTGGCGAATTCTTCAGGGCACTGGTCGACGGCGTAACCGGTGACGGCGACGAAAGGCACGCCTTCGGCCATCAGCGCGCGGGCGATCGGGGCCGAGGTCTCATGGCCGAGGTTGACGTCGAGAACCGCGAGATCGCAGCGGTGCCGCTCGAGCAGATGCAGCGCCTTGCTCACGGTGGGCGCGACGCCGACGATGGCGAAGCCCGCTTCCTCCAGCTCGACGGAGAGGTCGAAGCCGATCATGGGATCGTCCTCGACGATCAGGACGTTGATCTTGTCAGCGAGGGGCATGGCTGTTGCCGCGGCTGATGCGTTGCAGGGGGCACCTCAGGTGCCAGCTCAGCCCCGGCGGGGCGAACTCGACCTGCACGGTACCGTCGAGTCCGGCCCGGACCATGTCCGAGATCACGCGGCTGCCGAAACCGTGATGCTCCGGGGCAGACACCGGCGGTCCGCCGCTCTCGCGCCAGTTGATGACGAATGTGTCGCCATCGCGCGACCAAGTCAGCGCGACGCGCCCGTCATGATCCGACAGCGCGCCATACTTGGCCGCATTGGTCGCAAGCTCGTGGATCGCCATGCCGATCGCCTGCGCCGCCTCCGGCGTCAGCTCGATCTGCGGACCGTCGATGGCGATGCGGTTGCCGATCAGGTCGCGGAAGGCGCCGAGCTGCGAGCGGACGAGGTCGACGAGCGGAATGAAACGCCAGTCGTTCTGGATCAGGAGATCCTGGTTGCCAGCGATTGCCTGCAGGCGCGCGAGGAAACGGTTGAGGTCGAGCTGCCGCCCGTGCCGCGTCATCTGACGCGCGATCGCCTGCACCAGCGACAGCATGTTCTTGCTGCGATGGTTCACCTCGGCGAGCAAAGTGCGCAGCTGCTCGCGCGTCTGACGCTTGTCGGTGATGTCGCGCACGATCTTCGAGGCGCCGATGATGCGGCCGCTCGCGTCGCGTACCGGCGAGACCGTCACGGAGACGTCGATCTGCGCGCCATCCTTGCGCAGGCGGATCGTTTCGAAATTGTCGATCATCCCGCCCGAGACGACGGTAGCGAGGATGCGGTCCTCCTCGGCCTGACGCTCGAGCGGAATGATGGTGCGAATCGAGCGGTTGATCATCTCGGCTTCCGAGAAGCCGAAGATGCGCTCCGCGCTCTTGTTCCAGCTGGTGACGGTGCCGTCCAGCGTCTTGCTGACCACGCCGTCCGACGACGAGGCGACGATCGCGGCGAGCATCGCCGCGCCGCGTTCCGCCTGCTTCGACTGGGTTACGTCGCGCAGGATTCCGGAGATCCCGATGATCCGATCGTGACGGTCGCGGATCGGCGAGAAGGTCGCGGCAACCTCGATCGGCCGCCCATCCTTCGTGAGGCGGACTGTTTCGAAGCCTTCAACGGCTTCCCCGCTGCCGACACGTTGCCGAATCGCCTGGGCCTCCTCTCTCAGCTCCGGCGGAATGATGTCCATCACCGGCTGGCCGATCATCTCGGCCGCGCTGTAGCCCAACATCCGTTCGCAAGACCCGTTCCAGCTGCGAATGATTCCTTCAATGGTCGTGCCGAAGATCGCATCGGCGGATGCGCTCACGATCGCGGCGAGATAGGCCGTATCGTCATCGGTCATTTGGGGGGCGGTGGAGGCGCCGGGCATTCCGTGCACGTCGCACGCTCCTTGCTAGCAGTTCGGCAGAGACGATGCCGCGCACCCGATTACCAACTCGTTTGTGTACGAATGCAAGCTCTATCTCGTTCGCTGCATATTGTTAGTTTTTTCCGGCAACGAGCGAAACGGAGCCGCGCCGTCGGCAGACCAAGGGGGGTCATGCGACGTGCTCCAGCTCGGGATGGCGCGTACACCAAACGCAGACTGGACAGTTTTGTTCCGGTGGATCTGCCGCGAAAAGCGGCGGGTGCGGCCGCAGCCCGCCTTCAGAGTACGGCGCGGTGCCAGCCTGCCGGCAGATACCGCTTGGGCCTATTGTCCGAGGCTGAGGATGTAGTCCGCAAGATCGGCCGCATCGGCCGCGCTCAGCGGATTGTTGGCCATGGTCGCGTGCGGGAGCAGCAGAAACTTCACCAGCATCTCCCGGGTCACGCCCGGCTTTGTGGCGATGGCGGCGAACGGCTGGGCGCGGCGGAATCGGGACGGCTCCCCACCGATGGCATGGCAGGCGGCGCACCAGCGCGAGGCCAGCTGATGCCCGTGCTCGAGGTCGTCAGCCGAAGCGCCGGCCGACGCCAGAACAAGCAGCGCGATCGATAACGCAGTGGCGTGGCGCACCGGCGGCCCTCCTCACAGTGGCTGGTCGTCGTCGGTCGACGGCTGCTCCTGCAGCGAGACGATATCGCCGCCGCCGAGCTCGTCCTCCGGCGGCGGATAGATCCACATGTGGTCGCGCACCTCACGAACGCCCTGCACGCTCGTCGCCGCCACGATCGCGGTGGCCCGTTCGGCCTCGTGGCGCACCGCACCGCTGAGATGCGCGATACCGTTGCGGACGACGACGTTGAAGCGGCAATGCTTGCAGGCCGCCTGATCGAGCGCATCGAGGATGGCGCTGCGAATCACGTCGTCATCGCGGGTCGGGGCCGGCACGGTCGTGGCGAGGTCCGCGAGCGTCTGCACGAAATCGGTCTGCGTCACCATGCCGGCCAGTTGGTCGCCATTCATGACCGGAAGCCGCTTGATGCTGCGCTTCTCCATGACTTCGGCGATCTCCGCAAGGCTCGCATCGGTGCCGACGGTGACGGCCGGCCGGCTCATGATGTCGCCGACGGTGCGGCCATGGGAATGGACGAAATCCGCGCCGATCCGGCCGCGTCCGACCAGGAGGTCGAGCCAGCGGCCCTGCTTGCGCTCGGTGCCGAGCTCTGCGCGGCGCAGGAAGTCGCCGTCGGTGACCATTCCGACCAGCCGGCCAGAGGCATCGATGACCGGCAACCCGCCGATATGGTTGCGCAGCATGATCCGGGCCGCCTCGGCCACCGGGGTTCCCGGCGTCACCGTGATCACCGATCGGGTCATGATTTGATGAGCGCGCATGTCGTCGTCTCGCGAAATCGCTGCGGTCGCAATCGGCGAAGCATAGCGACGTCGCGCCGCGCCCGCTTGACCAGGATCAACCTCCGGTCAGGCGTCCTACACGATCCGCGAGGTCTTGTTGCCCCAATAGCGGTCGCGCAGCAGACGCTTGTAGAGCTTGCCGGTCGGCAGCCGCGGCAGCTCCGTCTCGAAGTCGATCGAGCGCGGCACCTTCTGGCGCGACAGCGACTGCCGGCAGAACGCGATCAGCTCCTCCTCGAGCGCAGGACTGGGCACGATGCCGGACATCGGCTGGATCACCGCCTTCACCTCCTCGCCGAGATCGGTATTGGGCACGCCGAACACCGCGGCGTCGGCGACCTTCGGATGCGTGATCAGCAGGTTCTCGCATTCCTGCGGATAGATGTTCACGCCGCCCGAGATGATCATGAAGGTGGCGCGGTCGGTGAGATACAGATAGCCGTCGGCATCGACATAGCCGACATCGCCGACCGTGCTCATCGTGCCGTCGGCCGAGCGCGCCTCCCGGGTGCGCTCGGGGTCGTTGAAATACTCGAACGGCGAACCGGTCTTGAACCACACCGTGCCGGCGGTGCCGGCCGGGCAAGGCTGCATGTGTTCGTCGAGGATGTGCAGGTCGCCGAACAGCACCTTGCCGACGGTGCCGCGATGCGCGAGCCATTGCTCGCTGTCGCAGGCGGTGAAGCCGAGGCCTTCGGTGGCGCCGTAATATTCGTGGATGATCGGCCCCCACCAGCGGATCATGTCCTCCTTGACCTGCGCGGGGCAGGGCGCCGCGGCATGGATCGCGATCTCCAGCGAGGACAGATCGTAGCGGGTGCGGATCTCCTCCGGCAGCTTCAGCATGCGCGAGAACATCGTCGGCACCAGCTGGGTATGGGTGATGCCCCATTGCTCGACGAGCTGCAGGTAGCGCTCCGGATCGAAATTCTCCATGATGATGGCGGTGCCGCCAGCGCGGATCGTGAGATTGACGGCGGCTTGTGGCGCGGAGTGATACAGCGGCGCCGGCGACAGATAGATCATGCCCTCGCGGTAGCGCCACAGCTTCTCGAGGAAGTCGAAGATCGGCAACTGCTGCACCGGCGGCTGCTCCGGCAGCGGCCGCAGGATGCCCTTGGGCCGGCCGGTTGTGCCGGAGGAGTACAGCATCGCCGTGCCGATGCATTCGTCGGCGATCGGCGTCGCCGGGAGGCCGGCGATCGCCTCCTGCAGGCCGACGATGCGATCGCCCTCTCCCGGACCGTCGGCGACCATGCACAGCTCGATGCCGGGCGCCTCCTTGAGCGCCTCGCGCGCGACGTCGAGCTTCGCGACCGAGGTGATCAGGAGCCGGGACTGGCTGTTATTGAGGATGTAGGCGAGCTCGCCCGGCGTGAGGTACGAGTTCACGCAGGTGAAATACAGGCCGGAGCGCTCGCCGGCGCCGCAGGCTTCGAGATAGCGGCTGTTGTTCTCCATGAAGATCGAATAATGGTCCAGCCGCTTCAGGCCACGCTTGCGAAAGAGATGCGCTAGGCGGTTCGAGCGCGCCTCCAGCTCGCGATAGTTCACCGCTTCGCCGGTGGAGGCCATGATGAAGGCGGGCTGCAGCGGGCGCAGCCTTGCGTGCTTGCCGGTGTACATGTGTCCTCCCTCGGGCAGCGATTGCCGCATATTCCGCAGGGCGGCGCGAGCGCAGGAGGGAGCACGATGACGGGGCGCGGGCGATGGCTCGCGTCACGACTGCAGGCTGTTTCCGTCCGCGCGCGCCATCCCGTCGGGACGGGCTCGTTGTTGCTTGAGCAGGACTGTAGCGGAGGAACCCACCACCCTCAACACGCCCCTCCGTCCTTTGGCTAGGGCGGGAAGGGATGGGCGCGGTCGGGATTCTGGCATAACATGAACAGGGCATTCCACAACGAATGACGCCACAACGAAGAAACTCGGGAGAGACCATATGAAATTGGGCTTGCTGGCTTTTGCTGCGGTTGGTGCGCTGATGGTGGCCGCGCCGGCATCGGCACAGGTCAAGATCGGCATCCTCAACGACCAGTCGGGCGTCTATGCCGACTACGGCGGTAAATATTCCGTCGAGGCCGCCAAGATGGCGATCGAGGATTTCGGCGGCGAGGTGCTGGGGCAGAAGGTCGAGCTCGTCACCGCCGACCACCAGAACAAGCCGGATCTGGCCTCCACCATCGCCCGGCGCTGGTACGACACCGAGGGTGTCGACATGATCACCGAATTGACGACGTCCTCGGTGGCGCTGGCGATCCAGGAGCTGTCGAAGGAGAAGAAGAAGATCGACATCGTGGTGGGAGCTGCGACCTCGCGGATCACGGGCGATGCCTGCACGCCCTACGGCTTCCATTGGGCCTATGACACCCGCGCGCTCGCGGTCGGCACCGGCGGCGCGCTGGTCGAATCCGGCGGCGACAGCTGGTTCTTCATGACCGCGGACTACGCCTTTGGCTACGCGCTGGAGAAGGACACCAGCGACATCGTGACGTCGAAGGGCGGCAAGGTGCTCGGCTCGGTGCGCATCCCGCTGAACTCGTCGGACTTCTCCTCCTTCCTGCTGCAGGCGCAGAGCTCCAAGGCCAAGATCATCGGCCTCGCCAATGCCGGGCTCGACACCACCAACTCGATCAAGCAGGCGGCCGAGTTCGGCATCGTCAAGGGCGGCCAGAAGCTCGCCGGCCTGCTGATGACGCTGTCGGAGGTGCACGGCCTCGGGCTGGAGGCCGCGCAGGGCCTGGTGCTCACGGAGGGCTTCTACTGGGATCACGACGACAAGGCCCGTGCCTTCAGCGAGCGCTTCATGAAGCGCACCGGCCGCATGCCGAGCATGATCCATGCGGGCACCTATTCGGCGACGCTGTCCTACCTCAAGGCCGTCAAGGCGGCCGGCACCAAGGACTCCGACGCTGTCGCGGCCAAGCTGAAGGAGCTGCCGGTCGACGACGCCTTCGCGCAGGGCAAGGTGCTCGCCAACGGCCGCATGGTCCACGACATGTATCTGTTCGAGGTCAAGAAGCCGTCGGAATCGAAGAAACCGTGGGACTATTACAAGCAGCTCGCCACGGTGTCCGGCGACAAGGCGTTCTTCACACCCAAGGACAGCGGCTGCCCGCTGACGAAGTGATCGCGCGCTCTCGCGCCACACAAGAGGTGTCGTCCCGGCCTTGAGCCGGGACCCATACCGCGTGATCTATCTTGGGGCAGGTTCAAGGTTGGGCCGTCGTGCTAACAACATCCGCCGGTGGTTATGGGTCCCGGGTCAAGCCCGGGACGACGGTGGAGGATGTGGTGGTCAGCCGTGCAAGAGCCGCCAGAGGATCGCGATCAGTGCGCCCACCAGCAGCGCCATGGCGGCGAGTGCCTGAACGCCGAAGCCGGCGCTGCGTTTCTCTGCGGCCTTGGCGTAGGCGACCATGTACATCGCGCGGCCGGCGATCCATACCAGCCCGAGCAACGCCGCGATCGCGTCGCTGACATAGATCGCGAACAGCCACAGCGCCGGCAAGAAGATCGGCAGCCATTCCAGCGTATTCATATGCACGCGGAAGACGCGCTCGAAATCCGGATTGCCGGTGGTCGCCGGCGCCTTCACGCCGTATTGCACGCGCGCCTTCCCCACCAGGATCGACATGTAGAAGTAGAGCAGCAGCGCGAGAACGGTCACGATGGCCGTGAAGTGATACATTGCGGTCCCCCCTTGATCGATACGTTTTAATACCCCGTCAGCTCGAGATAGCCCACCCCGGTGTGGCTGCCCTTGAAGCTGATCGGCCCCTCCCAATACGGCACGCGGGTGCCCATCCAGGCCTTCGGATTGAGCGGCGCGGTATCGATGGCGATGCCGAGGGAAGCGATCGCGACGTGCCAGCCGATCGGCAGCTTGCGCTCGCCGATCGCAACCGTCTCGGTCGGCCGCATCGCGATGCCGTCGGGGCCGAGCGGGCGTGACGCGCCGTCGGCCGTGATCCAGGTACCGGACGTGTAGTCCCCATTGCCCTGCCGCATCCGGTAGAGCATCAGCTTCTCGCCGCCCGAGAAATGCAGCGCGAACCAGTCCCAGCCGCTCTGGTCGGAGGCCAGCGGCTGGCTGCTCCATTCGCGGTCGAGCCACGCCTGGCCGGTGACCTCGACCGGCGTGCCGTCGAAGCTGATGCGGCCGCGGGCGCGGTAGAACGGCTGGCTGTAGTAGTACGACGCCTGGCCGCGCTCGGATTTGCGGCTGTAGCCGCCGATGCCCTGCAGCACCACCGGATGATCCGCCTCCAGGTGCAGCGCGTAGGAGAAGTCCGATGCGCTCGCGCTCATGTCGAGCGGCGCCAGCGATTGATCGTCGGTCGCGTCGGTGCCGCGCAGCTGCCAATCGTCGATCCAGGCCTGGAACGGCTTGGCCTCGACGCCAGCCTGGCCGATGCCGCCGCGCGCGTATTTCTCGGTGGAGCGATGACTGTCGGCGCGCGTCACCGCCGCATGGGCCATCCACAGCTGCTGATTGTCGAAGCCCTCGGCCTGTGGCCCGGGCCGGGCTGCCGAGCGGAACAGCGTCCATTGCAGGCCGTAGGCCTTGCCACTGGCGTCGCTTAGATTGGCGGTGATGTACCACCACTCGATGCGGAAATCGTCATGCGGGCCGTGGTCGGCCGGGAAGCTGAAGGTCTTGCCAGGCGTCACCGGCGTGAAGCCGTCGCCGCTGTCGGCAAGACCCGCAAAGCCCTGCGCCCGGGCGAGCCGCGGCAGCGCCAGCAGGCCCAGCAAGCCGATCAGCCCGCGTCGGGTGAATGTGGCTCTAGCGCTCAATGGTGAAGGTCCTCACGAGCTGCGCCGGCTGCATCCGCGCCAGCCTGAGCACGGGCAGCAGCGAGGCGACCAGCGCGGCGGCGAGCGTGACGATCAACAGCCGGATCAGCTGCAGCGGAAACACGTCGAACGGCAGCCGCCAGCCGAACGCCTTGACGTTGACGATCGCGATCAGGCACCAAGCCACGACCAGCCCGAGCGGCAGCGCCAGCAGCGCGGTGAGGCCGGCCAGCGACAGCGTCTTCAGCAGTTCGACCTCGGCAAGGCGGCGGCGCGTGAGGCCGATCGCCCATAAAGGTGCGAGTTGCGGCAGGCGGGAGTTCGCCAAGGTCAGCAGACTCGTCAGCAGGGCGATCGCGGCGACACCGAGCGTAAAGGTGTTGAGCGCGCCGGTCACCGCAAAGGTGCGGTTGAAGATCTGCTTGGACTCCTGCTTGATGTTGGCCTGGTCGACGACGTTGCGGCCGTCGAGGCCGAACTTCTCGCCGAGATCAGCGATCAGTCTGGGCACGTCGGCGGGCGCTGCGCGCACCGCCATCCGCGTGATCGGCGTCGCCGGAAAACGCCGCGTCAGCGCGGCGACGTTCACGGTGACCTGGCCCTTCGGATTGCCGTAGTCGGCGTAGATGCCGGCCACCGTGATGTGCCAGTCGCCGGCCGGTGCGGGGATGTCGATGGCGTCGCCGAGCGAGAGATTGAGCCGCCGGGCCAGCTGCTCGCTGACGAAGCCGGCATCGCCTCGCACCAGCTGCTTCCACGCATCGGGGCCGGCCTGTAGCAGCGGCCAGTGCTCGCGATACGTGTCGTGATCGGGCAGGCCGAGCACATCGATCGGCGCGCCCGACAGTTGCGTTTCGGCGCGGCCGCCCGGCAACACCGCTTGCACCTCGGGCCGCGTGCGCAGCCACCCCTGAATGTCGCGCGCCTGCGCTTCATCGGCCGCACTGATATAGATGTCGGCGGCGAGCCGGCCATCGAGCCAGACCAGGAAGGTGCGGCTGAACGTCTCTACCATCGTCGCCACGCCGACATTGACGGCGAGCGCCAGCAGCAGCGCCATCAGCGCCAGCGACAGGCCCGAGATCTGCTGCCGGCTGTCGGCCCAGAACCATTGCGCCAGCGCCGCCCGCGCGCCGTGCTCGCCGAGCCGCAGCACGAATTCGAGAATCGCGGGCAGCAGCAGCGCGGCGCCGAGCATCATCGCCGCGAGCACGCCGAAGCCGGCGAGCAGCGACTGCCCGAGCCACAGCAGCAGCCCGGCGGCGACGAAGAAGGCGAGCGCGACCGCGCTCTGCAGCCGCAGCCAGCGCCGCTGCGCCTCCTGCCACGCGTAAGGCTGCGCAGTCGAGAGGATCGGCAGCCGCATCGATTTGACCAGGCTGGTGGTGGCGGCCGCGAGCGCGCCGGCCACGCTGATGACAAGGCCCGCGAGCCACCATTCCGGCCGCAGGCTCAGCTCGCCCGGCACCTGCGCGCCGTAGAGCCCACGCAAGGACGCGGCGACGTTCGGCAGCAGCGTCGCTGCGATGACATAGCCGCAGACCAGGCCGACGATGCCCGCGACCAGGGCGAACGCGATGAGCTCGCCGATCAGCACGGCGTTGAGCTGACGCGCCGACACGCCGCAGGCGCGCAAGGTGCGCAGCACCGGCAGCCGCTGCTCGAAGGCGAGGCCGATCGCGGAGTTGACGATGAACAGGCCGACGACGAAGGACAGCAGGCCGAACGCGGTGAGGTTGAGATGGAAGCTGTCGGTCAGCCGCTCCAGATCGGTCTCGGCCTCCGGCTGCACCAGCTGCAGGCGGCCGTCCGCAAAACTCTGCAACGGCGCGCGCTGCGCGGTCGTCTTGCCGAGCAAGAGCCGCGAGATCTGGCCGGGCTTGTCGAGCAGCCGTTGCGCGTCGCTGATGTCGACAACGAGCACGCCGGGCGCGAGCTGCTGTTGCGCCATCAGCGGCGGCAGCACCGCGTCGTTGCTGAGTCGCGGCGTCGCGCCGTCCTTGAGTCCGATTTCGGCCAGCGTCTCCGGCGAGATCAGCGTCCGGTGCGGCGGCGTCAGGAACGCCTCGAGCTCGCTGCGGCCGACCGTCGGCGCATCGCCGACCTCCTTGGGAATGCTGAACGGCTCGATGCCGAGCAGCCGGATCGAGCGGCCATCGATCTGCACGCGACCCTCGACGACCGGCGACACCGGCCAGCCGGCGCGGCGCAAGGCGGCGAACACGCTTTGCGGCAGCATCTTGCCGTCCTTGGCGACCAGCATCGGCGTGCGCGCGCCGCCGAAGATCGCCGCGGCGCGATCATAGGAGCTGCGCGCCTGCTGGTTCAGCGCCTGCACGCCGCTCCACAGCGCGGTGGCCGAGATCAGGCCGATCAGCAAGGTCGCGAGCTGCATCGGATGCCGCCGCCAGTGGCTGAGCAGCACGGCGAGGATCCACACCGCGCGTCTCATGCGACGCGGCCCGCATGCAGATGGACGTGGCGGTCGAGCATCGCCGCGAGCCGTGCGCTATGCGTCACCATCAGGAAGCCGCAGCCGGTGCGCGCGACGAGATCGCGCGTCAGCGCCATCACCTCGTCGGCGGTGTCCTCGTCGAGATTGCCGGTCGGCTCGTCCGCGAGGAGCAGCGCAGGCTTGATCGCCAGCGCGCGGCCGATGGCGACGCGTTGCTGCTGGCCTCCGGACAGCTGCTCGGGATAGCGCTTGAGCAGCGGTTTCAGGCCGAGCCGCTCCACCAGTTCGGTGTGCCAGACCGGATCGTGCCGCCCGGCCAGCCGCGCCTGGAAGCTGAGATTGTCCTGCACCGACAGGCTCGGCACCAGATTGAACTGCTGGAACACCAGCCCGAGCCGCTCGCGCCGGATTGCGGCGCGGCCGGCGTCGTCCAGCGCGCCGACCGACGCTCCGTCGAGCGTGATGTCGCCGTCATCGGCCGCATCGAGCCCGGCAATGAGATGCAGCAGCGTGCTCTTGCCCGAGCCGGATTCGCCGGTCAGCGCCACGCGCTCGCCGGAGGCCACGTCGAGGTCGACGCCGCGGAGGACTTTGATCGGCTCGCCGCCGGATCGGTAGGATTTGGTGAGATGACGAACGCTGAGCACGAGCATGATCGGGGTTGTTGCATCACAGCATAACAAGGGCAAACGCGAACATCACGCGCTCGTTCTTCGCAGAGCGCATGATGTGATCGCACGTCCTCTCGCGGCGAGATTGCGTGGTGGTCCTCGCGCAGCTCGAGAGTGAAATTCTCGCGTTGCAACAGAGGCTTAGTGCGCGATCGGGTTGCGCGCAGCGGCGCTTCGTGGGTAGCATCGACAAAACGCCCGAAGCACAGAGGCGGATCAAAACAAACAACGGGGGTGGATGATGGCCGCGCCAACGACGCTCAAGAGCAATGCCCGCGCCAGCACGGCGTCCACGCCGAAGGGCGCGTGGAGGATCACCTTCCTTTTGTTTCTGTTCATGCTGGTGAACTTTGCCGACAAGATCGTTGTCGGCCTCGCCGGCGTTCCGATCATGACCGAGCTCAATCTGAGCGCCGAGCAGTTCGGGCTGCTCGGCTCGTCGTTCTTCCTGCTGTTCTCCCTCGCGGCGATCGTGGTCGGCTTCATCGTCAACAAGGTGCCGACGCGCTGGGTCCTCCTGGTGCTGGCGCTGGTGTGGGCGGTGGCGCAATTCCCGATGGTCGGCACCGTCGGCTTCACGACGCTGCTGATCTGCCGAATCATTCTCGGCGCCGGCGAAGGTCCGGCAGCCTCGGTCGCGGTTCACGCGATCTACAAATGGTTTCCCGACGAGAAGCGCGCGATGCCGACCGCGATCCTGTCGCAGGGCTCCGCGTTCGGCGTCATCCTCGCGGTGCCCGCCTTGAACTGGGTGATCGTGAATCATGGCTGGCACTATGCGTTCGGCGCGCTGGGCGTGGTCGGCCTGATGTGGAGCGCGGCGTGGCTGTGGCTCGGCCGGGAAGGACCGCTGGCGGAGCTGGACCCGGTCGCCGTCCGCGAACAGCGCGTGCCGTATCTGCAGATCCTGACCAGCAGGACCTTCTTGGGTTGCGTGGCGGCGACCTTCGGCGCCTACTGGGCGCTGTCGCTCGGATTGACCTGGTTCACGCCGTTCCTGATCAAGGGCCTCGGTTTCTCGCAGGCGCAGGCCGGCTTCATCTCGATCCTGCCGTGGATCTTCGGCGCATGCGTGGTGCTGACGACGGGCTTCGCATCGCAGATGCTGATGGCGCGCGGCGTGTCCACGCGCCTGGCGCGCGGTGTGCTCGGTGCGACGCCGCTGGTGATCGGCGGGGCGCTGATGGCCGCGATGCCGCATGTGGACGGGGCGTCGGCCAAGATCGCGCTGGTCGTGGTCGGATCAGGCCTGTGCGGCTCGATCTACGTCGTCTGCCCGCCGATGATCGGCGAGTTCACGCCGGTCGCGCAGCGTGGCGCCGTCATCTCGATCTACGGTGCCCTGTACACGCTGGCCGGCATCATCGCGCCGGTCGTGATGGGCAAGATGATCCAGGCTTCCGGCAGCATGCTCGAAGGCTACATGTCCGGCTTCACCATCAACGCGGTCATCATGGTGATTTCCGGCCTGCTCGGACTGGCGCTGCTCTGGCCGAACACAGAACGCGCGCGCCTGCAGGTGGATGAGGCGGTCGCGCCGGAATTTGCGTGAGGAGTGCGCGCCATCTATTCGGCGTCGTGCCGGCCTTGCGCAGGGACCCATAGCCACCGTCGATCGTGGCTGGGCGGCCTCGATCGACCAAGGTGCCCCAAACAGCTCCCTGTGGTTATCGGTCCCGGATCGGCGAGCGCGTTGCGCGCGCGTCCGGGACGACCGAGGATGAGTGGACGACGCGGGAACGCTCGCGCTGAGGTTATTGCATCCCAGCGCGCGCGCCCCTGACCAGCCGCCCCGGCCGTGCGCCGGTGGCCTCGCCGTGCCTGCGCGTGACGATGCCCGACACGATCGTCGCCTCGTAGCCGTCGACGTCCTGCATTAGCCGGCGACCGCCGACCGGCAGGTCGTAATGCACCTTGGGCGGATGCAGATGCAGCCGGTCGTAATCGATGACGTTGACGTCGGCCTTGAAGCCGGGCGCGATCAGACCGCGATCGCCGAGGCCGACGGAGAGCGCGGTCTTGCGCGACTGCGCCGCGACGACGAACGGGATCGACAGCCTGTCGCCGCGCGTGCGGTCGCGGGTCCAGTGCGTCAGCAGATAGGTCGGGAAGCTGGCGTCGCAGATGATGCCGCAATGCGCGCCGCCGTCGCTGAGGCCTGGCACGCTGCTGGGGTCGCGCAGCATCTCATAGGTGGCGTCGAGGTTGCCGTCGGAATAGTTGAGGAACGGCACGTAGAGCATGCCGCGCCCGCCGTCCGTCAGCATCGCATCATAGGCCAGCTCCTCCGGCCGGCAGCCGCGCGCACGCGCCTGGGCGCCGAGCGACCGCTCCGGCGGCTGCTCATAGTCCGGCGGATCGCCGAGCAGGTACATCTTGTCGTAGTTCGGCTTGAAGAACAGCGGGTCGTCGGTCGCACTGGCTTGCTCGCTCAGGATCGCCGCGCGGAGCTGCGGATCGCGCATCCGCGCGGCGCGTTCGGACAGCGGCAGATGCGCGATCGCCTGGTAGCTCGGATGGGTCTGCAGCGGGTTGCGTGACAATTCCAGCCCGAGCAGCAGTCCGACCGGGCGCGCCGCGATCTGTGCCGTCACCGACAGGCCGCGCGCGGCCGCCGCGTTGATCTCCGCCAACGTCTGCCGCCAGCGCTGCGGCGCGCGATCGTTCTGCGTCACCGAGAACGAGATCGGGCATTTCGTTGCGTCGGCGATGCGCAGCATCATCGGCAGGTCTTCGTGGATGGTGGAGATGTCGAGCACGAATTGCAGCACGCTGCGGCCGGCGCTGTGCATCGCGCTCGCGATGGTCGTCAGCTCATCCTCGCCGGCCTTGAGCGTCGGCGTGTAGTCGCCGGTCGAGGTGCGGTGGTTGAGCGTGCGCGAGGTGGAGAAGCCGAGCGCCCCGGCTTTGACCGCATCGCGCGCCAGCGCCGCCATGGCGCGGCTGTCGTCGGCCGTGGCCGGATCACGCCGCGCGCCGCGTTCGCCCATCACGTAGACGCGCAGCGCCGCATGCGGCAGCTGCGCGCCGATGTCGAGATCGAAGGAGCGCTTGCCCAGCCATTCCATATAATCGGGAAAGCTTTCCCACTCCCAGGGAATGCCGGCTTCGAGCACCGGCTCGGGAATGTCCTCGACGCCTTCCATCAGCTGAATCAGCCGCTGGTGGTCGGCCGGCCGGCACGGTGCGAAGCCGACGCCGCAATTGCCCATGATCGCGGTGGTGACGCCGTTCTGCGACGACGGCGAGATGTCGTGGCTCCAGGTGACCTGGCCGTCATAATGGGTGTGGACGTCGACGAAGCCGGGGGTCACGAGCTTGCCGCGCGCGTCGATCTCCTCGCGCCCGGACGCGGCGATCCTGCCGACGTCGACGATGCGGCCGCCTGTGATAGCGACATCCGCTTCGTACAGCTCGCCGCCAGAGCCATCGGCAATCGTTCCGCCGCGGATCACGAGATCAGGCTGCGTCATGGCGTGTCGTCCCCGGATGTTGTTGTTGACCGCATCATCGGCCGGCCGACGATGATGTCAACACGCGGGAGGTGAGGGCTGGGTTGCGTCGGGACCCAAGCCCAGCCGTTGCAGTGCTCATTGCTGCGCCCTCTCCCCTTGCGGGAGAGGGCATCGCCGGCCTATCCATTCGCTCGGTCGGGTGAGGGGTATCTCTCCACAGGCGCACTCGCGGAGAGATACCCCTCACCCGACCGAGCTTGCTGAAACGTCCTACATGCCCTCTCCCGCAAGGGGAGAGGGCGCTGCATTTGACAGCGTTGCCGGACTAACAAAAACCGGAGCCCTTGCGTCGGGTGGGCGGAGCGAAGCGTGCCCACCGTTCACCGCGATGGTCTTGGCGGTGGGCACGCTGAGCTCTGCCTACCCCACGACGACAGCTACGTCATCTTCTTCTTCGGCTCGGTGAAGAACGCCAGCACGATGGTCAGCAGCATGAACACCACTGACGTGCCGAACACCCAGCGCGGGGCGTTCATGTCCATGATCCAGCCGAACAGCAGCGGGCTGACGACGCCGGCGAAGTTGAAGCCGGTGGAGACGATGCCGAAGGCGCGGCCGGCGGCGCCGGGAGGGGCGGCGTTGCGCACCAGCATGTCGCGCGACGGCGCGATCACGCCGCTCATGAAGCCCGCGGTCAGCATGATCGCAACCAGCAGCACGGGGTGCAGGCTGACGAAGGTGATGATCAGCACCAGCACGGCGTTGATCGCATAGGCGACCGCAGCGACCAGATTGTGATGACGGATGCGGTCGGCGAGCTGGCCGCCGGCGAGCACGCCGACCGCGCTGGCGCCCAGGAAGGCGGTGAGCGCGATGTTGGCGGTCGAGAACGAGATGCCGTAGCCGTTCATGAAGGCGACCACGCCAAAGCTGGAGATGCCGGCGTTGGACAGGCTGAGCAGCATGAAGAACACGGTCAGCAGCATCAGCATCGGCGTCAGCAGGCCCGGCTGCTTGACCTTGGTGCCATCAGCCTTGGTGGCGTGCGGATGCGGCGGCACCTCCGGCACGTTGCCGACCAGGAGCAGCAACGCGGCGAGAGGCCCGACCAGGCCAGCTGCGATCAGCGCACCGGAGCCGCCGACGGTGGTGACCAGCGCGGCCATGACGGCCGGCGCGACTGCGCCGCCGAGATAGCCGGCAAAAGTGTGCACGCCGAAGGCGCGGCCCATCCGGCTCTCTTCCATATGCGCCGACAGCAGCGCGTAGTCGGAGGGGTGATAGACCGCATTGGCGAGGCCGAGCAGCACGGCCGAGACGACCAGGCTGGCGTAGCTCAGGTAGACACCGAGCATCGCGAGCGAAAGCCCGCCGAGCGTCAGGCCCAGCAGCAGGATGCGGCGAGCGCCGGCGCGGTCGACGAGATAGCCGACCGGGGCCTGGGTCAGCGCCGAGACCACCGCGAAGACGGTGAGCGGAAAGCCGAGCTCGACATAGCCGACCCCGAGCTTCTGCTTGAGATAGGGAAACAGCATCGGCAGCACCAGCATGTGCAGGTGGCTGACCCAATGGGCGAGCGAGATCAGCGCCAGTGTCCGCAGCGAGGAGGCGGCCCGGACCGGAGCACCGCTATGTTGCGATGCGGCAAGAACGTCAGCCATGCGTGATCCGTTCGGCTCCCGGGTCCATATGCGTTTGGATTGTCGCGACGGCTCACCCCCGGTCGCGCGCTCTCGCGCCGTGGCGCGACGAAGCGTCACACTATCGACGATTGTGGTTCACTGTCCATGAACGCTACTGCATGGCACGTGCGCGGAACATGCGTCTGCCGCGACCCCGGCGGCGCTGCCCGCCGTGCTCGACATTGCCACCTCGTCCTCATCAGCGCGCAGACAACGCGTCAAAAGGGCCGTCGGGACTAAGAACTGCATACCAGATCAACTTCCGCGTGAACTACGCTGCCTCTGCCATCTGCGTGCCACGTATGGCCCTCACCGTGCAACCTGGTTCCCATGCAACTTGTATGGTGATTCTGCATGGCCTATGGTCGGACGCGATCGAGCGAGCAAGTGCGAGTAGATGTGACATGCACGTGCGTGGTCTGAGAACCTTCGTGCTGCGCCTCGCGCCTTGGATCTGCGTCCTCATGTTGTGGTACGCGGTGCGCTTGAGCGGCTTCGTCAACGACGCCCTGGTTCCATCGCCCCAGCAGGTCGGTGCGCGCTTCGTCGACCTGCTGCTGCATCATGGCCTGCTCTACGACATCTTCGCCTCGGCGCGCCGCGTGTTCGCCGGCGTGACGCTCGGGATTGCGGCAGCGGTGCCGGCTGGCTTTCTCATCGGATGGTACCGGCCGGCGCGCAGCTTCGCCGACCCACTGATCAACTTCTTCCGCGCCCTGCCGCCGATCGCGCTCATTCCGCTGGTCATCGTCTATTTCGGCGTCGACGAACTCGCCAAGCTGGTGATCCTGTTCTACGCCGCGTTCTTCTCCGGCGTGATCGTGATGTATGAAGGCGTCTCGCAGATCACGCCGCTCTACATCCGTGTCGCGCAGACGCTTGGCGCGACCGAGCTCGAGACCTTTCTGAAGGTGATCATCCCGCTGACGGTGCCGCACATCCTGACGGCGCTGCGCGTCGCGCTCGGCGTGACCTGGGCGACGCTGGTGGCCTCGGAGCTGATCGCCGCGCAGCGCGGGCTCGGCGCAACGATCCAGAACGCCTCGACCTACTTCCTGCTCGACGTCATCTATGTCGGCATCATCTGCATCGGCGCCGTTGCGCTGATCATGGACACCTTGCTGCGCCGGCTCAGCGCCTGGCTGCTGGTGTGGCAGGACCGGGCGGTCGCATGACGAGCCGTGCCGGAGCGCGACGGGCGCGGTTCGACCATGTGTCGCTCGGCTTCGATACGAAAGGCGGTCGCCTGACGGTGATCGACGACATCAGCTACGACATCGACGAAGGCGAGTTCGTCGCGGTGATCGGTCCGTCCGGCTGCGGCAAGACCACGATGATGAACATGCTTGCGGGGTTCCAGGCCCCGACCTCCGGACGCATCTTGTTCGACGATCGGCCCGTGACGGGGCCTAGCCCGGAGCGCGGCGTGATCTTCCAGGACTACGGCGTGTTCCCCTGGCTCACCGTGCGCGACAACATCGCCTTCGGGCTGCGCCTGAAAGCGAATCGCGTGCCGGCCGCCGAGCGCGACGAGATCTGCGCGCATTATCTCGCGCTGATGGGTCTCAGTGAATTCGCCAATGCCTATCCGAAGCATCTGTCCGGCGGCATGCGCCAACGCCTGGCGATCGCGCGCGCCTACGCGGTCAAGCCGCGCTTCCTGCTGATGGACGAGCCGTTCGGCGCGCTCGACGCGCAGACCCGCATCCACATGCAGAGCCTGCTGCTTCGCGTCCTGGCCGCCGAACGCAAATCGGTGATGCTGATCACGCATTCGGTGGAGGAGGCGGTGTTCCTCGCCTCGCGGATCGTGGTCGTCACGGCGCGTCCGGCCCGGGTCAAGGACATCGTCGAGGTGCCGTTCGCCTATCCGCGCACGGAGCAGCTGCGCGAGCGGCGCGAGTTTGCCGAGTTGCGGGCCCGCGTCGGCCGCCTCGTGATGGACGAGTACACCGCGACGACGGCGCCGGCACATTCATTCGTTGCTGCAGACTGAAAAACGATCACAGGGAGGCGTATCATGGATCGGCGACAATTCCTGAGCACGGCGGCCGGAGCCGTCATCGGCGGCGCCACGCTGGCGGCGCCCGCGATGGCCCAGTCGAAAGCCCGCATCCGCGTCGGCTATCTGCATACGCTGGCCGTGGACGGCCAGATCTGGACGGGCATCGACCGCGGCTCGTTCGACAAGCACGGCCTCGATCTGGAGCTACGCCAGTTCAACACCGGCCTCGAACTGTTCCAGGCCCTGATCGGCGGCAGCCTCGATGTGCTGGCCACCGGTGCGGTGGTGTCGAACTTCCCGGCGCGCGGCCAGGGCAAGGTGTTCCTGATCAACGACATCGAGGTGGCGACGGCGCAGCTCTGGGTGCGTTCCGATCAGGGGATTTCATCCTTCGCCGATCTCAAGGGCAGGCGGATCGCGACCACGACTGGCACTACGGCGCATGTCTTCCTCGACAAGGCGCTGCGCGCCAACAAGGTCGATCCCAAGGAGGTCGAGCTGGTCAACCAGACCATGCCGGCCGCAGTCACCGCATTCATCTCCGGCGCCGTTCCGGCGGTCGCGCTCTGGGTGCCGTTCAACATCACGGTGCGCGAGAAGGTTCCGGGCGCGGTGAAGCTCACCGATGCCTCGGCCTACTATCCCCAGGCGGCGATCATGGGCGGCTGGGCCGCCCGCAACGATTATTACGAGGCCAACAAGCCCGCGCTCGCCAATCTGATCAGAGGCTGGGCCGAAGCCAATGACTACATGATCGCGCACAGCGAAGACGCGCTGGATGCGCTGCAGAAGGCGCATTACCCGCAGACGCCGCTGACCGATCTGAAGGAGCAGTTCGCGGCGCAGAAGATGTTCACCGCCCAGGAATGGAAGTCGAAATACGCGGACGGCACGGTCACGGCCTGGCTGCAGCAGTCGACCGATTTCTTCATGGCGAACGCCGGCATCAAGGAGTTCACGCCGGCCAGCAGCTATTTCGATTCGAGTCTCTATCTCACCACGCTGGCGTAAGGCTCGCGATGGGTCCGTGCGAGAGGCGCCGCGCGCTGATGCGTCTCGTGCCGATCCGTCGTCCCGGCAAACGCCGGGACCTACTCCGCGACGCCTGTGGTCAAGCACGCTGGAGCTCCAGCTTGCTCCACCTTTGGCTTCGGTGGCTATGGGTCCCGGCTCGAGGCCGGGACGACGGCGGAGTGTGTTGCGGCACGTTCGCAATCACCTCGGCGTCGTCCCGGCGAACGCCGGGACCCATACTCCGTGACACCCGTTGTCAAGCACGCTGGAGCTCCAGCTTGCTCCACCTTTGGCTTCGGTGGCTATGGGTCCCGGCTCGAGGCCGGGACGACGGCGGAGTGTGTTGCGGCACGTTCGCAATCACCTCGGCGTCGTCCCGGCGAACGCCGGGACCCATACTCCGTGACACCCATTGTCAAGCACGCTGGAGCTCCAGCTCGCTCCACCTTTGGCTGAGGTGGCTATGGGTCCCGGCTCGAGGCCGGGACGACGGCGGAGCGTGTTGCGGCGCTTTCGTCCTATCGCTTGCGTTCGCTCTCTGACCATTCGCGAAACTCGCGGAACAGGCGCTGCTTGTCGGCGACCGTCTCCGGCATCGGCCGTCCCTGGGCGCGAGCCGCCCGGAACTGCTCGAACTGCGCCTGCTGCAACAGATCCTGCGCCAGCGGGAAGCGCTGCCATCCCGGCAGGTCGCGGCTGAGATCGACCTCCTGCCATTTCGGATGCCGCGGCGGCTTCTTCAACTCCGGCAGCCTTGCGTAAAACTCCTCGACGAATCGCGCGACGCGGCGATATCGCTCGCTGGCCGGCGGCCAGTTGTTGGTGATGAGAACCGAATCGACGGTGACGGTCGGCACGGCCTGAGCCGAATCAACGAGGCCGGGATAGAGCGCCGGCTCGAGCTGGCCCGGCTGATACACGTTCTGCAGACTGCGGCTATAGGGCACCTCGAGCAGATGCAGATTGTCCCGCGCGGAGAGCCGCGCCAGGAAGCCAGCCGGCTTGCCGGAGAACGCCACCGTCGCCGCGATCTCCCCGCGCTTGATGGCCTCGATCGCATCGGCCTGGCTGAGATTGACCTCCTGAACCGAGATGCCGAGCAGGCCGAACACGTCGCGTGCCGTGATCTGCGTCGTCGAGCCGGCATCCGAGAAGTTCACCTTCTTGTTTGTCAGCTCCTCGATCGTCCGGATGTTACGGCTGGCGACGACATGCATCTCCTCGGGGAACAGGCGGGCAATGTAGACCAGCCGGTTCTCCAGGCCGGTGCCCAGCTCGCCCGTGGAAGCGAAGTAGCGCAGCATCTGCGTCGAGGTGAGGCCGATGTCGACGCCGCGCAGATAGAGCACGTCGCGGATGTTCTGTGCGCCGCCAAGGCCGACGATCGGGAGCAGCCTCAAATTCTCGTCGTTGAGCACCACCGCGAGATCATGCGTGATGTCCAGATAGGTCTCTTCGGGGCTGCCCGCCACGATCGCGACCGTATTGGCGTTGAGCTTGGCCTTCCATTGGTCCTCGATCCGCAGCGGCCGGGCGGGCTGCGCCGTGGGCGCCTGCTCGATCGCAAACGCGTCGTTGGCGCGCAGGCCGGAGAGCACGAGCGCTGTCAGCACCATCGAGATCGCCATCAGCAACGGTCGGATGCGCCGCTTGCCGCGATCGCCGGATGTCAGCTGAGCGAGACCTGGATCAATCTGAGGACATTTGCAGCTCTGGCGGTCCATCATCGGACTCTCCCGATCGTTTGTCAGCAGGCATGACGGCATGTTTCGGATTCGCTGCGCGCGAATCCGGCATCAGTGCAACCAAAGAGCGATTAGTTCGACTTTCGCCGGCGAAGATTTAGCCACATCTTGGCGGTTGTTTGATCGCCGCTACAATTTTAAGGGCATAAAACGCAAAAAATAAAGTTGTGATTGAGGCGGTTGTCATGATGAAGCCATACATACCTGAGTTGTTTGGAGAGATCCGCGGTCGCTCGCGATGCGTTGTCCGTCGCGCGCGTGCCCGGCTGCTGGACGTCGTGGGCGCGGCGGCAGCAGGTTGGCGTCCTGCAGGACAATGAGTGGCCGAAGCAATCGGCCCGCTTTCCAGATCATGACGCGATAGCGATGGGAGGGGATGTTGGATCGGCGCAGATTCATTGCCGCCAGTTGCGGCTCACTTGGGTTGGCCGCGGCTGGACTATCGCCGCTTGGCGGCCCTGCGCTCGCGCAGGCGCGGACGAAGATCAGGATCGGCCATCTGCACACGCTGGCCGTCGACGGCCAGATCTGGCTTGCCGACCATCTGGGATCGTGGGCCAAGAATGGCCTCGATCCGCAGTTCAAGGAGTTCAAGACCGGCATCGAACTGTTCACGGCGCTGTCGGGCGGCGAGATCGACATGCTGGCCACCGGCGCGGTGATCTCGAACTTTCCCGCACGCGGGCAGGGCAAGATGTTCCTGGCCAACTCGATCGAGTTCGCGACCGCCCAGCTGTGGGTGCGCGAGGACCAGGGCATCCGCCAATTCTCGGATCTGCGCGGCAAGCGCGTCGCGACGACGGCCGGCACCACCGCACACGTCTTCCTCGACAATGCCTTGCGCGAAAACCAGTTTCAGCCGACCGACATCGAGCTCGTGAGCAAGCCGATGCCGGAGGCGGTGAATGCGTTCATCACCGGCGAGGTCCCCGCGGTCGCGCTGTGGGTGCCGTTCAACATCGCGGTGCGCGAGAAAGTGACATGGGCGAAGAAGCTGCTCGATGCGGGGGCCTATTATCCCAGCGCGGCCGTGGTCGGCGGCTGGGCTGCCTCGGCCGCCTATATGACCAGCAACCGGCCTGTTCTGGCGCGCGTGATCAAGGCGTGGACCGAGGGGAACGACATGCTGATCGCTCGCTCCAACGAGGCGCTGAACGTGCTGCACGAGAAGTACTACGCGCAGGTGCCGGATCGAGACATGCGCGAGCAGTTCGGCGCGATGCGGGTGTTCCCGACCGCGGTCTGGCGACGGCTCTATAGCAATGGCGCGATCACCGACTGGCTCCAGCAGGTCTCGAACTTCTACGCCCGGATCGGCAAGATCGAAAAGCCCGTGCCTGCCGTCGATTATTTCGATCCCAGCCTGTTCCTTTCGGTCATCAAGGCATGAGGACGGACGCGCTGAGCCGTGCATCTGACCTGGGCGCCGCCTCGGCTGGCGCTAACCCATGCAATCTTGGCGCGATCGACGAGAGCGGCATATTTCGGGCGTTTTCCTCATCTTGACGACTCGAAGCTCATTTTCCGCCACATTTTTGATTAGTCTGTGCTATCTTAGCGTGTCCCGGTGCTGTGAGCCGGACTGGACGAATCGGGTGGGGACTCGTGATGTCTGCGCAGGGTCATGGAACGACCTCCGAAGAGGTGGTCGTCATCACTGGATTCACCCGGCTGCATCGGCTGGGGTCAAACAGATCACGTTGGCTGGCGCAAATGCCGCACGTGGCAATCAAACTGATAGGGGTCGATCAAACAAAGATCGATCGAGATGTTGGCACCGCGGCGTGCGGGTTGCCGCGAGTCCGAGTCGCTCAGATGGGTCCCGCGTAGGCAGGCGGACCCGACGGAGCGGGAAGGGGGGAATGGCGTGATTGAGCAGGACGACGAGAAGTCCCCCAACAGCTTGCGTTACTACGCCCCGCGACGTCCGCGCGAGGCGGACGGCTCGGATGAGGCTCGGTTGGATGAGCCGGCGCGCGCGGTGAGCGACCCCGCCACCCGCCT
The DNA here is from genome assembly GCF_000026145.1 of Bradyrhizobium sp. ORS 278. Classification (NCBI taxonomy): domain Bacteria; kingdom Pseudomonadati; phylum Pseudomonadota; class Alphaproteobacteria; order Hyphomicrobiales; family Nitrobacteraceae; genus Bradyrhizobium; species Bradyrhizobium sp. ORS 278. The sequence goes on along the minus strand of NC_009445.1, from coordinate 7,117,471 downwards.
CGCATCACCCATCGATCATGGCGCGGGCACTCCCATGCGTCGCGACGTGTTCAACGAGGCGGTGGCGCGGGCAGAGCGGCAACGGCTCGATCCGGAATTCGTCGCCGCACCGTCCTTCGTCGAGCCTCGGCGCAAACCTCGCATGGGAATCAAAGTCGCACTGTTCGTGCTTGCGGTCGGCTCCGCCGGCTTCGCCTATGTCATCACCTCTCCGATGTCGGCCTCGAAGCTGAAGGGCGCCGCCGCGTGGTCCGCATTCCGGGCCGCTTATTTGACCGGCACGCCGATATCCTCCGCCCCGACGCTGATCGTGAGTGGCAATAGCGGTCCCCCCAATGCGCAGCTTCAGCTCGGCGTCGCGATCGAGAATCCGGCCGCCGGCATGGTGGTGATCATCGGCAGGCTGCCGCTCGGTACGCGCGTCACGGCCGGCCGGCGCCTCGGTTCCGAGGAGTGGCGCGTGCCGGCCATGGACGTTGCAGATGCGATCATCGTGCCGCCGTCGGATTTCGTCGGCGAGATGAATCTTCCGCTCGAGCTGCATGATGCGGATGGAACGACGCTGGTGAAATCGTTCGTCCACCTGACCTGGACGGCTCCGCCCAGCACCGTCGTCGTCACCGGTTCGACGGCGCCGGACGTCAAGGCTCCCGCGCCGCAGCCGCCGGATCCTCCGCCCGCGGTGGCCGCGCCGGCACCTGCGCCGGTGGTGGCCAGTCCGCCGCCAGCGGCTGCGCCCGATCCCGTTCTGGCGTGGACTCCGAATGAGGTCGCGGCCTTCGTGCGGCGGGCGCAGGAACTGCTGGCGAGCGGCGAGGTTCAGGGCGCGCGGCTGCAGCTGCTGCGTGCCGCGGAGGCGCGCGACTCGCGGGCTGCGCTTCTCCTCGCCAAGACCTACGATCCGGCCTCGCTCAAGCAGTTCGGCGTATCTGATGCAGGAACAGATCTCGCCCAGGCGAGGATGTGGTACCAGCGCGCCCGCGAATGGGGATCGCCCGAGGCGCAGCGGCAGCTCGACGCGCTGGCGAGCTATCCGAGGCGCTGATGATGCGGGCGCTCAGCGCGCCTCCGCTCACGGTTCTCCGCCGACCAGCGCCGCGCCGCGCTCACCGATCATCAGGCTCGTCGCGTTGGTGTTGGCCGAGGTGATCTGCGGCATCACCGAGGCGTCGATGACGCGCAGCCGGTCCACGCCGCGGACGCGCAACGCCGGATCGAGCACCGCGTGATCATCGCCGCCCATGCGGCAGGTGCCGACCGGATGAAACACCGTCCCGCCGGTGCTGCGCGCGAAATCCCACAGGCCGGGCGCGCTCGCCACCGCCGCGCCCGGCGCGACCTCGATGTCCCACAGCTTCTGGAACGACGGCTGTCTGAAGATGTCGCGCAGCATCTCGAGGCCCGCGACGATGGTCTTCCGGTCGGCCTCTTCGGCGAAATAGTTCGGCGCGATCGTGGGCTGCTCGAACGGGTCGGTCGAGCGGATCGCGATCCGGCCGCGCGCCTGCGGATGACATTGCCAGACCGACGCCGTGAAGCCGGAATAGCTGTGCAGCGGCGTTCCCGGCCTGTCGACCGACAGCGGCATGACGTTGAACTGCACATCCGGGCGGCCGCCGCTGGCCAGATGGGTGCAGGCGGCGCCGCCGACCTGGCCGGCCCCGGCGGTCAGCGGACCGCTGCCGGCGAACAGCCATTGCAGCCCCATCTTGGCGAGCTCATAGGGACTGCGAACCTGGTCGTTCACCGAGATCGGCTGCTTCAGGCGCACGATCATGCGTGCTTGATAATGATCCTGCAGGTTCTCGCCGACTTCCGGCGCGTCGACGACGACGGGAATGCCGAGCCGGCGCAACAGATCGGCTGGGCCGATCCCCGACAGTTGCAAGAGCTGCGGCGACTGCAGCGCGCCGGCCGCGAGCAGCACCTCGCGATCGGCCATGGCGGATGTGATGGTGCCGTCCTTGATCCATTCCACGCCGCTCGCCGACGATCCGCGCAATATCACGCGGCTGACCTGGACGCCGGTCACGACCGTCAGGTTGGCGCGGTTCATGATGGGGTGGAGGAACGCGGTCGCTGCGCTGGAGCGCCAGTGGCGTCCGATACCGAGCTGATAGCTGCCGGCGCCCAGCGTCGTCGGGCCGTTGAAATCGGGATTGCGCGGCAGCCCGAATTCGGCCGCGGCATCGACCCAGGCCTGCGAAGCGGGATTGCCTGTGCGCAGCTCAGACACCGAAAACTCGCCAAGGCCGCCGTGATATTGGCTGTCTCCGCCCTCATAGCGTTCGTAGCGCCGGAAAAACGGCAGCAGATGATTGTAGCTCCAGCCACGCGCGCCGGCGCGTTCCCAGTCGTCGAAGCCGGCGGGCTCGCCGCGAATGAAGATCAGGCCGTTGATCGAGGACGAGCCGCCGAGCACGCGGCCGCGCGGCCAGACGATCGCCCGGCCGGCCGTGAGCTCGCTCGGCTCGGTGTCGAACAGGCGCGAGAAGCGCTTGTCGTAGATCGCCCTGTAATAGCCGATCGGAATCCGCAGCCAGAAGTTCCGGTCGGAGCCGCCGGCTTCCAGCAGCAGCACCCGGCACGCCGGGTCCGCCGACAATCTGTTGGCGAGCACGCATCCCGCCGAGCCTGCGCCAACGATGATGTAGTCATACCCGCGCGCAGCCATGGACCGGCCCCCTGGAACGCAATGCAGCCGATTGGCACGACAATCGTGGCCACTCGAACCGCATCTTGACGCCGGCGACAGTTGGCGTCCATCGCGGCGGGTTCATGGCGCAGCTTGTTTCGCGTCTACCCTGCAACCACCGGTCCACCGGCCTTCTTCCATGCATCGAGTCCGCCCTCGATGTGCGCGGTGTTGGCCAAGCCCGCGTCTTGCGCCGTCTGAACGGCCATGGCCGAGCGTTCGCCATAGGCGCAGAAGAACACGATGCGGCGCCCGGTGGCGGCGGCAACCTCGCGCAGCATGCCGCCGGGTTTGAGATTGTCGGCGATCCCAGGGTAGGGCGCATGCAGCGCGCCTGACAGCGTGCCGTGCTTGGCGCGCTCCGAAGCCTCGCGCAGATCGACCAGCAGCACGTCGGGCCGTCCGAGGCATTCGATCGCTTCTCGGGCCGACAGGGCCAGGCCCTGTCTGGTCAGCTCCTCCTGATGCAGCCCGACGCGCATGTTGGCTGGCACGGCGACGTCCATCATCTTCGGGTTCGGCAGCTTCAGCTTGGCCATCAGCGCCACGTAATCGTCGACGGATTGCACCTGAAGCCGCGGATTGTAGCGGCGCTCCTCGCCGATCGTGGAAACGGTGTCGCCCTTGTAGTCGTGCGCGGGGTAGACCAGCGTGTCATCGGGCAGCCGCAGCAGCTTGTTGAAAATCGAATCATATTGCTGCCGGGCGTCGCCGTTCTGGAAGTCGGTGCGGCCGGTGCCGCGGATCAGCAGCGTGTCGCCGGTGAAGACCCGGTCGGCCATCAGGAAGCTGTAGGAATCGTCAGTGTGCCCCGGCGTGTAAATCACATCGAGGCTGAGACCCTCGATGGCGATCCTGTCGCCTTCGCCGACGCGCATCGCCACCACGTCCGCCTTGGTCTGCTCGCCCATGATGGTGACGCAATGAGTGCGGTCACGCAGCGCGCCGAGGCCGGTGACGTGATCGGCATGCAAATGGGTGTCGATCGCCTTGACCAGGCGCAAGTCGAGCTCGCGCAGCAGCTGGCAATAGCGGTCGACCTTCTCCAGCACGGGATCGATGATGACAGCCTCGCCGCCGGAGCGGCTCGCAAGAATGTAGCTGTAAGTGCCGGAGACGCTGTCGAACAATTGGCGGAAGATCATCGCGCTTCCTCCCGATTCGGATCGAGGCCGGTTTAGACCACGGTCGGGCCGCGGTCATCCATGCGGCGCCGAAGCAGCGTCGTTGCGGTGCGCCATTCGGTTCAGGATTGCGAGGCGTATCCGGGATTGCCGTCGATTCCCGACAGCGTGACCTTGTTGGTTCCCACCAGCACCAGCTGGCCGTCGCGCAGATGGGTGGCGACCACGTCCCACACCGGCTTGCCATCCTGTGCGTTCATCGACGCCCAGCCGGCGACCTTGTAGCCCTTGCTCGCCTCCAAGGGACGGCCATCATCGCGCGTGAGATCCGAGATGCGGTGGCCGATCGGTTCCGACGGCGTGCAGCGGTAAGAGAAGCCGCCAGTACGCACCATGTCGCCGCCCTGCTGCAGATAGGGATCCGCGTTGAAGAGGTTGTCGCAGACGTCCTCGAGCACGGCCTTGATCTCCGCGCCGGTCAGCCGCTGCACGTAGGTTTCCGGGTAGGTGATCGCGGTCTGCGCCAGCACGTCTTCCAGCATGATCGACTGGTTGGCGAGCACGCTCGGGCCCCAGCGGAACCCGGGCGTCAGCGCGAGCTCGGCGTCGAGCTCGCGGCGCAGCGCCGCGCAGATCAGGTCGTCGGTCGTGCCCTCGAAATTGCCGCGGCGATACAAGAGCCGGTCGGAGGTCGCGAGCTTCTCGCTCCAGGCCGCCACCTGGGGCTGCTGCGTCTGATCGATCAGCGCCTGCATCGCCGGATCCGGCTTCAGCAGCTCCGAATACACCGGCAGCAGCCGGTAGCGCGCGTCGGCGACGCGGCCCTTGCCGACGTCGAGATCGAGCACGCCGAGGAATTTGCCGTTCGACCCGGCATTGGTGACCAGCGTGGCGCCCTTGGCGTTGCTGACCGCGACAGGCTGCGGGATCGCGTCATGGGTATGGCCGCCGAGGATGACGTCGATGCCGGTGACGCGGCTCGCGAGCTTCAGGTCGACATCCATGCCGTTGTGCGACAGCAGGATCACCGCATCGACCTTGTCGGCGCCGCGCAAGGCGTCGACCAGCTTCTGCAGCTCCTCCTCGCGGATGCCGAAGGTCCAGTCGGGCGTGAAGCGGCGCGGATGGGCGATCGGCACGTACGGGAAGGCCTGGCCGATCACCGCGATGCGCGCGCCGCCGATCTCCTTGATCGTGGCCGGCTTGAACACGCGGCCCGAGCCGCGGTCGAACGCCTTGGCATCGTTGAACGCCGCCTCCTCGGTGAGGAATACGTTCTGCGCCAGGAACTCGCCCTTGAAGCGCGCGAGATTGGCGCGCAGCGCCTCCTCGCCATAGGTGAATTCCCAATGCCCGGTCATCGCGTCGATGCCGAGCAGATTGGCCGCGCTCACCATGTCGGCGCCACGCATCGCATTGGCGAGTCCCGTGCCCTGCCAGAGGTCGCCGCCGTCGAGCAGCAGCGAGCGATGATCGCCGGCATCGGCGCGCAGCTTGTCGATCAGCGTCTTCAGATGCGCGAAGCCGCCCATCTTGCCGAAGCGGCCGGCATATTTCTCGAAGTCGAACGAGGTGAAGGCATAGGCCTCGGCGCTGTCGGGGCGGATGCCATAGCGATCGAGGAACGCGCGCTCGACCAGATGCGGCGGCCTGCCCCACATCTCGCCGACGCCGAGATTGACGCTGGGCTCGCGGAAATACACCGGCCGTAGCTGCGCATGCGTATCTGTGATGTGCAGGATGCGGGCGTTGCCGAACTTCTCGACATCGTAGAGGCTGACGGTGTCGGCGGCGCGGGCGTTGCGCAGCAGCGCCGGCGCGGCGAGCATCGCGGCTCCTGAAGCTCTCAGAAAATCCCGGCGCCGGATCATCGTTCGCGTCCTAGCGGATCTCCAGGTCCTTCCAGCGCTGCTTCTCGCTGGTGGCCTGGACGATCGAGGCCTTGGCGAGCGCTTCGGCCTCCTGCGCCGATTTGAGCGCGGCGTCGAAATTGCCCGACTCCGCCGCCTTCTTCGCAGCAGTCAGTGCAGCCTGTGTGACGGTCCATTGGTTGCGCAGACGTCCGGCTTCCTTGTTGGCGCTCTCGGCCGCCGCCACAGCCGCGAGATAGTCCGACTCCGACGCGGCCCGCGCGGAGCCGGCGCAGACCGCCGACACCATCATGGCGAAGGCGATCTTTTTCATGACGTTTGTTGCTGAGCTGTTTCGGAAGATGTTTCGTGAGATGTTTTTCATGGCCGCGCTCCCGGTCCTGAAACCGGCAGGCCGTTCGACACGTAGGAGAGATAATATTCGAGGTTGCGGTATTCGTCCGACTGCGGCTCCAGCGGCACGGCGCGCGTCTGGCTGTTGCAGGTGACGATGCGGCGGCTGATCGTGCCCATGCCGCTCCATTCGGAGCGGTAGATCGGCATCGCGTTGAGGATGCCGAGTGCCGGCGCCAGGATCTCGGCGCGGATGCGTTCGCCCGGGCTCTGCACGTGACAGCTCGCGCAGGAGAAGTTCAGCTGGCCGCGGCGGGTGTAGAAGTATTCCTTGCCCTTCTCAAAGGCGTCCAGCGCGCGCGGATCGTCGGGAATCTTGATGTCGAAGCGCTTGCCGCGCGAGGTGTAGGCCATGTAGGCGGTCAGCGACGCCATCTCATCCTTGACGTAGGAATAGGGCTGCTCGCCATTCGCCTCACGGCAGCGGTTCAGCGCCAGCTCGAGCGTGACGACCTTGCCTTCCTTGTCGTCGAAATACGGATAGGTCTGTCGGATGCCGATGCCGCCATTCGGGAAACAGTCCGCATAGGTCTTGCCGTTCTCGAACGGCTTGGCGAACATCTCCTTGCCGGCCTCGAGCGCGAACTCGTAAGGCGGAAACTGCTCCTTCTCCTCCCATTGCCGGCGCATGTCGGCGTTCATCGAATACGGGCCGTTGACGAAATCGTCGAACGCCACCTTCGGGAACTTCTTGACGAAGTAGTCCTGGAACGCCTTGGCGTCGCCGGCCGGATCGGACTTGTCGGCGGCGGCGGCCGATGCGCCGAACCCGAGCGCCGCAGCGACGACGAGAAGCAGGCGCATCGCGCTCATTGGATCGTCGCCGTCAGGCTGTCGGTGGCGCCCTTGTTGTCCACCCAGCTCACCTTGAGCTCGTCGCCCTTGGCGGCGCCCTTGAAGGCGAACTTCACATAGGGGTCCTTGGACACGGCAGTGCCCCAGTCGGCCAGGAACACGGCCTTGTCCTTGTGCGTAAAGGTGAGCTGCTGGATGTAGTGCGCCGGAACCACCTCGCCCTTGGCGTCCTTCACCAGGCCCGTATCCATCGGGTGCTGGATCAGCGTCTGCACCTCGGTGATCTCGCCGTTCAGGATTGCGCGGACGCGAATGCTCGAAGCCATGATCGTTCTCCCCCTAGCCGCCGCAGCCGCCGACGGTGACCTTCACTTCCTTGGTCGCGCTGTACAGCTTGCCGCCGGATTCGACGAGCGCGATGACACTGGAGGTCTTGGCCATCTTCAGCCGGTTCGCCACCGCCGGCACCGTGCCCTCGGGGATCTTGTAGGATGCGGCCAGGGCGTTCGGGTTCTCGGCGACGATGAAGGAAATCGAGGTGACGTTCGGCAAGGTCGTCGACACCGCGATCGGTACCACGCCGCCGTTCTCAGCGATTTCAGGCGCGTCCAGCTTGATCTTGTCGGAGGCCTCGTGGTCGCGGCCGTACAGCGCCTTGATCGCGTCGGGCGCGTTCTTCTGCCTGAAGGCATCCTCGGGATATTTGTTGTCGTTGGTTGCGGCGAACACGGGCGCGGCGTGCAGCACGGCGTTGCCGAGGCCGATCAGCGCGACGAGGCCGGCGCCCTTCAGGAATAGGCGGCGATGGGCCTGCGGGCAGGACGAGGCAGTCATGAATGTCTCCAAACGAAAATCAGAGGGTCTGCAGGAAATCGACGATGGCGCTGATTTCCTGCTCGGTCAGGATGCGGTTGCGGCCGAACGGCGGCATCACCGTCAGCGGATTGCGGACCGTCTCGTCGTTGAGGATCGCGGTCAGCTCGGCACGGTCGTACCGCGCCTTGAGGTTCTCGAGCTTCGGCCCGATCGAGCCCGGCAGGTCGCCGCCCTTGATCTCGTGGCAGGTCAGGCAATTGCCCTTGCCGCGGTCGAAGGCGAGCTTCTGGCCCTCGGCGGCGCCGGATTGGGCGAGGGCAATTGCGGACATCGCGAGGGACATGGCGAGCGAAAACCCCAGCGCCAGGGCGGTACGCATGACGGATGTGAACAAGGTGAGGTTCCGACGTCTCGGTGATGTCAGCAATATAGGGGGTGCAAAGCATAAAGACCATCGGCTGACAATGCGCGTATGGTGGCCGGCGCAACGCGGTTAACGAGGCCGTCCAGCGGGCGGCCGGGAGAATTGGAATGGCGGAGTATGTCGTGGAGTTCGGCCGGGACGGCCGGCCGGTGGAACCGGACGGACGGTTGGACGCCGCCGCGTTCCACCGCAACCATCAACCGATCTGGGCCGTGCTGGCGCGATGGCTGGAGGGCCGCGCGGGCGGCGTGCTGGAAGCCGGCAGCGGCACCGGCCAGCACATCGTTCATTTCGCCGCGCAGCGTCCCGATCTCATGTGGTGGCCGAGCGACTTCAATGCCAACCATCTCGCCAGCATCGCGGCATGGCGTAAGCACTCGCGACTGTCCAACATCCGCGATGCCCAACGTATCGACCTCTCAGATGCCGGCTGGGTCGCCGGGTTCAAGGCGGCCGGCGGGCCGGCGCAACTGACCGCGATCTTCTGCGCCAACGTCATCCACATCGCCCCGTGGTCGGTGGCGGGGGGCCTGTTCGCCGGCGCAGGCGAGGTGCTCTCGCCGGACGGGCTGCTCGTGCTCTACGGCCCGTTCAAGCGCGACGGCAAGCACACCGCGGTCAGCAACGCCGTGTTCGACGCGTCCCTGCGCGAGGGCAATCCCGAGTGGGGCGTCCGCGACATCACGGACCTCGAAGCCCTCGCCGTGCGCAATGGCCTGACCTTGCGCGAAACCGTGGAAATGCCTGCCAACAACATGATCCTGGTGTTCGCAAGGGCAGCCTGAGTTGCCGACGGCGCAGCGCCGCCCATGGTCGTCGTCCCGGCGAACGCCGCAACCCATAACCATAGGGAGCAGTCGTGACGCGAGATCGGCGTGACGTCTGTCGTCGCAACACACTCCTGCTGCGGAGTATGGATCCCGGTGTTCGCCGGGATGACGGTGGTAAGTGAGGCCGGCAGCGCGCCTTACAAAGAAGCGCAGTCGCTATCCCATCTCCAGCCCCACATGCCGCGCCAGAAACCGCGTGCCGAGGGTGATGAAGCTGGCGCGCTCGCGGTTGTCGGTGCCGTAGCCGTGGCCGCCGGCGGCGGGCTCGTAGAAATAGCTGTCATAGCCCATCGCCTGCAGCTTCGCCGTCATCTTGCGCGCATGTCCCGGATGCACGCGGTCGTCGCGCCGCGTCGTGGCGATCAGGATGGGCGGATAAGGCTGGCCGGGCTTTGCGGTGTGATAGGCGGAGTAGGTCTGCAGCCAGCCCCAGTCCTCGGCCTTGTCCGGATCGCCATACTCGGCGATCCAGCTCGCGCCCGCCAGAAGCTTCGTATAACGGCGCATGTCGATCAGCGGGATGGTGCAGAACAGCGCGCCGAAGCGCTCGGGATAGCGCACCAGCATGTTGGTGATCAGGATGCCGCCATTGGAGCCGCCTTGCGCGGCGATGCGCTTCGGCACCGTGATGCCGCGGCGGACGAGATCGGCGGCCACGGCGGCGAAATCATCATGCGCGAGCCGCTTGCCGGCGTAGCGTCCGGCGTCGTGCCAGGCGGTGCCGAACTCGCCGCCGCCGCGGATGTTCGCTTCGACCAGGCTGCCGCCGCGCTCCAGCCACAGCTTGCCGAGCGCGGCATTGTAGGCCGGACGGATGCTGTGGCCGAAGCCGCCATAGGCACTCATATACACCGGCGCATCGCCGGTGAGCTTCGCGGGGCCGGTCAGCGTGTAGGGAATGCCGACGCCATCCACCGAGGCCGCCTCGTATCGCGTGACCACGTATCCGTCGGCGGTGAAGGTGCGCGGCGCCTGCTTCAGCACGGCGGGCGCGCCGAAACTCTCAATTAACTGCAGCGACGGCGGCGTCAGCGGGTCCTGGACGCTGGCGAGCAGATCGCCATTGCCGGTCAGCTCGTCGCTGTCGAGCGGCCAGACGTTGACGGTGGCCAGCTCGGGCAATCCCGGCAGCTGCCGACGGCTCCAGCCCTGCGCCGCCGGCGTCCACACCTCGTATTGCGGCTTGAGCTCATCGAGGATCGACAGCACCAGCCGGCCGCCGGCCCAGTACAGCCCCTGCAGCGCGCGGCGCGGGCCCGGCTCGAAGAGTTTAGCGAACGCGGGCGAGCCGGCGAGACATGCCGACAAGGAGATCCCCAGCACGACATCCGCCGCATGCGTGATCCCGCCCACGGTCCAGGGCTGGCGCAGCTTGATCGCCAGCCAGTCCGCGTCCGGTATGGCCCAGCTGTCGGTCGGCAGGTCGAGCCGCGTCCGCGCGCCGCCGGCATCGCCGAGCCACAGATGATGGTTGAAGAAGTCGAGCCCTTCCGAAAACCACACCCTGAACGGCGTGACGCTGCGATCGACACCAGCGCGCACCCACACCGACTGCTCATTCGCAGCGGCAAAGATGACCGGCGCCGCGTCGACCGGCGCGCCGCGTCGCCACAGCCGCACCGTGCGCGCATAGCCTGAGGGCGTCGCCATGCCCTCGCCGTAAGCGCTCGACAGCAGCAGCGTATCGGCGTCAACCCAGTCGACGCCGCCCTTGGCCTCGCTCAACGTGAAGCCGCCCTCGACGAAGCGCTTCGTGGTGAGATCGAACTCGCGCAGCACCACCGCGTCGCTGCCGCCGCGCGACAGCGCCAGGATCGCGCGCTCATGCGCCGGCGGCAGGGTCGAGACCCAGTTCAGCGCCCAGTCCTCGCCTTCCTCGGCGGCGAGGCGATCGATGTCGAGCAGCAGCTCCCATTTGGGTTGCGCTTTGCGGAACTCGTCCATTGTCGTGCGCCGCCACAAGCCGCGCGGATGAGTCGCGTCTTTCCATTGATTGTACAGCAGCCCACCGCGGCGGCTGACGAAGGGGATGTTGTCGGGGCGATCGAAGATCGCGGCCAGCGCGTCGCGATCCCGCGCGAAGGCGGCGCCGCCGAACGCGGCAAGCGTGCGCTCATTCTGCGCCGCGACGAAGGCGAGCGGGCGCTCGCCTTCGATATCCTCGAGCCACAGATACGGATCGTCGTCGGGCGCGGCGAGGGTCGGACGATCGTCGATTGACATGGCTCAAGCTCCGCAGCGGCCGTTGACGCGACAATACCGCTGGCTGGATTAGCCGGGCCGGCCGGAGCTGTCGAATCAACCGTCGTGCATGGCTTGCCTCTGATCACGCCCGTTGCCTCCGGCGCAGCCTTCCCGCAATAGTGCGGCCACACCCGAGCAAGGGGCGCGTGGCCCGCGCCTCCGGACATCCGAGATGATCGACCTGACCGTGAGCGACGACACGACCGACGACGCCCGCGCCCGCCGCAACGTGGCGCGCCTGGCTACCGCGCAGGCCCTGACCGGCGCCAACTCGGCGGTGATCTTCGCCACCGGCGCGATCGTCGGCGTCACCATCGCGCCGAACATCGGGCTCGCGACCGTGCCGATCTCGATGTACGTCGTCGGGCTCGCCGCCGGCACGTTGCCGACCGGCGCGATCTCGCGCCGCTACGGCCGCCGCGCCGCCTTCCTGATCGGCACCTTCTGTGGCGCGGTCACCGGCGTGCTCGGTTGCTTCGCGATCCTGCGCGGCTCGTTCGCGCTGTTCTGTCTGGCCACGTTTCTCGGCGGCCTCTATGGCGCCGTCGCACAATCATACCGCTTTGCCGCGGCGGATGGCGCGAGCGCGGAGTTCAGGCCCAAGGCGGTGTCGTGGGTGATGGCCGGCGGCATCTTCGCCGGCCTGCTCGGTCCGCAGCTCGTGCAATGGACCATGGACGTCTGGCAGCCTTATCTGTTCGCGTTCAGCTATCTTGTGCAGGCGGCGGTCGCGCTGATCGCGATGGGCATCGTCGCTGGGGTCGATCTGCCGAAGCCAGTCGCCGCCGATCTGCATGGCGGCCGGCCTTTGTTCGAGATCGTGCGCCAGCCACGCTTCATCGCTGCCGCGCTGTGCGGCACCATCGCCTATCCCGTCATGAACCTGGTGATGACCTCGGCGCCGCTCGCCATGCAGATGTGCGGGCTCACCGTCTCGGATTCCAATTTCGGCCTGCAATGGCACATCGTCGCGATGTACGGCCCGAGCTTCTTCACCGGCGCGCTGATCGCACGCTTCGGCGCTCCCGTCATCGTCGCGCTCGGCCTGGCGCTGGAAGCCGTTGCTGCCATCATCGGCCTGTCGGGCCTCACCGCCATGCACTTCTGGGCCACCTTGTTCGCGCTTGGCGTCGGCTGGAATTTCGGCTTCGTCGGCGCCTCCGCTCTGGTGCTGGAGACGCATACGTCGGCCGAGCGCAACAAGGTACAGGCGTTCAACGATTTCCTGATCTTCGGCCTGATGGCGCTTGGCTCGTTCTCGTCGGGACAGCTGCTCGCGCATTTCGGCTGGTCCGCGGTGAACATGGTGGTGTTCCCCCCGGTGCTGCTGGGCCTGTGCGTGCTTGCGCTGGTGTGGTCGTCGAAACGGCGCGTGGCGGCGGGCTGAGTTTCGTGGAGCTAGATCAGCAGGCTCGTCTAAGAGAGTGCTGACTATCAAGCGACTCGGGCGGTGCACCCTCTCCCCTTGTGGGAGAGGGTGGCTTTCATGCGCAGCATGAAAGCCGGGTGAGGGGTTGCCCCGGGCTCAAGACTAAGTTTGTGGCACGAACCCCTCACCCGAGTGAGACTGTGGCTGCCGGCTGTGTAGCCCTCTCCCACCCTGGCGAAGCTTTGCTTCGCCTTGGGGGAGAGGGCACAGTCATGGGCACCGCAGCGGTGAGAACGTCGTCTGTTTCTCCGATTCACTTCAACTCCGACACCTCGCCCTCCGGCAGATCGAACTCGAAGGCATTCAGCGTCATCGACACCATCGTGTAGTAGCCGCACAGGCCGATGATCTCGACCAGGCCGCGCTCGCCGAGCAGCGCGATGGCCTCGGCATAGAGGGCGTCCGTCAGGCCATGGCCCTCGTGCAATGACTTCGCGACGTCGTAGATCATCTTCGCCTTGGGATCGGAGAATTCCGGCGTTCTGCGGTCGCGGATATCCTCGATGATCTTGATGTCCAAGCCGCCGGCCAGTGCCAGGCGCTTATGCGCGTACCATTCGTAGTGCGCGGTCCAGTGCCGCGCCGTCACCAGGATTGCGATCTCCGACAGCGCGGCCGGAAAGACCGTGTCGTAACGCAGGAAGGCGCCGAGCCTTGTCGCGTGCCGCGCCATCTCCGGGCTGTTCAGCCAGGCCATCATCGGCGGCGGCGGCGAGCCGCGCTTGCTGGCGATCGACTCGTCATAGGTCTGGCGCTGGTCGGCGCTCATTTCGCCAGGCGAAAGAAGTTTCAGGCGCATGGTCGTTTCCTCGTATTTTCACGCGGCGGCATCATGACCATAGATCGCGGTGCATGGCGAGAGCGCAGCCCGATGCGGCGACATCGATATTGAATTTCAGTAAGGGCTGAGGTTAGGTCGTTCCAACGACAGCAGACATGGAAACGCGCGAGGATCAGACATGGTCGATTCAAAACTGGCCGATCTCGACACATTCCGCCGCGAAACGCGTGCCTGGCTCGAGGCGAATTGCCCGCCCGAAATGCGCCGGCCGATGACCTCCGACGAGGACACTTTCTGGGGCGGCCGCAACGCCAAGTTCTCCTCGGAGCCGCAGCGCATCTGGTTCGAGCGCATGCGCGACAAGGGCTGGACGGTGCCGCACTGGCCGAAAGAATACGGGGGCGGCGGTCTCGACGGCGAGGAGGCCAAGATCGTGCGTCAGGAGATGGCCGCGATCGGCGCGCGCGCCCCGATCACCTCGTTCGGCATCTCGATGCTCGGGCCGGCGCTCTTGAAATACGGCACCGACGCGCAGAAGCGCGAACACCTGCCGAAGATCACCGCCGGTCTCATCCGCTGGTGCCAGGGCTATTCCGAGCCGAACGCCGGCTCCGATCTCGCCTCGCTGCAGACCCGCGCCGAGAGCGATGGCGACGACTACATCATCAACGGCCAGAAGATCTGGACGTCCTACGCCAACTACGCCGACTGGATCTTCTGCCTGGTGCGCACCGATCCCGCGGCGAAGAAGCATGACGGCATCAGTTTCATCCTGTTCGACATGACGTCGAAGGGGGTCTCGACCAAGCCGATCCTGCTGATCTCCGGCCGCTCGCCGTTCTGCGAGACCTTCTTCGACAATGTCCGGGTGCCCAAGGCCAATGTGCTCGGCACCGTCAATCGCGGCTGGGACGTCGCGAAATATCTGCTGCAGCACGAGCGCGCAATGATCTCCGGCATGGGCGAGCGCGGCGGAAGCCGTCCGCTCGGCCAGGTGGCGGCCGACTCCGTCGGCAGCGATGCGCAAGGCAAGCTCGACGATGCGCTGCTGCGCGCACAGATCGCGACCTTCGACGTCGACGAGGCGGCGCTCGCGGCCGCCGCCGAGCGCATGGTCGATCTCGCCAAGGCGGGGCAGGGCCATCCGGCGTTCTCCTCAGCGATGAAATATTACGGCACCGAGCTCAACAAGCGCCGCCATGAGATCCTGATGTCGGCGGGCGGCATCGACGCGCTGGAATGGGAAAGCGAGCGCTCTGGCGAGGGCGCCCGCCCGCGCGCCTGGCTGCGCACGAAAGCGAACTCCATCGAAGGCGGCACCTCCGAGGTCATGCTCGGCATCGTCGCCAAGCGCATCCTCGATCTGCCGGGGGCGTAGTTCACCCCACACTCCGTCATGCCCGGGCTCGACCCGGGCATCCACGTCCATCCGCACGAGGAGAGACGTGGATGGCCGGGTCAAGCCCGGCCATGACGAGCTGAACGAGCTTCGCTCCCAAACAACATCGACACTGGACAGCCGCCATGCCTCTCCTCCTCACCGAAGAACAATCCATGCTGCGCGATAGCGCGCGCGGTCTGATCTCCGATCACGCGCCGGTGGCGCATTTGCGCAAGCTACGCGACAGCCGCGACGAGACCGGCTTCTCGCGCGAGCTCTGGGCCACCTTTGCCGAGATGGGCTTCGCCGGCCTGCTGGTGCCGGAAGAGCACGGCGGCTCCGGTCTCGGCGCGGTCGAAGCCGGCGTGGTGATGGAGGAGATTGGCCGCACCTTGATGCCGTCGCCGTTCCTCGCGACCTCGGTGCTGTCAGCGTCCGCGCTGACGCGTGCGGGTTCGGCTGCGCAGAAGTCGGAGTATCTTCCGAGGATCGCCAGCGGCAAGCTGCTTGCGGCTCTCGCCCTCGATGAAGGCGCCAAGCATCGCCCGCTGCATACTTCGCTCCACGCCAAGCGCGCCGGCAACGGCTTCAAGCTCGACGGCGTTAAATCGATGGTGGTCGACGGTCACGTCGCCGATCTCCTGCTCGTCGTCGCGCGCAGCGCCGGCGAGCCGGGCGAGCGCGAGGGCCTGACGCTGTTCCTGGTCGATCCCAAAGCCAAGGGGATCAATATCGAGCGCACCATCATGGTCGATGCGCATAATGCCGCGCGGATCACCTTCGACAATGTCGAGGTCACGGCCGATCATGTGCTCGGCGAGGTCGATGGCGGCGCGGCGGTGCTCGGCGGCGTGCTTGATCTGGGCCGCGGCGCCGTTGCCTCCGAGATGGTGGGCCTGAGCGAGGAGGTGTTCGGCCGCACGGTGGCGTATCTCAAGGAGCGCAAGCAGTTCGGCAAGGCGATCGGCGAATTCCAGGCGCTGCAGCACCGCGCCGCGCAGCTCTACATCGAAATCGAGATCACCCGCGCCGCGGTGCTGAAATCGCTGCAGGCGCTCGATGCCGATCCCGCAGGTGCGACGGCTTCCGTCGCCGTTGCCAAGGCCCGCGCCGGCGCCACCGCGACGCGCGCCGTGCAGGAGGGCGTGCAGATGCATGGCGGCATGGGCATGACCGATCAGTTCGACATCGGCTTCTTCATGAAGCGGGCCCGGGTGTGCGAGGAGCTGCTGGGCGATGCGAACTATCACGCGGCGCAGCTGGCGCAGCTGAGGGGATACTGAGCCAATCCCGTTATTGCACTCGCTCCGGCTCCACTCTCCACTGTCATCGTCCGCGAAGGCGGACGATCCAGTACGCCGAGAAAGTCGTGATAGGCCGAGGCGCCGCGGCGCACTGGGTACCCCGCCTTCGCGGGGTACGACAGTCTTCGGAAACTGGCCCAGCTGCAGTCCTTGTAACTGGCCGAGGTCGCGCCACACCCGCAGCTGTGGTCCCGGCGAACGCCGGGACCCATGACCACAGGACGATGGGGTGAAGCGCGCTGGCAGCTCCAGCCTTCGCCAAATTCCGGACGGTGGTTATGGGTCCCGGCTCAAGGCAGGGACGACACCGGTGTTGCGGCGACGACATTGGTCCTCATAGGACCGTTGCGCCTCCACGATCTTGAACGTCGCGACATCAGAGCTCGCCAACAAAGAGCGCGCCGTCATCAACGGCGCGCTCTCGTTTCAGTCAATGCTTTATCAGTGATGCATCGCGGTCTTGGCCGGCGGCAGCAGCACCTTGTCGATGACGTGGATGACGCCGTTCGAGGCGACCACGTCGGCCTGCACGACACGGGCGTCGTTGACCTGCACGCCGAACATGGTTCCGTCGACGTTGACCTTCTGGCCTTCCGCGGTCTTCACGCTGAGCTTCTTGCCGGCAACGTCGCCCGCCTTCACCGCACCCGGAATGACATGATACTTCAGGATCGCCGCGAGCTTGCCCTTGTTCTTCGGCTTCAGCAGGTCCTCGACCGTGCCCGGCGGCAGCGCCGCGAATGCCGCGTCGGTCGGCGCGAACACGGTGAACGGGCCCTTGCTCTTCAGCACCGGCACGACGCCCGCAGCCTTAGCGGCCGCGACGAGCGTGTTGAACTGGCCGGCGCCGACGGCGGTGTCGACGATATCTGCCGCGCGAGCGGCGGTGGCTGACATGGAGAGCGCGCCCAGCATCAACGCGCCGGCGACGAACGAACGGATTCCCAGCGTCATTCGAGTGTTTCCTTGTGAACTGAACTGATGAGTTGGCTGATGCGCAAAAAGGGATTTGCGGCCCCTGTTCATCCTGTCCTCCAGGTCGCACCACCCTGACCGGATTGGTCGGGTTCGTTACGACCGCTGAGTTCGGATGGATCTGAATGCGCGTTCACGAACTCGTGAGCCTCGCAAAGACGTCGCGCGGTGACGCGCGGCATGCACATGAAACCGCAAGGTGAATTGTTCGATGCCGTCGGACAAAACTGCCCGTCGTGCCACTTTGTCGCAATCTGACAGCTGTTGTGTCGTCGGGCAAATCAGCTGCACATTGCCCGCGTCACGGCCCACAAGAGGGACGCTTCGCGATCGTCACGAGTGTCGGGCCGGTGATGCGATGGCCGCATTGGATCGCAGCATGAGAGATCGTGCCGACGAACGAAGCCAATGCGGACGCGAAAGCGCGTGGTCCCGGCATCGCGGTGCTGATGCCAAGCCGGCAGGCAAGGATGATCCTGCCGGCGACGGTGGCTAACAAGCCGGACACCGAGGAGAGCGCGCCATAAGCGTAAAGCCATTGCGCAGGGAAGGCCGGGTTGCTCCGGCTGATCCTGTGGTTCTGCCGCCTGCATTTTTTTCGCAGGCGGACCGCAGGTGCCAGTCGGTGCCTGGCCTTCCCTGCGCCCTCGATGTGGAGAGGGTGAAGTTTTGCAGAGCTCGGGCGCGGAGCGCGTCGCGAGAAGGTTGCTCGATGCTCCGTCATTGCGAGCGAAGCGGCGAAGCGAAGCAATCCAGAGTCGCTGTGACAACCCTGGACCGCTTCGTCGCGAAGCTCCTCGCGATGATGGCGAGGGTATGACGAAAACCCTACCTGATCGGCGGCGCGTACTGAATGCCGCCCGCGTTCCACAACTGGTTCATGCCGCGCGGGATCTTCAGCTTGGACTCGCTGCCGACGTTGCGCTCGTAGACCTCGCCGTAATTGCCGACGTGGCGGATGATGCGCGCGGCCCAGTCCTTCGACAGGCCGAGGTCCTGGCCGTAGGTGCCCTCGTTGCCGACCAGCCGCATCACGTCCGGCTTCTTCGACTTCAGCGCCTCGTCGATGTTCTTGGAGGTGACACCGAGCTCCTCGGCATTGATCATCGCATACAGCGTCCACTTCACGATCATCATCCAGTCGTCGTCGCGCTGGCGCACGACGGGAGCGAGCGGCTCCTTGGAGATCAGATCGGGCAGGATGTCGTGATCGCCCGGCTTGGTCAGCACCAGGCGCAGCGCGTAAAGCTGCGAGACGTCGGCGGTGAAGGTATCGCACTTGCCGCTGTCATAGGCCTTGAGAACGTCGTCCAGCTTCGGGAGCTTGACTTCCTCGTACTTCATGTTGTTGGCACGGAAGTAGTCGCCGAGGTTGAGCGCGTTGGTCGTCGAATCCTGCACGCAGACCTTGCTGCCGTTGAGGTCGAGCGCGGTCTCCAGCTTGCGCGCCCGCGGCACCATGAAGCCCTGGCCGTCGTAATAGGCGACCGCCGGGAAATACAGGTCGTAGTTCTGCTCGCGCGCCATCGACCAGGTGGTGTTGCGCGAGAGGATGTCGACCTTGCGGCTCTGCAGCTCCTTGAAGCGCTCGCTGGCGTCGAGCGGCACGAACCGCGCCTTCTTCGGGTCGTCGAAGATCGCGGCCGCCACGGCGCGGCAGAAATCGACGTCGAAGCCGGTCCAGTTGCCCTTGTCGTCGGGGATCGAGAAGCCGGGCAGGCCGGCATTGACGCCGCACAGCACCTCGCCGCGGCGGACAGTGCGCTTCAGGGTGCGGGTGTCGTACATTTCATAGGTGACGGCGAGCGCCGCGACGAGCACGGCAACGGCAAGCCCGATCAGCAGGCCGCCTCGGAAAGTGCGCATGATGAATCTCTTTCGGAAAATGTCAGGACAAAGCGATGGCTGAATGTCCGGCGGCTGAGGCCGCCGTCACAGTTCCGGCTTCTGCCGCACCACGACCTTGGTGCCGACGGGCACGCGGTCGAACAGGTCGGCGACATCAGCATTCACCAGGCGGAAGCAGCCGGAGGAAATCTTGGTGCCGATGGTCCAGGGCTGGTTGGTGCCGTGGATGCGGTACACGGTGGTGCCCAGATACATCGCGCGCGCGCCCAGGGGATTGCCGGGACCGCCGGCCATGAAGCGCGGCAGATAAGGCTGGCGCTGGATCATCTCCGGCGGCGGCGTCCAGTCCGGCCACTCGGCCTTCTTGGTGATCTGCAGCAGCCCCTGCCACTGGAAGCCGTCGCGGCCCACGCCGATGCCGTAGCGGATGGCGCGGCCGCCCGGCTGCACCAGATAGAGATAGCGCTCGGCGGTGGAGACGATGATCGTGCCCGGCGGCTCGGTGGTGCGGAAATAGACCACCTGCTTGCGCCATTCCGGATCGAGCTCGTAGCCGTCATCGGCGACGAGACCGGGTTGGTCACCAGGATCCTCGGACTGGGCGAAGCCGTGCGATGTGGACAGCGCCAGCGCGATGATGGCGCTGGCTGCACACAGCAGGCGATGGAAACTCGGCATTCAAAGCTCTCCTCAACGGACCCCTGCGAAGCTTGCCCGATCAAAACCACCCGCCAAATTTCAGGGGCATCTTGGCCGCAAAGTCAAGCTGAGCGCGGGTCGTCCGCCGTCATCCGAGCTTCATCCAGAGCCGCAGCAGGAAGGCGACCGCACCGACGGTGGCCAGGCCGGCCAGCCACAGGGCAACGAACCAGGCGAGGCGCTTGGCGAGCGGGGCGGGCTCGGGAGTGGGCATCAATGATAGCCGGCGTCGTGGCTGACCTTGCCGCGAAACACCCAATAGGCCCAGGCGGTGTAGCCGAGAATCAGCGGCACCAGCACCAGCACGCCGGGCAGCATGATCAGTTGGCTGCGCTCCGGCGCCGCCGCCTGCCAGATCGTGATGCTCTGCGGCACGATGTAGGGATAGATGCTGATGCCGAGACCGGCATAGGAGAGCAAGAAGAGAGCCAGGGCCAGAAAGAATGGCCAGCCGTCGTGCTTCTGGGCGAGGTTCTTCATCATCAGCACGGTGACCCCGATGACGGCGAGCGGCACCGGTGCTGCGAAGATCACGGTCGGCAGCTGAAACCAGCGATGTGCGTATTGATTGGTGAGCAGCGGCGTCGCCAGGCTGACCGCCGCGATCGCGAGCAGCATCGCGAACAGGAAGAACCAGCTGATCCGGTAGGCTTTGTCGCGCAGGTCGCCCTCGGTCTTCAGGATCAGCCAGGTCGCGCCAAGAAGGGCGTAGCCGGCAACCAAAGAGACGCCGGTGAGAATGCTGAACGGCGTCAGCCAGTCCCACCAGCCGCCGGCATAATGCCGGCCCTCGACATGGACGCCCTGCAGGATGGCGCCGAGCGCGATGCCCTGTGCCAGCGCCGCGATCCAGGAGCCGCCAGCAAAGGCAATGTCCCAGAGATTGCGTGTGGCGCGCGTGCGCCAGCGGAATTCGAACGCGACGCCGCGGAAGATCAGCCCGACCAGCATCGCGATCAGCGGCGCATACAGCGCCGGCAGCAGGATGGAATAAGCGAGCGGAAACGCCGCCATCAGCCCGCCGCCGCCGAGCACCAGCCAGGTCTCGTTGCCGTCCCACACCGGCGCGACCGTGTTGGTGATGGTGTCGCGGTCGTGCTTGGCCGGAAACAGCGGGAAGAGAATGCCGAGGCCGAGATCGAAGCCGTCCATCACGACATAGATGAACACAGCGAGCGCGATGATGAAGGCCCAAAGCGTGGCGAGATCGACGGCGACGCTCATGATCCCGCTCCCTGCACGACGCCGGCTGCCGGCGTGATGCCGGCGGTCCGGACCGGCTGCGCGCTGCTCAGGCCGGGCTCACCAGGGTGCGGCGGCTCGGCCATCAGGCGCAGGATGTACAGCGCGCCTGCGGCGAAAATGATGAAGTACACGATGATGAACGCCAGCAGCGAGGTCCCGACCGCCGGCGCCGCCAGCGGCGAGACCGAATCGGCGGTGCGCAGCAGGCCGTACACGGTGTACGGCTGTCGGCCGGTCTCGGTCGTGACCCAGCCGGCGATCACGGCGACGAAGCCTGCGGGGCCCATTGCGATCGCGAAGCGATGCAGGTTTCGATTGATGTACAGCCGGCCGCGCCAGCGCTCCCACAGGCTGAACAGGCCGAGCGCCAGCATCAGCAGGCCCAGCCCGACCATGATGCGGAACGACCAGAAGGTGATCGGCACCGGCGGCCAATCCTGCCGCGGTACGGTGTCGAGCCCGGCCATCGGCGCGTCGATCTGGTGCTTGAGGATCAGCGAGCCGAATTTGGGAATGCCGAGCGCCCATTTCAGTTCGCCCTTGGCCTGGTCGGGCCAGCCGAACAGATACAGCGGCGCGCCATCCTTGTGGCTCTCGAAATGGCCCTCCATGGCCATGATCTTCACCGGCTGGTGCTCGAGCGTGTTGAGACCATGCTGATCGCCGACCAAAATCTGCAGCGGCGCGACCAGCGCGGCCATCCACATCGCCATCGAGAACATCACGCGTGGCCCCGGCAGATGCGGATTGCGCAGGAGATGCCAGGCGCCGACTGCGCCGACCACCAGCGAGGTCGTGAGATAGGCCGCCAGAACCATGTGGACGAGGCGGTAGGGGAACGACGGATTGAAGATCACCTTCAGCCAATCGATCGAGACGAACTGGCCCTCGGCATTGACGGCGTAGCCGGCCGGCGTCTGCATCCAGGAATTGGCCGAGAGGATCCAGAATGCCGAGATCAAGGTGCCGACCGCGACCATCAGGGTGGCGAGGAAATGCAGCTTCGGGCCGACGCGCTTCAGCCCGAACAGCATGACGCCGAGGAAGCCGGCTTCGAGAAAGAACGCGGTCAGCACCTCATAGGCCATCAGCGGGCCGATGACGGGGCCAACCTTGTCGGAATAGACCGACCAGTTGGTGCCGAACTGATAGGACATCACGATGCCCGACACGACGCCCATCGCGAATGCGATGGCGAAGATCTTGAGCCAGTAGTTGAAAACGTTGAGGTAGACGTCCCGTCCGGTCCACAGCCACAGCGCCTCGAGCACCGCGAGGTAGGAGGCAAGCCCGATCGAGAAGGCAGGGAAGATGATGTGGAAGATCACTGTGAAGGCGAATTGCGCACGCGCCAGCTCCACCGCATCCAAACCGAACATCCTCGACCGTCCGTCATTGCGAGGCGCGCGGGCCCCTGTCGCGCGGACAATTGCACCGGCGCGGGTCGATATCAAATGGTCAAATCGCCCTACGGCGTGGCCGCGGGTCCCAAAACGACGAAGACCCGGCGGGGGAATCCGCCGGGTCTTCGGAGCAACAGGGAAGGTGGAGGTATCCTTGAATTTGCTCGCTCGAAACCGGGATCAGCTGGGGGACTGGGACCCGGTTGATGACTAACGTTCTAACCGTCGAAATTTTCCAGGTGATTTCGCCGATTGTTTCAATTGTTTCATTCGGCGATTTTCGCGCGTCGTCTTTTTTTGGAACCCGCCGGAACGTCGGCCCCGACGGGGATGAATGGAGATTACGCGGCGAGGCTGTGGACGCCGGCGCAGCGCAGGAGCTCGGCCAGGTGCTTGCGAGCGTAGAACATACGGGTCTTCACCGTGCTCTGCGGGATGCCGATGATCTGGCCGACCTCCTCCACTGACTTCTCATGGTAGTAGATCAGGGTGATGATTTCGCGATGGGCCGGCGACAGCTTGGCGACACAGGCGCGCAGGATGGCGCTGGTGGTGGCGCGCTCGAGCGAGGTCTCCGGCGTGTCGCTGTCGTCGGCGATCTCGCGCACCTCGTCCTGGTCGATATCCTCGAAGCGGCGCTGGCGCAGCGCGGTCAGCGCCTTGAAGCGGGCGATCGAGAGCAGCCAGGTCGAGACCTGCGAGCGGCCTTCGAACTGCTTGGCGGTGCGCCACACGTCCAGGAACACCTGGCTGACCAGGTCCTCGGCGACGGTGGTGTCGCGGACGATGCGCAGGATGAAGCGATAGACCCGCACATTGTGACGCGCATAAAGCGTGTGCATCGCGGTCCGATCGCCATCGGCAATGCTCTCGAGGAGCATGTCGTCCGTGGTCGCCTGGGCCGCGATGATGCCCTGGCTGGCGGCGGAATTGATGGCAACGACGTTCTGCATGGCACTCTCCCGTTCCGCCGCCCCCTTGCGGCGTTTCGACGGGTGGGATTGTTACGGAGTGCCCGTTTCGGGACGTCTGCACCAAACCAGGAAAATGGTTTCGTGGCTGGCCAGAAATGTTTCGTCGCACCGCACATCGCGAAACAGTCGTGGCGGAAATGTGCCTTATTCCACAATGAGGAAGTCTGGGTTCCAGAAAATGGAATAAACGCGCGCGCCGACTGCAGGCGCTACTCGCGCGCCGGCCGCCGTCAGGCCTTGTCGCCGGACGGCGAGAACAGGTAGCCGCCGCCGCGAATGGTCCGGATCACGGCTGGTTTGGTCGGATCCGGCTCGATCTTGCGCCGAATTCGCATGATTCGCAGGTCCACTGCCCGGTCGAATGCCTCGGCATCCCGGGCGTTCGCGAGCTCCAGCAGTCGCTCGCGCGACAGCACCCGCTTCGGGTTGGCGGCGAACACCTTGAGCAGGCCGAATTCGGAAGCGGTCAAGGGATGCTCGTTACCCTCGTCGTCGCGCAACGCCTGAGCGTCCAGATCGAGCCATTTGGTGCCGAACCGCACCAGCTGCGGATCCGGAGCCTTGGCCGGAGCCGGCTCCGGAGCAGCCGCCACGGCCGCGGCGGCAACCTTGGCCGGGGCGCTGCGGCGCAGCACCGATCGGATGCGGGCCATCAGCTCGCGCAGCTCGCAGGGCTTGGCGACGTAATCGTCCGCGCCGAGCTCGAGCCCGACGACGCGATCGATCGGGCTCGCGGTCGCCGTCAACATGATGACCGGGATGTTGGTGCGGCCCTTGAGGTCGCGGATGATCGACAGCCCGTCCTCTTCGGGCATGTTGAGGTCAAGCACCACGAGATCGGCCGGGCCAGTCTCGATGGCACTGCGCAGGCTCTTGCCGCCGTCGCACAAGGTCACCGTGAAACCGTGCATCTTGAGGTAATCGCCCACCATCTCGCGGGCGGGTGCCTCATCGTCGACGATGATGATGTGCTGGCTCTGACTCATGACAACTCGGCCGCAGGCAGTGTGATGGTGAAGGTTGACCCCGATCCCGGCCCATCGCTCTTGGCCGTCACCTCGCCACCATGCATGTCGACGATGCGTTTGACAATCGACAGGCCGAGCCCCGTCGAGCTCTCGCCCGCGGTCGGTTTGGCCGAGAGGCGCTGGAACCGCCCGAACAGCCGGCCGAGATCCTCCGGCGACAGTCCGGCGCCCTGGTCGGTGATGCCGATGATGGTGTTGTCGCCATCGTCGGTGACGTCAACGCTGATCCGCCCGCCGATCGGGCTGTATTTGATGGCGTTGCTCAGCAGATTGTCGATCGCCTCGCGGATGCGGTCGATGTCGCACATCGTCGAGAGCTGCGGCGGCGCCGACACCGCGATGACCTGCTGCTTGTTGAGCGCCAGCGGCTGGTTGGCCTCGACCACCTCGTGGATCAAAGCGGCGATATCGACCGGCTCGCGGCGGATCGTGATGTCGAATGCGTCGGCCATCGCATCCGAGATCAGATGGTCGACCATCGAGGTCAGCCGTTTGGCCGCATCACGGATGTGGCCGATCTGGCTGGCGATGCCGTCAGCCGATGCGCCTGTGGCGACCAGCTCCGTCAGCATCTCGGTACGTCCGAGGATCACGCCGAGCGGATTCTTCAGATCGTGGGCAACGGTGCCCAAAATTTCGTTCTTGAAACCGTTGGCGCGCTGCAGCCGCAGCCACTGCGCCGACAGCCGCCGGTTGGCCTGCATCAGGGCGCGGGTGCGCTGGGCGACACGGTCCTCGAGCTGGGTGTTGGCCTCATGCAGCTGCTGATACAGGATCACATTGTCGAAGGCGATCGACAGGCGGCTGGAGAAGATCTCGACCAGCGAGCGGTCAGTCTCGGACAAGGGCCGCTCGGCCTGCAGCAGAACCACCACCTCCCGGCCGGAGCCGGTCCGCAGGTACAGCACCGTCTTGTGGTCGGCGAATTCGTTCGTCCGCTGCCTGAAGGCGGCCTCGACCATGCCGCGCAGGTCCGGGTCGAGCGAGCGCGAGGTGACGGCGCCGGAGAAGCGGCTGTAGCAGCCGGAGCCGGCCAATACGGAAAAATCCTCTCTCGGGCTGCCGTCGTCGCGCAGCACGAGAATGCCGGCGCAATCGACGTTCAGCAGCGACGCGATCTGAGTCAGCACGCCTTCGGCGAGCCGCTGCATCGACTTGAAGTCGTACAATGTCGAGGCCGCGTCGATGATGATCTCCAGGCCGCGGCGGGTCTGCACCATGCGCTCGAGCTGCTGATAGCTGCGCAGCGCCGCGGTCAGCGAGGTGAACAGCTTGTCGGCGGTGAGCTCGGTCTTGGCCTTGTAGTCGTTGATGTCGTACTGGACGATGACCCGCCGCTCCGGCGCCTGGCCAGGCTGGCCGGTGCGCAGGATGATGCGGACGGTCTCGTTCCTGATCTCGTTGCGGATGTATTCGACGAGCTCCAGGCCGGCGACATCGGTCTCCATGATGACATCGAGCAGCACTGCAGCGATGTCGCCATGCTCGCGCATCAGGATGCGGCCCTCAGCCGCCGAGTAGGCGGAGAGGATCTCGAGACCCTGGCCGTTCAAGCTGTAGTCCGACAGCGCAAATCGGGTGCCATCGTGTACGGCATGGTCGTCGTCGATGACGGCGATCTTCCATTTCCGGGCCGATTGGGCGTCCTCTGCGAAGCCGGTGTCGTCGATCAGGTGGAGGACATCGTCCTGTTCGGCCATTGCGTCGTTCCGTCACCCATTGCTGTCTCGGTGTCGCCCTTGGCGACCCGCGGCATGATTATCCGAAAAGTCGTGCCTTGTCCCTCGCGGGATTCCAGCATCATGCGGCCGCCGAGCTGCTGAGTCACGAGATTGTAGACGATATGCAGGCCCAATCCGGTCCCACCCTCGTTGCGGCGCGTCGTGAAGAACGGGTCGAAAGCCTGACGCTGGACCTCGGGGGTCATGCCGGCACCGTTATCGGCGAAAATGATCTCGATGTCATCCGCGCCGCGAGGACGCGCCGCGATCGAGATGGTCCCCGACCGGCCATCGGCAAAGGCATGGTTGACCGCGTTGAGGAAAAGGTTGGTCAGGATCTGGCCATAGAACCCGGGATAGCCGTCGATGAAAAGTCCCTCGGGCACATCGACGGACAGCGTGATCGGGGCGCGCTTGAGCACCGGCTTCAGGCTGGTGATGATCTGATCGGTGGCCTCGCTCAAGACGAAAGTCCGCCGTTCGGCGTGCGACCGGTCGACGGCGACCTGCTTGAACGACTGGATCAGCTCGCCGGCGCGCTGCAGATTGGCGACCAATTGTTCGGAGGCGTCGCGCGAGGTGCGCACGAACTCCTCCAGTTGCGACCGTCGCAGGCCCCCTTCAGGCGACCGCAGCGCAGCTTCGAAAATCTCGACCCGGCGCGCGAAGCTCGAGGCGACGGTCAGGCTGATGCCGATCGGGTTGTTCACCTCGTGAGCCACGCCGGCGACCAGGCCGCCGAGCGCCGCGAGCCGCTCGGCGTCGATCAGATTGCGCTGCGCGGCATTGAGCTCGAGCAGCGCGCTTTCGGCCTTCTCCTTGGCTGTCCGCAGTTCGTCCTCGGTTTTGCGCTTGGCGATGGCGTTCTCACGGAACACCTCCACTGCGCGGGCCATCGCGCCGACCTCGTCCCGCGCCTCGGTCCCCTGAACCCGCCGATCGTAGTCGCCAAGCGTGATGGCGCGCATGGACGCCATGATCTGCTGCAGCGGCAGCCGGATCGACAGTGCGATCAGCACGCCGGCGGACAGGATGATTCCGAGGAAAATGACCGCAATCGACAGCACGCGGCGCGAGATGTCGCGCAGGGTTTTGTCGAAGGTCGCCTGCGCCTTCTGTTCGTGCTGCCGCATCTTCACCGACAGCCCGTCGATCACGGCGATGGTCTCCGCCTGGCTCGCGTCGATGGTGTTGCGCAACAGCTCGGTGCGATTGCTCAATTGATCCGTCAGCTTGGAAAACCCGGCGCGTAGCGCGGCGGCGCGCGCCGAGAGCCGCTGCAGCGCGAGGTGCTGCGGGTCATTGTCGGCGAGGCCCGACATGACGGGGATGGTCTTCTCGATCGTCTCGATGTTGCGGCGGGCGTCATCCGCGGAGGTCGGCGTCAGCGACAGATAGTAGGAGTTGGCGGCCACCAGCATCGCCGTGAAGGCCTCGCGCGATTTGCCGAGCGACGGCCAGATCTCCGCGTCGCGATGGCCGGTCGCGCCTTCGATCGCCGAATAGAGTCCGGCGATGTCTCGGGCAGGGCCGAGCACCTCCTCCTCATAGGTCTTGGAGATCGTCGCCTGCAGGCCGCGCAGCTCGCCGAAGCCGTCGAGGAAGCGCACGGTGACGCGCTCCAGATCCTCGACCGATCCCGACAGCATGGGATCGGTCGAGGCGCGCGTCGTCAGCGTGCCGAGCACGGCCTCGCGCAGCAGCAGGATCTCGGCGAACAGCTCCGGGCTCGGCTGATTGATGTAGCGGTGGATCAGGTTCTGCAGCCGGCTGGTCTCGCTCTCCAGCAGCGCCAGCACCTTGTCGGACTCGCGCACCTGGCGGACGTCGTCCCAGGCCGTGCCCAGCACCCGGGCGCCGTTCCAGATCAGCGCGGCGAGCACGATCACCACGGCGGAGTTGAGGGCGGCAATTGAGAGGATGCGCCAACGTATGGGCACAGCCCGGAGCACGCGCACGATCCGAGCGCGCCCGAGAACCGCCAGGCTGAGTGGCTGGTGAAAGGGGGCCCGCTGCTCGGATCGCGCCACGATCGCTACCTCGGGCCGCGTTTGCGAATATTATCTGCGCAGGATCCGTCCCGCGCAGCCGAACTCCCGTGTTGCGATGCAAAGCGCGTTGCCGCTGCGGGGCGGCAAGGCCCGCGCGCACGGGACCACGCGCCCGCCGCAGCCTGCGTCAGCACCGGCGAAGCGTCCACTCTCGACGTCGACGAAAGACGAGCGCGGTACACAGGCAACACTTTCCCCCTGATGATGAGGTCGGTCCGGCGGCAAAAAGGTTCAAGTTTAGCCCCCGTCCGGTGCTATAAGGCCATTCTGACGCCAAAGCGCCACGCGTCAATGGTTTGCCGCAAAGTTGTTGCAGCCAAGGGTTGTCGAACTCTAGAGTTCGCCCGATGGCGATTTTCGTCCACGGCGAGATTTTATTGATTGATTCGGAGTTCGCGTCAGGTGTCGATTTTCTTGCGCATGCTTTGGATTGGAATCCTTTCTGCTGCGGCTGCTTGCGCCGAGACGGCCCATGCCGCGACCGACATCATGTGGTGGCATGCGATGTCGGGCGAACTCGGCAAGCAGGTCGACCGTCTCGCGGCGGACTTCAACGCGTCGCAGTCCGATTATCGCATCGTGCCGAGCTACAAGGGCAGCTACACGGAGACCGTGACCGCGGCCATCTTCGCGTTTCGCTCGCGCGGCCAGCCGGCGATCGTCCAGGTGAACGAGATCGCGACGGCCACCATGACCGCGGCCAGGGGCGCGATCTATCCGGTGTTCGAATTGATGCGCGACGAGCAGGAAAGCTTTTCGCCATCGGCCTATCTACCGGCCGTCGCCGGCTACTATGCCGACGCCGACGGCAATCTGCTGTCGTTCCCGTTCAACGCGTCGACGCCGATCCTCTATTACAACAAGGATCAATTCCGCGCCGCCGGACTCGATCCCGCGATCGCGCCGCGGACCTGGCCAGAGCTCGGACAGGCCGCCAAACGTCTGCGCGAGCATGGCGTGGCGTGCGGCTTCACAACGTCGTGGCCGTCCTGGATCCATATCGAGAACTTCGCGGCATTCCACAATCTGCCCATCGCCACCAAGGCCAACGGCTTTGGTGGCCTGGACGCCGTGCTGACCTTCAATCATCCTGTTGTGACGCGTCACATCGCGCAACTCGCCGATTGGCAGAAGGGCAAAGTGTTCGACTATGGCGGCCGGGGTCAGGCAGCCGAGCCACGCTTCCAGAAGGGGGAGTGCGGCATCTTCATCGGCTCCTCGGCGACGCGCGCCGACATCAAGGCGAACTCGAAGTTCGAGGTCGGCTTCGGCATGATGCCGTTCTGGCCCGACGTTGCGGGCGCGCCGCAGAATTCGATCATCGGTGGTGCGACGCTGTGGGTGCTGCGCGACCGTCCTGCCGCGGAATATAAGGGCGTCGCCAAGTTCTTCGCCTATCTGTCAAGGCCGGATGTCCAGGCGGCCTGGCATCAGAACACGGGCTATTTGCCGATCACCCAGGCTGCGTTCGATCTCACCCGCGCGCAAGGTTTCTACGACCGCAATCCGGGCACGGCGATCTCGATCGAACAGGTGACACTGCATCCGCCGACCGAGAACTCGCGCGGCCTGCGACTCGGCTCCTTCGTGCTGATCCGCGACGCGGTCGAGGACGAGATGGAGCAGGCGTTCAGCGGCCGCAAGCCGGCGCACGCAGCGCTGGATGCCGCCGTCGAACGCGGCAATCGCCTGCTGCGGCAATTCGAGCGCGCAAGCCCGGATCGGTGATGGCGCGGTTGCCTGATGTCGCCGATGCCGCGCAGTTGCGGCGCCTGCGTGCCGATACGGCATGCTGGCTGCCGGCTGCGCATGACATTGCTCGGAGCCATGGCCATGCCGCCGCGCGCCTCGTGCCGTTTGGCGCTGGCACCAATCTGGTCGCCTCGATCGGTGACGGCGCGATCCTGAAGATCTTCCCATCCCTGCTTCGGGACCAGTTCCTGTCGGAGCGGACGACGCTGCGTCTGATGTTCCGTCGTCTGGCCGATGTGACCACGCCCGAACTGCTGTACGAGGGCGAACGCGACGGCTGGTCCTATCTGATCATGACGCGTCTCGACGGCGATCCTGCCTCCGAGGTCTGGCCGCAACTGGACGAGCCGGACAAGCAGCACATGCTCCGGCAACTCGGCCGGCTGATCGCCGATGTCCAGCGGGTCCCGGCCGGCGAGTTGCTCGCGCTTGGGCCGAGCTGGTCCGATTTCCTGCAGGCTCAATTCGCAGCCTGCCGCGATCGCCATCAGCGGCTCGGCCTGCCGTCGCCTTTGCTGGATGAGCTGGATGATCTGCTGCAGGAGGCGGCTGCAATCCTGCCGCGGGATCCATCGCCCGTCATTCTGACCGGGGAATACATTCCGGAGAACTTCCTGGTCGCACCGGACGGCAGAGGCTGGCGTCTGAGCGGGCTGTTCGACTTCGGCGATGTCATGGCCGGGTTCGGCGAATACGACCTGCTGGGGCCCAGTGCCTTCATGGCGGCCGGCCATCGGGGACGTGTGCGCGCTCTGTTCGAAGGCTATGGCCTGACGCCCGGCGAGATCACCTGGCAGTTCAAGCGCCGGCTGCTCGCCTTGATGCTGTTGCACAGGGCCAGCGATCCCGTGCGGCACATCTGCATCCCGGACTGGCCATCCAAGGTCCGCAGTTTCGATGAGCTGCAGGCACTGGTCTGGCCAGACTGAGCTGCACCGCTCATCCTTTGGATTGGATCAGCTTGGCTGCGCGAGCGAGCACATCGGAGACGGCTGCCAGCCCCGCTCCAGCTCCGGCGCCGCCACCCCAGCCGGCGACGTAGCCGCCGCCAAGCGCGCGCACCTTGGCGAGGGCGCTCGTGATCAACGCCCGGCACTGCGTCACGGCCGACAGGGCCTGCGCCTTGGTCGCGGCCGCACGCACCCCCGCCGCGGCATTGCTGAGCGCGCGGCGCGTCTCCGGCACGCCAGGCGCCGTTATGTCGTTGCTCAGTTTGTCCAGTACATTGGCAACGCACTCGTAAAGCGCCTTGCCAGTGTTGGCGGAGCAAGCCGCGAGTCCGCCATTGGCGGACATTGCGGCGGCAGCCATGCCTGCGTCGGCCCGGACAGGCGTGGCGGCGAGCAGTGCCAGCAAGGCCAGCATTATCGTCGCCAGCGTCAGACGGTGAGATTGCGTCTCGGAAGGCATGCCTGCGTGTCCCGCCTGTGGGTCAGCCCTTGCTCTGGATCAGCTGGATCGCGCGCGACAGCACCCCCGAGATCGAGATCAGGCCAGTGTCGCCCAATCCCGGGACATAGCGATCTCCGGCCGCGCGCACCTGCTTCAAGTACCCGGAGATCACCGATTGGCAGCGTGCAATTGCCGAAACGGCTTGGGCCTTGGAAGTGGCGGCGCGCAAGCCGGTCGCCGCGGTCTGCAGCGCCCGTTGCGTCTCCGGGACATTGGCCGCGCCAATGTTGGAGGCCAGCCGGTCGAGCACGTCGGCCACGCAATTGTAGAGCTCCTTGCCCTGCTTGCTCCTGCACATTTCGAGTCCGCCGACCGCCTGGGTCGACGCGGCGATCAGCGCGCTCGACGCCGTCGCTGGCCGAACCTGCCATGGGCCGGCCAGCACGACCAACGCCAGCACCGCGACGGGCAGGCAGCGTCGCCATCTCCCGCTGAAAGCGCACGACACGTTCTCCAACAGCTTTCTGAGTTTCACGTCTTTCCCCCTTGCAGACGAAACCTTCGCCGACACGCGCCCCTTCTGGTCAGCCTTTGCTCTGGATCAGGCGCATAGCGCGGGACAGCACGCCGGCGACCGCGGCAAGGCCCTTGGCTTCGCCACCGGCTGCGCGCTCCTGACGGATGACGGCGGAAATGGCGGATTGGCAGCGCGCGATTGCGGACATGGCAAGGGTCTTGGAAGTTGCGGACCGCAGCTCCTGTGCAGCCGTCTGCAAGGCGCGTTTGGTCTCGGGCACGTTGATCGGTGCGATCCGGGCGTTCAACCGGTCGAGGACGTCGGCGACGCACTTGTAGAGATCCGCACTTTTCCTGGTGCCGCATGCGTCCAGTCCGGCCGTCGCTTCGTTGGATGCCGCAATCAGCGCTCCTGAGGCCATGGCCGGCCGTGCCGGCAGGAATGCAAGCAGTGTGAACAGCGCCAGCGCTGCCATGAGCAGCCAGCGCCCGGAGCGCGTGGCGGAGGGGCCCGTTAACGTTGCGCTCGTCATCTTCAGTCGTCCCGCTGTCTGCTGTTACCTGCCCGTCGAGGGCGTGATGGCATTGCCGACGAGGAATTCGCACGGCACCGTCATCATCTTCGGATCCCCCTTGAGTGAAAACAGCCTCTCCCACTGTGATCTGCGGCACACAATGCCGCCTGGCGCATCCTCGACGATCACGACGGCATAGAGCCGGTCACGCTTCTCGAACGCCTTGAGGCTGGTATCGTCGGGAAATGTCTGCAGCAGCGTCAGGATTCCGTGTCCGCTGTCGTTGTCGGCGGCGATCCCCGCAATCCCGGTGATCGTTCGCGGCTTGCCGTTGTCGATCGACGCGCTGACGAACACGCCCTCCGCGACCGTGCTGCGCAGGATCTTCCGCTTGATGAAATCGGGCCCCAGTTCGGGGCTCACCCGCAGCCTGTTCTTCAGCGCCGGGGAAAAGAACAGCTTGTCGGTTCCGCCTTGGAAAACGATCGTGGTGCCCTCCGGGCCGCCGGCCAGAAGGTTCTGGACTTCGCGGCCGCTCAGGACCTCCGCCGTCGCCGACCCGCTCCACAGCAAGCAACCGATCAGCACTATGATTGTAGGTCGCGGCATCAGGGCGCTGCGCAAGTGGAAATGCCGGAGCGGACCATAGCTGCTGTCTGGCGTCAATTCGATGAGGGTGGCGCGTCGTGAGCGCTTCGGTATCATGCGAACATGCGAACAAGTTTTTTCCCGCGCTCGGTCTGGCCCATCGGGGCTCTCGCCGTCTGGCTCGTCCTGAACGGCATCGTCGCAGGTTGGGCGGCCGACGCTCAGAGGAAAACGGTACCGAGCTCGGCGCCGCGCGTGGCTCTCGTCATCGGCAACGCCCGCTACTCGCAGCTCCGCCCGCTCGAAAATCCTGGCAAGGACGCCGATTTGATTGCCGAAAGGCTTCGACAGCTCGGCTTCGATGTCACGCTGAGGGCGAATCGCGATTTGAAGGCGATGGGTGAGGACGTCGAGGCGTTCGCACAAGTCATCAGGCAGCGCGGCCCCGACGCCGTTTCGGTGTTCTACTATGCCGGCCATGGTCTGGAGAGCGACGGGCTCAATTACCTCGTGCCGGTCGACGCGGACATCAAGCGCAAGGCGGACATCGCCGGCCGGGCCGTGAGCGTCAAGCGTATTGCGGACCGACTGTCATCGGCCGGCAACCGCGTCAATATTCTGATCCTCGATGCGTGTCGCGACAATCCATTCCCGGAGGGGGCGGCGACATCGAACGCGCTGCTCGGGCTGGCGCCGATGGGCGCGGTCTATGGTGCCTTCATCGCATCGGCGACCGGCTCGGGAAAAGCCGCGTTCGACGGTGACAACGGCCACAGCCCCTACGCGCTTGCCCTGGCGCAGGCGATGAGCATGCCCGGCGAGAAGCTGGAGGACGTTTTTAAGAGCGTGCGCCGGCAGGTCAGGCTGGCAACAGCCGAGCAGCAGATCCCATGGGAGTCCACGTCGATTGAGCAGGACTTCTATTTCCTCCCGCCCGCGCCGCCGCCAAGCCAGTCGGCCCAACTGCTCGCGGCGGCGACCGAAACGGACAATGTCGCCCTGTTCGAACTGCTGGTCGACCGCTTCCCCGGCAGCGAGGAGGCCGCGCAGGCGCGCCAGGTGCTGCAGCAGCGCCGAGCTGCATCCGCCGATCGCAGGCCGGCGGCCAATTCAGGGGCGGCCGAGGTGTTGGCGAGAGCCCGCCAGGTTCGAACGCCCGCGGCCTTCGACCTTGTGGCCTCGTTGTTTCCCGACTCGCCTGAAGCGCTCGAGGCGCGCGCATCAGCATCGCGACTGCGCGAAGCGATGGTGCTGGACAGCGCGGGGCCGACCTTCGAAGGGCGCGAACTAATTTCCCGCATCCAGGAGGAGCTGACCCGGCTGGGTTGCATGGGCGGATCGCCGAGTGGGTCGTTCGATCCGCCGACAGTCGGCGGCCTCAGGCGGTCCTCGCTGCTCACCGACGAGCACTATCTCTGGCACCGGCCGACCATGGCTGCGCTCCGGGCGTTGAAGAAGGTCGACACCCAGGACGGCTGCTCGCGCCAGGCCGTGGTGGCCGGCCCGCGCTGTCAGCGCATCAACAATGAAGATTTTTGCCAATAGTGCCGGTCCCACGGGCAGCAGTCGAGCTCTGCCTAAAACGCAATCAAATTTCGTTATTTGTATGCAATGAGACGGAGGAGCGATTGCCTCTTCCTAAGCAAAGCCAAATTTAATCAAAGACTTGGTTCGCTGCTGCGCTTGGCACGAAGATTGCGATCTCTGCTCTCGCCGGTCGTAGTCCGTGGGAGCACTTGATGAAGCGTCGCGATTTTCTGAAGTCCGTGTCCGGTTTGGCGGCAGGCGCCGCGCTGCCGATGGCGCCGGCGGTGATGTCCTCCGCCAAGGCCGACGCGCGGTCCGAGACGCTGCTCATCGTGTCCGAGGGCGGCCCCAACAATCTCGACATCCATGGCGTCGGCACCAACGTGCCGGGCTATGAGGTGTCGTGGAATTGCTACGACCGTCTGATCAGCCACGAGATGAAGAGTGGCCCCGGCGGCATCCCGTATTACGACCGCGACAAGTTCAAGCCCGAGCTTGCCGAGGACATGACAATCGGCGACATGTCGGCGACCTTCAAGCTGCGCAAGAACGCCAAATTCCACGATGGCACGCCGGTCACCGCCAAGGACGTCAAATGGTCGCTCGACCGCGCGGTCAGCGTCGGTGGCTTCCCGACCTTTCAGATGAGCGCGGGCTCGCTGACTAAGCCGGAGCAGTTCGTCATCGTCGACGACTACACCGTGCGCGTCGACTTTCTGAAGAAGGACCGTCTGACGATTCCGGATCTCGCCGTCATCGTGCCCTGTGTGGTCAATTCCGAGCTGGTAAAGAAGAACGCCACCGACAAGGATCCGTGGGGTCTCGAATACACCAAGCAGCAGACGGCAGGCTCCGGTGCCTACAAGGTGACGAAGTGGACCGCCGGCACCGAGGTCGTCATGGAACGCAACGACGACTGGGTGTGCGGGCCGCTGCCGAAGATCAGGCGCGTGATCTGGCGCATGGTGCCGCAGGCCGGCAACCGCCGCGCGCTGCTGGAGCGCGGCGATGCCGACATTTCTTATGAGCTGCCGAACAAGGACTTCCAGGAGATGAAGTCGAACGGCAAGCACACCGTGATTTCGCTGCCGATCTCGAACGGCATCCAGTACATCGGCATGAACGTGACCAAGCCGCCATTCGATAATCCCAAGGTGCGCCAGGCGCTCGCCTATGCCATGCCCTATCAGAAGATCATCGACGCCGTAATGTTCGGCCTCGCCAATCCGATGTTCGGGGCACCGGCCGACAAGGCGACCGAGGTGGCCTGGCCGCAGCCGACGAAGTATGTCACCGACATGGAGAAGGCGAAGGCGCTGCTGGCCGAGGCCGGCTACGCCAACGGGTTCGAGACGACGATCTCGTTCGATCTGAACTTCGCGCAGGTCAACGAGCCGCTCTGCGTGCTGGTGCAGGAGAGCCTCGCGCAGCTCGGGATCAAGACCACGATCAACAAGGTGCCCGGCGCCAACTGGCGCACCGAGCTGAACAAGAAGGAGATGCCGCTCTTCACCAACATCTTCTCAGGCTGGCTCGATTACCCCGAATACTTCTTCTACTGGTGCTATCACGGCAACAATTCCGTGTTCAACACGATGAGCTACAAGTCGCCGGAGATGGACAAGCTCATCAACGGCGCCCGCGATGCTGCCTCGACGGGCGACAAGGCGGCCTACGATGCCGACGTCAAGGGCTTCGTCGACCTCGCCTTCGCCGACGTGCCGCGCATTCCGCTGTATCAGCCGTTCGTCAACGTCGCGATGCAGAAGAACATCTCCGGCTATCAGTACTGGTTCCACCGCCGCCTCGACTATCGCGCGCTGGTGAAGGGGTGAGCGGCGTGGCTGGGGTGAGTGAGGCGGCCCGATCTCTTTCATTCCCTCCACCCTTGTGGGGGAGGGGCAGGGAGGGGGGTAGCCACAGGCACCACCTTCTCGGCTCACTCCTCTCTCCAACCCTCCCCCACAAGGGGGGAGGGAGCCGTCTGCTCTTTGCAGCGCGAACGGTACCCATTTCAGCGAGGCCCCGCCCATGCTGAGCCTCGTCGCAAAGCGCCTCGCCTTCGCCATTCCGTCGCTGATCGGCGTCGTGATCGTCACCTTCCTGCTCACGCGCGCGCTGCCCGGCGATCCCGCCGCCTATTTCGCCGGCCCCGCCGCCACTAAGGAAGCCGTCGAGCAGATCCGCAAGAAGCTCGGCTTCGACAAGCCGCTGGTCGAGCAGTTCTTCCGCTACACCGTCGATCTCGCCCATGGGGATCTCGGCAGCTCGCTGACGACCGGCCAACCTGTCGCCACCGAAATTCGCAACCGCCTGCCGGCCTCGGCCGAACTGACACTGCTTGGCCTTCTGGTCTCGGTTGCAATTGCGCTGCCGCTCGGCGTGCTCGCGGCGACGCGGCCGGGGTCATGGATCGACCACACCTGTCGCGTCGTCACGACGGCCGGTGTTTCGCTGCCGGTGTTCTTCACCGGGCTCGTGCTGGTCTATGTGTTCTATTTCCGCCTCGGCTGGTCGCCAGCGCCGCTCGGCCGGCTCGACGTGTTCTACAGCGCGCCGAACAGCGTGACCGGGTTCTATCTGATCGATACGCTGATCGCTGGTGACGGCGAGGCGTTCCGCTCGGCGCTGAGCCAGCTGATTCTGCCCGCGGCGACGCTCGCGATCTTCTCGCTGGCGCCGGTCGCGCGCATGACACGGGCGTCGATGCTGTCGGTGCTGTCGTCGGAGTTCGTCCGCACCGCGCGCGCGTCCGGCCTGTCGCCCTCGACGGTCACCGTCACCTACGCCTTCCGCAACGCGATGCTGCCGGTGATCACGACCCTGTCCATGGTGTTCTCCTTCCTGCTCGGCGCCAATGTGCTGGTGGAAAAGGTGTTCGCCTGGCCTGGCATCGGCTCCTATGCAGTCGAGGCGCTGATCGCCTCCGACTTTGCGCCGGTGCAGGGCTTCGTGCTGACCATGGCGGTCATGTACGTCGTCCTCAACCTCGTCATCGACATTCTCTATGGCGTCATCGACCCGCGTGTGAGGTTGGAAGGATGAGCACTGTCGCGCCGACCATTGAACCTGCCGCATCCGCCCGCACGTCCAGCATCGTGGCCCTGATCGGGCACACGCGCTACGTGCTCGCCGAAAACAAAGTCACCGGCTTCGCCTTCGGGCTGCTGGTGGTCATCTTGTTCGCGGCGGTCCTCGGGCCGTGGATCGTGCCTTATGACCCGTTGGCCAGCGATACGGCATCCGCATTGAAGCCGCCATCGGCGGCGCACTGGTTCGGCACCGATCAGCTCGGCCGTGACATCTTCAGCCGCGTCGTGGTCGCGACCCGGCTCGACACCTTCATCGCGGTGGCCTCGGTCGCGCTGGTGTTTTTCATGGGCGGCCTCGCCGGAGTCGCAGCCGGGTTCTTCGGCGGCTGGACCGACCGCATCGTCGGACGCGTCGCCGACACCATCATGGCGTTCCCGCTGTTCGTGCTGGCGATGGGCATCGTCGCCGCGCTCGGCAACACCGTGCAGAACATCATCATCGCCACCGCGATCGTGAACTTCCCACTATATGCGCGCGTCGCGCGCGCGGAAGCCAATGTCCGCCGCAATGCCGGCTTCGTGCAGGCGGCACGGCTGTCGGGCAACAGCGAGATGCGCATCTTGCTCGGCCACATCCTGCCCAACATCATGCCGATCATGATCGTGCAGATGTCGCTCACCATGGGCTACGCGATCCTCAACGCAGCGGGCCTGTCCTTCATCGGCCTCGGCGTGCGGCCGCCCACGGCGGAATGGGGCATCATGGTCGCCGAAGGCGCGTCCTTCATGGTGTCGGGGGAATGGTGGATCGCGCTGTTCCCCGGCCTGGCGCTGATGATCGCCGTGTTCTGCTTCAACCTGCTCGGCGACGGTCTGCGTGACATCGTCGACCCGCAGCGCAGGACGTGAGGCGATGAGCGGACCACACCAAAACTCCGTCATTGCCGGGCTCGACCCGGCAATCCATCGACCGACGACGAACTTGTTGGTTTTGATGGATGCGCAGGCCTTCGCCGCGCCGAAGGGGCTTCTGCCCCGCAGGCGGGTCAAGCCCGCGCATGACGGACGCCAATACGGGAGAGCATCATGACCGCGCAGCCGCTGCTCGACGTTCGCGATCTCACCGTCGAATTCTCCACTCGCCGCGGCATCGTCAAGGCGGTGCAGCATGTCGACATCTCCGTCGCCAAGGGCGAGACACTCGCGATCGTCGGCGAGTCCGGCTCGGGCAAGTCGGTGACGTCCTACGCCGTGATGCGCATTCTCGACCGCGCCGGGCGCATCGCCGAGGGCTCGGTGATGTTCTCCGGCGTCGACGTCAAGGCGGCCGCGGAGACCGAGATGCGCGACCTGCGCGGGCGGGAGATTTCCATGATCTTCCAGAACCCGCGCGCCGCGCTCAACCCGATCCGGAAAGTCGGCCAGCAGATCGAGGATGTGCTGAAGCAGCACGCCCAGGCGGCCGCGAGCGATCGCGCCGAGAAGGCCATCGCCGCCCTCGAGCAGGTCAAGATCACCCGCCCGCGCGAGCGCTATCACGCCTATCCGTTCGAATTGTCCGGCGGCATGTGCCAGCGCGTCGTGATCGCGCTGGCGCTGGCCTGCAATCCGCAACTCCTGATCGCCGACGAGCCGACCACCGGCCTCGACGTAACCACGCAGAAGGCGGTGATGGATCTCGTCGTGGAGCTCACCAAGAGCCGGGGCATGTCGACGATCCTGATCACGCATGATCTCGGCCTCGCGGCAGCCTATTGCGACCGCGTCGTCGTGATGGAGAAGGGCCGCGTGGTCGAGACCGCCAAGGCCACCGATATTTTCGCCAATCCGCAGCATCCGTACACACGCAAGCTGATGCGCGCGACGCCGCGGCTCGGTGTGTCTCTGCGCGATCTCCTGCCGGAGGATGAGGCGTCGCCCACACCACAGCCCGTCATCGCCGGGCTTGACCCGGCGATCCATCCCACGTCGCAAGAGTCGCTCAAGGAGATGGACCCCCGAGTCAAGCCCGGGGGTGACGAGCGGAGCGGGGAGGGCGAGCGGAGCGGAGAACGCGAGCATAGTACGAGTAAAAGCAAGCCGCTTCTCCTCGTCGACAAGCTGGTCAAGGAATATCCCCGCCAGGGCGCCTCCGCGACCTTGTCGAAACTGTTCGGGCGCAAGCCGGCGGTCGAGCCCGAGGTGTTCCGTGCCGTCGACGGCATCAGCTTCACCGTCGGTCATGGCGAGAGCGTCGGGCTGGTCGGCGAGTCCGGCTGCGGCAAGTCGACGACGTCGATGATGGTGATGCGGTTGCTCGATCAGACCTCGGGCCGCATCAGCTTCGACGGCGAGGAGATCGGCAACATCCTGCCGCAGGCCTTCGCGCGGCTGCCGCAGCGCAGCCGCATCCAGATGGTGTTTCAGGATCCGACCGACAGCCTCAATCCGCGCTTCACGGCGGCCCGCGCCATCGCCGATCCGATCCTGCAGCTCGGCGACATCAAAGGCCGCGATGCGCTGCGTGCGCGCTGCGAGGAACTCGCCACCATGGTCGGCCTGCCGCTGAACCTCCTCGACCGTTTTCCGCACCAATTGTCGGGCGGACAGAAAGCGCGCGTCGGCATCGCGCGGGCGATTGCGTTGCACCCGAAGCTCGTCATCCTCGACGAGCCGACCGCGGCGCTCGACGTCTCGGTGCAGGCGGTCGTGCTCAACCTGCTGCAGGATCTCAAGCAGCAGTTAGGGATGAGCTATCTGTTCGTCTCCCATGATTTGAACGTGGTGCGGCTGTTGTGCGATCGTGTGATCGTGATGCGGTCGGGCCGAATCGTCGAGGAAGGCACGTCCGAACGTGTGCTAGGTGATCCACAGGACGCCTATACGCGCGAGCTGCTGACCGCGATTCCGCATCCGCCGCTGCCGGCGCATTGAGGGGGAGAGCTGCATGGCTGAGCCATCGGACAAATCTTGGGACGATTATATCGACGTGGTCGGGCGCGCCTTGGGCTTGCCGATCAATGACGCATGGCGGCCGGCGATCCGCGCCAATCTCGAGGTCTCGCTGAAAATGGCGAAGCTGGTCGATGAATTCTCCCTGCCTGACGAAGCCGAGCCTGCCAGTGTCTTCACCGCTTGATTCTTCCGAGATGACCGCAGGCGCCATTGCCGCCGCGGTCGCCGCCCGCAAGCTCACCGCTGTCGAGGCCACCGACGCCGCGCTGGCGCGGATCG
Source organism: Bradyrhizobium sp. ORS 278 (assembly GCF_000026145.1). Taxonomy (NCBI): domain Bacteria; kingdom Pseudomonadati; phylum Pseudomonadota; class Alphaproteobacteria; order Hyphomicrobiales; family Nitrobacteraceae; genus Bradyrhizobium; species Bradyrhizobium sp. ORS 278. The sequence continues at coordinate 7,076,905 of NC_009445.1, read as the reverse complement.
CGGCCCGCGATGGTGTGCTCAATTCCTTTACCGACATCACCGCCGAGCGGGCGCGGGCGAAGGCACGCGCCGTCGATGCCGATATCGCGGCCGGAAAACCTGTCGGGCCGCTCGCCGGGGTGCCGTTCGCGGTAAAGAACCTGTTCGACGTCGCTGATCTGCCGACCCGCGCCGGCTCCAAGATCAATCGTGATCGCGCACCCGCGCCGCGCGACTCGACGCTGATCGAGCGAATGGAAGCCGCGGGCGCCGTTCTCGTTGGCGCGCTCAACATGGGCGAATACGCCTATGACTTCACCGGCGAGAACATCCATGATGGCCCGTCGCGCAATCCGCATGATCCGACCCGGATGAGCGGCGGCTCGTCGGGCGGCTCGGGCAGCGCCGTCGGCGGCGGCCTGGTGCCGATCGCGCTCGGCTCCGACACCAATGGCTCGATCCGCGTGCCCTCGTCGTTCTGCGGCATCTTCGGTCTGAAGCCGACCTATGGTCGGCTGTCGCGCGCGCGCTCGTTTCCGTTCGTGATGAGCCTCGATCATCTCGGTCCGTTCGCCCGCTCGGTCGAGGATCTCGCGCTTGCCTATGACGTGATGCAGGGGCCGGATTCCGACGATGCCGCTTGCACCTCGCGTGCTCCGGAGCCGGTGTCTGGCCAGCTCTCGCAGGGGCTCGACGGTCTGCGCATCGCGATCGCCGGCGGTCACTTTCAGAAGAACCTGTTTCCCGAAGCGGCCGAAGCCGTCAGTCGCGTTGTCGCCGCTCTGAAGGTGACGCAGGTCATCGAGGTGCCCGAAGCGGCGCGCGCCCGCGCTGCGGCCTACGTCATCAGCACGACCGAAGGTGCATCGCTGCATCTCGACCGGCTGCGCACGCGTCCCGATGATTTCGATCCCGCGGTGCGCGATCGTTTGATCGCCGGCGCGATGATCCCGGCGCCGATGGTCGACCGCGCGCAGAAATTCCGCCGCTGGTATCGGGCGAAGGTGCTGGAGCTGTTCAGATCGGTCGACGTGCTGATCGCGCCCGCGACGCCATGCGTCGCGCCGAAACTGGGGCAGGCAACCTTCGTGCTGGATGGCGTCGAGCTACCGGTGCGCGCCAATATCGGCATCCATACCCAGCCGATCTCGTTCATCGGACTTCCCGTCGTCGCCGTGCCGATTCCGCTCGCGCCGATGCCCATCGGCGTGCAGATCATCGCCGCGCCCTGGTGTGAACATGTCGCATTGCGTGTGGCCCACGCCTTGCAACAGCTTGGCGTGGCCGCCGCGCCGGCCCCGAGAGGAGTTCTGGAGAATGGAAGTCGATCTGCCTGACGTCGTCGCGGAGGTCACCGCCCAGTTCCAGCGGTATGAACAGGCCCTGGTCAGCAACGACGTCGCCGTGCTCGACGAGCTGTTTCGCAACGACGCGCGAACGCTGCGCTACGGCATCGGCGAGAACCTCTACGGCTATGGCGAGATCTCGGCGTTCCGCTCGGCGCGGTCGCCGATCGGACTGATGCGGCGCACGGCTCGCACCGTGATCTCGACCTATGGCCGCGACACCGCCGTCGCCTCCACGCTGTTCTATCGCGACAGCGCGCCGGGCAAGGTCGGGCGGCAGATGCAGACATGGATCCGGTTTCCGGAGGGCTGGAGAATTGTCGCCGCCCATGTCAGCATCATCGACGAAGCAAAAGGCGGCTGAGGCATGAGCCTGGACGATCTTCCGCCGCGCACGCGCCAGCGGATCGCTCGCGTTTCCGAGATGCCGCGCCCCGAGCGTGCGCCGCCTGCGGTGGCGAAGATCACGCGCGCAGAGGAGCTGCGCCTGCAACTCGCCGATGACATCGTGCGTGGCGCGCTGGCGCCGGGCGCACCGCTGGACGAAACCGAGATCGCGAAGCGCTTCAACGTGTCACGTACGCCGGTGCGCGAGGCGCTGCGCCAGCTTGCGGCCTCCGGCTTGATCGAGGCACGCGCGCATCGCGGCGCCGTCGTCGCGCGCCCCTCCGTCGATCGTCTCACGGGCATGTTCGAGGCCATGGCCGAGTTGGAAGGCCTGTGCGCGGGGCTTGCCGCGCAGCGCATGACGCCGGTGGAGCGGCAGCGGCTCGAAGCCATTCATGAGGAGTTGCGCAACCTCAGCCATGCCGGCAATCCCGAGCGCTTTCACGAGGTCAATGAGCGTTTCCACAATTCGATCTATGCGGGCGCGCATAACACCTATATCGCCGAGATCACCTTGGCGACGCGGGTCCGGGTGCAGCCGTTCCGCCGCGCCCAGTTCCGCAACCTCGGCCGTCTCGCCAAGTCGCATGCCGAGCACGACCGCGTCGTCGTCGCCATCATGCGCGGCGACAAAGCAGGTGCTGCGAGCGCGATGAAAGCCCATATCGAGCTGGTCCGCGGCGAGTACGAGATCTACGCGGTGTCGGTGTAGCATAGCTCGCAGTTTGAGCTGTAGGGTGGGCAAAGGCGCTGCCGTGCAGTTTCCGTGCACGGGATGTCTGTGGCGCCGTGCCCACCGCCGTACTGATGAGCACGCTGCCCGACGGTCGGCACGCTGCCACCTGGCGGCGGCCGCTTTGGCCACCCTACGAGGCTGTGAATCTTTCGATGCCTATTCTCGCTGACTATGATTCTCTGAGCGGAGCGGTTTGCTGGAGGTCATGATGGCTAAGGACGAGCTTTTCGATGGATTGCCGGAGCAGTCGGGTCCCAAAGCGCGGGAGCTTCCGAAGGGTGCGCCTCGTCTGCGGGTTCCGGAGCGCAACCAGGTCGAGCTGCGCGCGGTCGATATCGACAGCCTGATCGGGCAGGATCATCCGGCGCGGATGATCTGGACCTATGTCGAGACGCTCGACCTGAGCGAGTTGGAAGACCGAGTGAAGGCGCGGGAGAACAGGCCTGGTCATCCGGCACCGTCGCCACGCCTTTTGCTGGCGCTCTGGCTCTATGCCACCAGCGACGGCGTCGGCAGTGCTCGGGCGCTGGATCGCCTGTGCGAGAGCCATGATGCCTATCGCTGGCTGTGTGGCGGGGTATCGCTGAACTATCACACGCTATCGGACTTCCGCGTCGGCTGTGCCGATGTGCTCGACCGCCTGATGAGCGAACATCTGGCGGCGTTGAGCGAGGCCGGGCTGGTCGATCTCGATACGCTGGCACAGGACGGGGTGCGGATCCGCGCCAATGCGGGGGCCAGCTCGTTCCGGCGCGAAGCGAGGCTGCAGCAGAAGCTGGCGGAAGCAACGGAGGTGGTGGAAGAGCTCAAGCGGGAAGTCGATGCAGATCCAGAAGCCAGCAACCGGCGCATCCGCGCGGCGCGTGAGCGCGCCGCACGCGAGCATAAACAGAAGGTCGAAGCGGCGCAGGCGGCGCTGGAGGAGATCAAGCGCAAGCGCCAGAAGCTCGAGGAAAAAGGCGGTAACGGCAAGAAGCCGAAGGAGCCTCGGGCCTCCACCACCGATCCGCAGGCGCGGCGGATGAAGATGGCCGATGCCGGCTTCCGTCCCGCCTACAACGTGCAGGTCGTCAGCGCTGCAGCTGCGATGATCGTGGTCGCAATCGACATCGACAACAACGGATCAGACGGCGGCCTGATGCGACCGATGCTGGAGCGGCTGCGCGACAAGCTGCAACGCCTGCCCAGGCGCTACCTCGTCGATGGCGGATACTGCCGTGGCGACGACATCGAATGGGCGCATGGCCAGAACATCGAGATCTACTGTCCGCCGCGCTCGCAAAAAAGCGGTGTTGATCCTTATCTGCCCCGAGATACCGATGGCCCTGGTGTGGCGGCCTGGCGAGCGCGCATGGCGAGCGAAGCCGGCAAGGCTCAGTATCAGCTCCGCTCGCTGTGCGAATGCATCCACGCCCGCTGGCGCAACTGGGACCTCCGGCAAGTGACGGTACGCGGCATCGACAAGGTTCGCGCCGTCGTGAGCTGGTACGCGTTCACCAACAACCTTCTGCAAGGATTGCACCTCATCGCCTGTCAAAAAGCAGCATCATAGTCGCCGGGAGCGGCATCCGAGGGATCCTCCGGGACAATCCGCCGCACAGAGCCGCCCACAACGGCTATCCCGCGGCGACAGCCCCCTCGTCGCAAACTCAGCCCTGAACTCAAATTGGCTCACAAGCTCTACGGCTTCGCTGTTCTCAGCCCTTCTGCGCCATGTAGGCGCGCCAGCCGCCGAATTCCGAAATGTCGCGTGCGCCGTCGAGTGCGGCGGGCTCGACCAGAAAGCCCTTGGCGCTGCGGCCATCGGCCAGCCTGATCGTCCCGATCGACAGCGGCGGCGGGATGAGGTTGACGAACTTGCCGAAGCTCGCCGCCGACAGGGCCCATAGTTCGACGACCATCGCGGTCCCCTTGCCATCCTCGATCCTGAGCATGCCGGGCTTGGGCGGCGTCGTCGACAGCGCGTAGAGCTTGTAGTCCGGCGCGGTCGATGCCGCCTCCAGCATACGGCCGCCGAGGCTGGTCAGCTCGTGATTCAGCGCCATGCCGGAGAGATGTGCGCCGACCACGACGACGGCGATCTCGTCGCCATGCAGCGACGGCGATATCGGCGCGAGCGGCGGCTGCGGCACCGGCTTGGCGCCGACTGGCAGCGCGGTGTCCGCATGGAAGGCGCGGCCCAGGCTGGCGAGCGCGGCATCGCGGCCGGCGGGCGCCAGCAGCGTGACGCCGAACGGAATGCCGTCGCCACGCATCGCGGCCGGCACTGCGAGGCCGCACAGATCGAGCAGGTTGACGAAGTTGGTGTAGGTGCCGAGCCGGCTGTTGAGCAGGATCGGATCGGCGAGCACCTCCGCGGTCGTGTAGGCGGTCGGCGCGGTCGGCAGCAGCATCGCATCGATCTCGCCGAAGGTGCGCTCGGCGACCTTGCGCAGCGCCTGCAGCCGATACAGCGCCGCGAAGGTGTCGGCCGCGCTGCCGCGGGCGCCGCCGATGGTGATCTCGCGCGTCACCGGGTGAATCGCGTCGGGATCCGACGCCAGCAGATCGCGGATCACGAGATAGCGCTCGGCGACCCACGGACCTTCATAGAGCAGCCGCGCCGTCTCATAGAACGGCTCGAGATCGAATTCGACCAGCTCGGCGCCGAGCTTGACGAAGCGCGCCGCGGCCGCGCCATAGGCGGCTTCCGCGGCCTTGTCGCCGAAGAAGATCAGTTGGCCGGGACGGGGAACGCCGAGCTTTACCCCCTTGGGAAAGGTCGTCACCGCGGCCAGCGGCCGGTCACGCGAGAACGGATCGAGCTGATCGGGCGCCGTCATCACAGACAGCGCGGTGACCGCATCGTCGACCGTCAGCGAGAACACCGAGATGCAGTCGAGCGTCCGGCAGGCCGGCACCAGTCCGGTGGTCGAGATCATGCCAAGGCTCGGCTTCAACCCGACAATGTTGTTCAGCATCGCCGGCACGCGGCCCGAGCCGGCTGTGTCCGTTCCAAGCGAGAGCGGAACGAGACCCGCCGACACGGCGACCGCCGAGCCGGAGCTCGAGCCGCCCGGCACCAGATCGCCGCGCACCGGGTTTTTCGGAATGCCATAGGGCGACCGCGCGCCGACGAGGCCGGTGGCGAACTGGTCGAGATTGGTCTTGCCGATGATGATCGCGCCGGCCGCCCGCAGCCGCGCCACCGCGGTCGAATCCCGCGTGGGCGTATAGGCGAAGGCCGGGCAGGCGGCGGTGGTCGGCAGGCCGGCAACGTCGATGTTGTCCTTGACCGCAACCGGCACGCCGTAGAGCGGCAGCGCGGCGGGATCTTTCCCGAGCAGGCTGTCCGCCTCGGCCAGCGCCTCGGCCTCGTCACGCAGATTGATGAAGATCGCGGGATCGCCATGGGCGCGAATCCGCTCGTAGCAGCGGGCGATTGTGTCTCGGGGTGTGATCAGGCCGGCGCGATGGGCGGCGAGGATTTCAGCGACGGTTTCGCTCACGCGGCGCTCCACGTCTGTCGTGAGCCCGAAGTCTCGCTTGCCATATCGTTACGCTCCGCGTCGCCGGTCTGACGTCGAGGTTAGCAAGCGCCGTGCCATTGTGTACATTGCCGGCGCGTGGGCAATCTCCAAAATAGGTTCTGTGTCAGTGGTTTGTTCGGTTCATGCGGCGACCGCGGGGCGAAACGATCCTGCAAAGCAGGCGAATTGCTCATTCTTTAATCAGACGTCAGTCCATCACCTTGCTGCTGCCCTGGGTGATCAGGCGCGCCGCGCGCTGGTCTCGCGCATGAATCCACAGCCAGCTCAGGGCGACACTGAGCCGGTTGCGCAGCCCGATCAGGAAGTAGATGTGGGCTAGGCCCCAGATCCACCATGCCAGGGCGCCGCGCAGCTTGATCCAGCCGAAATCGATCACCGCGAGCCGCTTGCCGATCTGGGCAAGGCTGCCGACGTGATGATAGCGGAACGGCGGCAGCGCCTGCCCGGCGAGGCGCGCCTTGATGGCCTGGGCGACATAGCGGCCCTCCTGCTTCGCCGCCGGCGCGATACCGGGGACCGGTTTGCCGTCCCAGGCCGGCACCGTCACGGTGTCGCCGATAGCGAAGATCTCCGGGTGGCCGGGCACGGTCAGGTCGGGCGCGACCTGCAGCCGTCCGGCCCGGTCCGCCGGAGCGCCAAGCCATTCCGCCGCCCGCGAGGCGCGGACACCGGCGGCCCATATGACCGTTCGCGTCGCCACCGAGCGGCCGCCATAGACGACGTTGTCGGCGGTGCACTCGGTCACGGGCTGGCCGAGCACGACCTCCACGCCGATGCTCTCGAGGGACTTCTGCGTGTAGGCCGAAAGGTCTTCGGGAAAGCCGCCGAGCACGCGCGGTCCGGCTTCGATCAGCACCACGCGCGCCTCGTGCGTATCGATGCTGCGGAAATCGGGCGGCAGCGTCGCGCGTGCCATCTCGGCGATGGTTCCTGCCAGTTCGACCCCGGTCGGGCCGGCGCCGATGATCACGAAGGTCATCCAGGCCGCGCGCCTGGCCGGGTCGATCTCGCGTTCGGCGCGCTCGAACGCCACCAGGATGCGGCGCCGCAGCGTCGTCGCATCCTCCAGCGTCTTCAAGCCAGGCGCGAACGGCTCCCATTCATCATGGCCGAAATAGGCATGCCGCGCGCCGGTGGCGAGCACCAGCGTGTCGTAGCTGACGTCGGCGCCATCGTCGAGCAGCACGCGTCGCCCTGCCTTGTCGACGCCCTTGACGTTGGCGAACAGGGTCGTGACCTCCGGCCGGTCGCGCATCAGCGAGCGGATCGGCCAGGCGATCTCCGAGGTCGCCAGCGAGGCGGTGGCGACCTGATACAGCAGCGGCTGGAACAGATGATGGTTGCGGCGGTCGATCAGCGTGATGCGGACGGGCGCACCGGCGAGCCGATAGGTGGCTTCCAGGCCGCCGAAGCCGGCGCCGACGATGACAACGTGGTGAAGGTTGCCGGCCTGTTCGGTCATGACGCTGGCTTTCGCTGACGTGCCCCAGCCTCAAATCAACACGCGCGGCCTTGGTTGCTTCAAGGCCGCCTTGGCTATGCAGTGATAGCGGACGTCTATCGTCCCGCCGGCGCGATCACCACCCACGCCGCTGGCTGTCGCCGCCCGTGATGCGCGCCAGCCGGGCCTCGGTCGCGGAGCCGGCGCTGCGGCTGCTGCGGGACGCCGGCGGCGGCACGTGGCTCACGGCCGGGCCATATGACGGGGTGTCGCCAGCGCTGCTGGGAAAGAACAGCAGCGCGATGCACATGGCGAGATTGATCAGCGCGCCAACCCACGTGCCCGAATGCTCTGCCGTCGCGGCGTATTCGGGAAAACGGCTGGCAATGACGTAGTCCAGCGCCATCACCGCGATCCAGGCCGGAATGACGCAGACGGGGTCCCAGCCGATGTCGCGAAAGCGCATCGCCTGCAGCATCAGGTTCGCCAGCAGGGAAATGCCGATCACCGCAAGGATCGGCACGCTGATGGCCAGCACCGATTTCTGCGGCGCCATGGCGGCCACGGCAAAGGCTACTGCGACCGCCAGGATCACCGTGATGACGCCGAGGGCCAGCGAAGCCAGGAAGAACTGCAGCCGGCCGAGGCGCGCATTGAACCCGAAGATGAACCCCAACATGCGCCCCTCCCGCAAGCGCGCCACGACTGCGGCGCGCCGATATGACCTTGCATAACAGGGCGAAATTGCTGCGCCGCTTCGCCGATGATTAAAATGCGACTTATGAGGCGAGGCGCCTCTCTCGCGCTGCGGCAGGTCGCGCCGCGCAAAATTTATCGTTGCCAAAGCAACTAATCCGTGGAACGATGGTCCCGTAAACAAGTGACGCGCGCAGGATCCGGCGCGTTCGAACAAGGGACGGAAATGCCATGTGCGGCCTGCTCGCAGCAGGCGCGGCCGCTTGCGCGCGCGCGGTGGGATGCGCTGACCGGAAGGGTCAGTCGCGCGTTCGATCGTGCGCGTGCCGATCAGCCCGCGCCGGTGACGGCGTCGAGATTGTCGTGGAGGCGGCGCAGCAGCGTGATGAGGACTTCGCGCTCACTCTCGTCGAGGCAGGCCAGCAGCCGCCGCTCGCGCTCGAGCGCGGCGATGATCACCCTGTCGTGGGTCGCCCGTCCCTTTGCGGTCAGCGAGATCGAATGGCTGCGGCCGTCCTGCGGATCGTTGCGTATCGCGATCAGGCCGCGGTTCTTCATCAGCGCCAGAGTGCGGCTGACGGGCCCCTTGTCGAAGCCGATCACGCTGCAGATGCGCGAGGCCGGAATGCCCGGCTCGATCGCCAGCAGCGACATGATCCGCCATTCCGTGACGTTGACGCCGAAATTGCGCTGATAGAACGCGGTGGCGCTGTTCGACAGCTTGTTGGCGATGAAGGTGATGAAGGCCGGCACGTAGCGGTCGAGGTCGAGCGTGAGGCCGTGGCCCCGACCTTGTCCCTCAGGCTCGCGCGGCAGCGTCTTGCGCGGCGTTCCCTTTGTCTCGCTCATGATCCCCAGCGTCCATGCATCGCCACTCATACGGATACGAAAAGCCGCATGACAAGGCCAAACTTCGAGAGGTCAGCATGAACCCAACAGCTCTTTCCTCCGCCGCTGTCGCGTCCGCCATCCCGCGCCTCGCCATCGATCCGTTCTCCTACGGCTTCTTCGACGATCCCTATCCGGCGCACGAGCAGATGCGCGAGGCGGGCCCCGTCGTCTATCTCGACCAGTGGAACGTCTACGGCGTCGCGCGCTATGCCGAGGTCTATACCGTGTTCAACGATCCGCAGACATTCTGCTCCAGCCGCGGCGTGGGTCTCAGCGACTTCGCCAAGGAGAAGCCGTGGCGGCCGCCGAGCCTGATCCTCGAGGCCGATCCGCCGGCGCATACGCGCACCCGCGCGGTGCTGAGCAAGGTGCTCTCGCCGGCGGTGATGAAGCGGCTGCGGGACGGCTTCATGGCCGCGGCCGAGGCCAAGATCGATGACCTCGTGGCGCGTGGCTCGTTCGATGCCATCCCCGATCTCGCCGAGGCCTATCCGCTGTCGGTGTTCCCCGATGCGCTCGGCCTCAAGGCCGAAGGCCGCGACCATCTCATCTCCTATGCGAGCCTCGTGTTCAACGCCTTCGGGCCGCCGAACGAATTGCGACAGCAGGCGATCGAGCGCTCGGCGCCGCACCAGGCCTATGTCACGGAGCAATGCCAGCGCGACAATCTCGCGCCCGGCGGCTTCGGCGCCTGCATTCACGCCTTCAGCGATAGCGGCGAGATCACGCCGGCCGAGGCGCCATTGCTGGTGCGCTCGCTGCTGTCCGCCGGCCTCGACACCACGGTCTATGGCATCGGCGCTGCGGTGTATTGCCTGGCGCGCTTCCCGGACCAATGGGCGCGGCTGCGCGCCGATCCGTCGCTGGCGCGCAATGCGTTCGAGGAGGCGGTGCGGTTCGAAAGCCCGGTGCAGACCTTCTTCCGCACCACCACGCGCGACATCGAGCTCGGCGGCGTGACGATCCCGGGAGGCGAGAAGGTGCTGATGTTCTTAGGTAGCGCCAATCGCGATCCGCGCCGCTGGGAGCAGCCGGACAGCTACGACATCACGCGCAAAGTGTCGGGCCATGTCGGCTTCGGCTCGGGCATCCACATGTGCGTCGGCCAGCTCGTCGCGCGGCTGGAGGGCGAGGCGGTGCTGACCGCGCTCGCGCGCAAGGTCGGGTCGATCACGATGAGCGGCGCGCCGAAGCGCCGCTACAACAACACGCTGCGCGGGCTGGAGAGCCTGCCGGTCACCTTCACTCCAGCCTGAGCCAAGAGTCTGAGCAAGCCATGACGACGATCACCTTCATTCATGCCGACAACCGCAGCCAGACCGTGGAGGCGTCGGATGGCGACAGCCTGATGATGGCGGCGCTGACCCATGGCGTCGACGGCATCGTCGCCGAATGCGGCGGCAACGCCGTCTGCGCCACCTGCCACGTCTATATCGACGAAGCCTGGACGGCGAGGCTCGATCCCGTCTCCGATGACGAGGATGCGTTGCTCGACGGCACCGCCGCCGAGCGGCTGCCGAACAGCCGGCTGTCCTGCCAGATCAAGGTGCAGCCGGCGCTCGCCGGGCTGGTGGTCCGGATCCCTGACAAGCAGAGCTAGTTCATCGACACCTATCAAAATAATAACACAGGGGGAGGACCATCATGAAGCAACTCAGAGCCTGCGCGCTGGCGCTGACCGCATCGTTCGGCGCGGCGACCGCGCTCGCCGGCGAGATATCCGACAACGTCGTGCGCGTCGGCGTGCTCAACGACATCTCCGGCATCTTCCAGGACACCAACGGCATGGGCTCGGTCGAGGCCGCGCGGATGGCGGCGGAGGATTTCAACGGCGGGGCTAAGGGCATCAAGGTCGAGATCGTCTATGCCGATCATCAGAACAAGGCCGATGTCGGCTCGGCGATCGCGCGCAAATGGCTCGACGTCGACAAGGTCGACGCCATCGTCGACGTGCCCAACTCGGCGGTGGGCCTGACGATCAACGAGCTCCTGCGCAACAGCCGGATGACGTTCCTGGCCTCGTCGACCGCGAGCTCCGATCTCACCGGGAAAGCCTGCTCGCCGAACACCATCCAATGGGTCAACGACGCCTGGGCGACCGGCAACACCACGGCGGCCGCGATGCTGGGCCGCGGCGGCAAGGACTGGTATTTCATCACGGTTAACTACGCGCTCGGCCAGGGTATCGAGGCGGAGGCGACCAACTACATCGAGAAGCATGGCGGCAAGGTGCTGGGCTCGGCCAAGCACCCGCTCGGCACCACGGACTTTGCGTCGTTCCTGCTGCAGGCGCAGGGCTCCAAGGCCAAGGTCATCGGGCTCGCCAATGCCGGTGGCGACACCATCAACGCGGTCAAGCAGGCCGCCGAGTTCGGCATCCAGCAGGGCGGCCAGTCGCTGGTCGCGTTCCTGCTGTTCATCAACGACATCCACGGCATGGGGCTGAAGGCGGCGCAGGGACTGCAGCTCTTGGAAGCCTTCTACTGGGACATGGACGACGACACCCGCGCCTTCGCCAGGCGGTTTGCCGCGCGTCCCGGGATGAACGGGAAGATGCCGAGCGGCAACCAGGCGGGAGTCTACGCCGCAACGCTCGCCTATCTGAACGCGGTTGCCGCCACCGGCAGCGACGATGCCAAGGATGTCGTGCCGCAGATGAAGGCAACGAAGGGCAAAGATAAACTATTCGGCGACGTCGCCATTCGCGCCGACGGCCGCGTGGTGCATCCGATGTATCTGTTCGAGGTCAAGAAGCCCGAGGAATCGAAATATGCTTACGACTACTACCGTCTGGTCTCGACGATTCCGGCGGAGCAGGCGTTCCGTCCGATCACCGATGGCGGCTGCCCGTTGGTGAAGTGACAAAAGGCCCAGCAGCCCCGGCCGCGGCCAACTGTCGCGGTCGGTGTCGTGTGCAGGACTCAGTCCCGCTCGGGCCGTCCGGCATAACCACAATAGCCATGGGCAGTCACGCCGTCGTCGCTACCCTTCAAGTGGGATAGATGAAGTTGTCGCCAGCCCATGCAGTCGTTGCCGATGCAGTGGTACTGGCGGTCGCTCCCCTGGAAACCGCCCGTCACGCTGTTGAACAGCCGGTTGTTGTTGTCGATACGCACGTAGGGGCACCACTTCTCTCGCGCCGCCTGCTCGGTGACGAACATCAAAATCTCCTTAAATGCACGGACACCTTGGTGCTCATCCGTTAAGCGCGAATGAACCCCCATCCAGCATGCCGCAGCAACGATGTGGGATCGAATCCGCCGGCGCGGCCTTCTTTGGGGCTGTAATTCCCGACAACAGCCCGGCTGCGGACGGATTCCGAGATCGGCGGACGGGTTAACCGGCAGTATAGTTCTTGCCATTGGCCATTTATGCGAAATATGGTGCATGGATCGAAAGCGCGCTGACGAACTCTGCGCGACGGGTCGTTGCGGCGAAACGCCGCCGCCGGCCGGTGTCGCTGCGCGCGGGTGACGAAACAACGATAAGAACGACCCAAGAAGGGGAGGGAAGACGATGAAAACGAGCTTCTGGCTGGCAGGCGCCGCGGCACTGCTGTTCTCGAGCACCGCCTTTGCCGGCGACACCATCAAGATCGGCTTCGTTTCGACCTTCAGCGGCCCGACCGCCGTGATCGGCAACGACATGCGCAACTCGTTCGAGCTCGCACTCGACCATCTCGGCCGCAAGATGGATGGCAAGCCGGTCGAGGTGATCTACGAGGACGATCAGCAGAAGCCTGACGTCGGCAAGCAGAAGACCGAGAAGCTGGTGCAGTCCGACAAGGTCGATTTCATCGTCGGCTACATCTGGTCGAACGTGCTCTTGGCCTCGCTGAAGACCGCGGTCGATTCCCAGACCTTCCTGATCTCCGCCAATGCCGGCCCGTCGCAGCTCGCCGGCGAATTGTGCTCGCCTTACGTGTTCTCGACCTCCTGGCAGAACGACCAGACGCCCGCGGCGATGGGCCTCTACATGAACCAGAAGGGCGTGAAGTCGGTGTTCCTGATCGGCCCGAACTATGCGGCCGGCAAGGACATGCTGGCGGGCGTGAAGAGCACGTTCAAGGGGCAGGTGGTCGGCGAGGAATATACGGTTTGGCCGAGCCAGCTCGACTTCTCCGCCGAGCTCTCCAAGGCGCGCGCCTCCGGCGCCGAGTCGATCTTCGTGTTCTATCCGGGCGCGGCGGGCGTGCAGTTCCTCAATCAATACGCGCAGGCCGGCCTGAAGGAGAAGATGCCGCTTTACACCGCCTTCACGGTCGACGAATTGTCGCTGCCGCTGCAAAAGGACAATGCCATCGGCGTGCCCGGCGCCCAGGAATGGGTCAACGACCTGCCCAACGAGCAGAACAAGACCTTCGTCGCCGATTACCGCAAGAAATACACCGGCCTGCGCCCCACTTATTACGGTGCCCAGGCCTATGACGCGGCGCAGCTGATCAACAGCGCCGTCGTCGCGGTCAAGGGCGACACCTCCAAGAAGGCGGAGATGAAGGCCGAAATGGAGAAGGCCAACTTCAAGTCGCTGCGCGGCGCCTTCAAGTTCGGCAACAACCACATCCCGATCCAGAGCTTCTATCTCCAGGACGTGGTCAAGGATGCCGACGGCCAGCTCTCGCTGAAGACGGTGGCCACCATCGTCGAGAACGACCAGGACCGCTTCCACGACAAGTGCCAGATGAAATAGCGATCGAGAAAATCTCCCGGCCGGCCTCGACCGGCCTGGAATTTGCTTGAAGCTTAAAACATCTCCGGCCTAAGATCGGGACGGACATGGCGGCAGCGCCTGCGATGGTTCTGCCGCCGTCTTTTTGAGCGTGAAGTGAGGGGCATGCTTCTCGTCGTCGAACAATTCCTGAACGGTCTGCAGTACGGGCTGCTGCTGTTCCTGCTGGCTGCCGGCCTGACGCTGGTGTTCGGCATCATGGACCTCGTCAACCTCGCGCACGGCTCGCTCTACATGATGGGCGCCTATTTCGCGGCGACCTTCGCGGCCTGGACCGGCAGCTTCGTGCTCGGCGGGATCATGGCGCTCGGTGCCACGTTACTGCTCGGCATCGTGCTCGAATTCACGGCATTGCGCCATCTCTACGGGCGCGATCATCTCGACCACGTGCTTGCAACCTTCGGCCTGATCCTGTTCTTCAACGAAGCTGTCCGGCTGATCTGGGGCCCCGCAGGATTGTCCTTGCCGGTGCCGTCCTGGCTGTCCTTTCCGGTCACAATCCCGCCCGGCATCCAATATCCGGCCTATCGTCTTGCCATCATCGTGGTGGCGTTGTTGGTGGCGCTGCTGCTCTATCTCGGCGTCATGCGCACCCGCATCGGCATGCTGATCCGCGCCGGCGCCTCCAACCGGGAGATGATCGGCGCGCTCGGCATCAACATCAAGCTGCTGTACACGCTGGTGTTCGGCCTCGGAGCCGCGCTCGCCGGCCTCGCCGGTCTGATGCAGGCGCCGATCCTCACGGTGCAGATCGGCATGGGCGAGAACATCCTGATCCTTGCCTTCGTCGTGATCGTGATCGGGGGCATCGGCTCGATCCGCGGCGCCTTCGTCGCGGCGATCATGATCGGCCTGATCGACACGATGGGGCGCGCATTCCTGCCCAATTTGCTGCGCCAGGTGCTGAATTCGGCCGCAGCGTCCACGGCGGCGCCAGCGATGTCGTCGATGCTGATCTATCTCCTGATGGCGATCGTGCTGGTGGCGCGGCCTGAAGGTCTGTTTCCGGCCAACCGCAGATGATATCCAAGCTCAACGTCTCAGGCGTCGTCGCCATCATCGTCGTGGCCGGCCTCGTCCTGCTGCCGGTTTACTCGAACCTCACCGGCAACATCTTCATCCTCACGCTGTTCACCCGCATCGTCATCCTGGCGCTCGCGGCGGTCAGCCTGAATCTCATCATGGGCTATGGCGGCATGATGAGCTTTGGTCATGCGGCCTATCTCGGCATCGGCGGCTATGCCGTCGGCATTCTCGCGCAGGAAGGCATCGCCTCCGGCTGGGCGCAATTCGCGGTCGCGATCGCCGTCTCGGCACTCTATGCGCTCGTCATCGGCGCGCTGTCCTTGCGGACGCGCGGCGTCTACTTCATCATGATCACGCTGGCCTTCGCGCAGATGGCCTATTACGTCGCCTCGGGCCTCGCCCGATATGGCGGCGATGACGGACTGACGGTCTACAAGCGCAGCGACTTCGGCGGCCTGATCAATCTCGGCAACCGGGTGCAGTTCTACTATCTCTGCCTGGCCTGTCTGCTCGCCGTCGTCGTGCTGGTCTGGCGTATCGTCAATTCGCGCTTCGGCCTCGTGCTGCAGGGCCTGCGCTCCAACGAGCAGCGCATGCAGGCGATCGGCTTCCCGGCCAAGCGCTACAAGCTCGCCTGCTTCGTCATCGCCGGCATGCTGTGCGGGCTCTCGGGCGCGCTGCTTGCCAACAACACCGATTTCGTCAGCCCCGCGGTGATGTACTGGACCCGCTCCGGCGACCTGATGGTGATGGTGATCCTCGGCGGCATGGGCACCCTCATGGGGCCGGTCGTCGGCTCCGTCGTGTTCCTGGTGCTCGAGGAGGTGCTGTCGCAGCTCACCGAATATTGGGCGCTGATCATGGGGCCGCTGCTGCTGCTGATCGTGCTGTTCGGCCGCGGCGGCATCATGGGCATGCTCGGGAGGGTGAACCGTGGCTGAGCCGCTGCTCCGCGTCGACAATCTGGTGCGCCGCTTCGGCGGCATCATCGCCACCGACCACGTCTGTCTCGACGTCTCCCAGGGCGAGATCCACGCCATCATCGGGCCCAATGGCGCCGGCAAGACCACCTTGATCAGCCAGCTCACCGGCCATCTGGCGCCGCATGCCGGGCGCATCTTCCTCGCCGGTCGCGATATCTCGCATTTCCCGGCCTACAAGCGCAGCGCGCTCGGGCTGGCGCGTTCGTTCCAGATCACCTCGCTGCTGACCGATTTCACCGCCGCCGACAACGTGGCGCTCGCCGCGCAGGCCCATGACGGCAAGCATTCGTTCCGCTTCTTCGCCAATGCGCGCAAGGAGAAGCCGCTGCGCGACGCCGCGCGCGCCGCGCTGGAGCGCGTCGGCCTCGGCCATCGCGCCGATGTGCTGGTGTCGAAACTCAGCCATGGCGAGCAGCGCGAGCTCGAGCTCGCTGTCGCGCTCGCCACCAAGCCGCAGCTGCTGCTGCTCGACGAGCCGATGGCCGGCCTCGGTGTGACGGAGTCGCAGCGCATGGTGAAGCTGCTCGCGGAGCTGCGCAACGAGGTCTCGATCGTGCTGGTCGAGCACGACATGGAAGCGGTGTTCGCGCTCGCCGACCGCATCTCCGTCCTCGTCTACGGCCGCATCATCGCGTCCGGCAAGCCGGACGAGATCCGGCAGAACGAGGAGGTCAAGCGCGCCTATCTCGGCGATCAGCACGTGGTGGTCGGCCATGGTTGATCAGAAAATGGCTGAGCAGAAAGAGAACGGCATGCTGCTCGAGGTTGACGGCATCGAGACCTGCTACGGCCTGAGCCAGGTCCTGTTCGGACTTTCACTGGCGATTCGTCCCGGCGAGATGGTCTCGCTGATGGGCCGCAACGGCATGGGCAAGACCACGACGATCCGCTCGATCATGGGCCTGACCCAGGCGCGCGCCGGCGAGATCCGCTTCAGCGGCCAGGAGACGCGCAGGCTGCCGTCCTACCGGATCGCGCAGCTCGGCATCGGGTTGGTCCCCGAGGGTCGGCAGATCTTCCCGAACCTCACCGTGACTGAGAATCTCGTGGCCGCCTCGACCAACCGGCTCGGCGCGGCCGATCCGTGGACGCTGGACAAGATACACGGACTGTTCCCACGGCTCGCCGAGCGCGGCGGCAACATGGGCAACCAGCTGTCTGGCGGCGAGCAGCAGATGCTGGCGATCGGTCGCGCGCTGATGACCAATCCAAAACTCCTCATCCTCGACGAGGCGACAGAAGGGCTCGCGCCGCTGATCCGCGAGGAGATCTGGAACTGCCTGTCGCTGTTGAAAACACGCGGACAGTCCATCCTGGTGATCGACAAGAATGTCGAGCACCTCACTCGCATCTGCGACCGCCATTACATCATCGAGCGCGGCCGCACCGTGTGGCACGGCACGTCCGAGCAACTGATGGCCGAGCCGGAGCTGCAGCACCGCTATCTCGGGATTTGACGGCTCCGTGCTGGCGGCGTGACGACATCAGCGCGAATTGACTCATGTCAAGACGGCGTCGCGCGGGGTGCGTAGATTGGGCGGCCATGCTGACGTGCGCCGATTTTTCGCATTGAGGCGCAGCTCAGCTGCGACTATCTTTCAGGATAGTAGTTTGTTTTGCCTTTTATCAAAGGTTGAGCAAATGCGTGCGCCCCATCTTCGACTCGAAGCACCGAAAAGAGCCGCCGCCGGTCTGCGCGGCTTCTGGTCAGCTCATTCCGACCTCGAGACCGCGTTGTGTCTCGCTTTCATGTTGATCGTCGCCTTCATCGTCAAGCTGACGCCGCCGATCTAGGCGACGGCGATCGACGCGCGGATCGCGATCAGCGGTCGAGGGGGATGTACTTCTGGTACTCCTTCGGCACCCGGCTGCGATAGCGCGAGGGCACTGTGCCGCTGCGCAGCGAGTCCTCGACCTCCTGCCGCGTGGTCTTCGTCCGCTTTTTCTTTTTCGGTGCGGCGGCCTCGGCTGCGGGCTTGCTCTCAGCCGGCTTGTCGGTGGTGGCTGCCGGGGCGGGGGCCGCCGCTGAAGGGGACGGGTTTGGCGTCGGGGATGGCGTTGCTGCGGGAGCGGGCTGGGCCGGCGCGTCCGTTGGAGGCGCCGTTTGCGCGAGCGCCGCTCCTGACATCAGACCCACAGCCAGCAGGCCCGCCACGGCAACTCCGGACAATCTGATCATGACACAAGACTCCCAACCACGGCACGTCATGTGCCGACGAGATGAGGTCGTTCGCGCGCGTTGGCCGGTTCATGCCGCGCGTGCATGGCCATCGCCGCTACGATGCTCATCGCCCAAGATGAATTCGTGATGCCGTCTTTTTGAGCATATGCTGCGTTCGGTTCCGTTGAATCGCAAGTGTTTTTCTCTGGCACGCAGCTTGCTCACATCGACATCAGAGTTGGCAGCTAGGGTTCCGGTTCTCATCGCGAGAACGCTGGTCCGAGAGCAGCCGCCAGGGGAGAGCCCTGGTGCACGGCGGGATAAAAACCCGGGAGACCTCAGTGGCCGCGCTTGGCAGGCTCGAGGTTGTCTTTGCCAGTCCGCGGTCAGAAAACCGGTGAGGGACTGGATATGTTCAAAGCACGAAATCTGTTTGTTGCACTGCTCGCAGCTTCGACGCTGGCGACCGCATCGCTGTCGCCCGCTTTCGCCGAGAAGAAGAAGGAATTCAACATCGCCTGGACGATCTATGTCGGCTGGATGCCGTGGCCCTATGCCGCCGAGTCCGGGATCGTCAAGAAGTGGGCCGACAAATACGGCATCTCGATCAAGGTCACCCAGATCAATGACTACGTCGAATCGATCAACCAGTACACCGCCGGCAAATTCGACGGCGTGACCGTCACCAACATGGACGCGCTGACCATTCCCGCCGCCGGCGGCGTCGACACCTCCGCGATCATCATGGGCGACTATTCCAACGGCAATGATGGCGTGGTGCTGAAGAAGGGCAAGACGCTGGCCGACATCAAGGGCCAGAAGGTCAACCTCGTCGAGCTCTCGGTATCGCATTATCTGCTGGCGCGTGGCCTGGAGACGGTGAAGCTCTCGGAGAAGAACATCAAGACCGTCAACACGTCCGACGCCGACATCGTCGCCGCCGCGAAGTCGCCGGACACGACCGCTGTTGTCACCTGGAATCCGCAGCTGCTCGAGGTCAAGGCCGAGCCGGGCGCGACCTTGGTGTTCGACTCGAGCAAGATCCCCGGCGAGATCGAGGATCTCCTGGTCGTGAACACGCAGACGCTGAAGGACAACCCGGAGCTCGGCAAGGCGCTGACCGGCATCTGGTACGAGACGATCGCGCTGATGAAGGACCAGAGCGAGAAGGGCAAGGCCGCGCGAGAGGCGATGGCCAAGCTCTCCGGCACCGATCTCGCGGGCTTCGAGACCCAGCTCAAGACCACCTTCATGTACTACGAGCCCAAGGACGCGCTTGCCTTCATGACCGGTCCGGAGTTGCCGAAGATCATGGACCACGTCCGCACCTTCTGCTTCGACCACAATCTGCTTGGCGAGAACTTGAAGTCGAAGGACGCAGTCGGCATCTCGACGCCGTCGAAGGCGCTGGGCTCCACGACCAACGTCAAGCTGCGCTTCGACCCGACCTACATGAAGATGGCGGCGGACGGGAAGCTCTGATCATCCTCCGTCGCCCCACCAGCACCTCCCCTCACCCTGCGGAGCCCGCCGCAGGCGGGCGTCTCGAAGGGCGAGGCCCGTGCCGTGGCCTCATGGTTCGAGACGGTGCTACGCGCCTCCTCACCATGAGGAGGAACAGCTGAGATCGGCGCTGCACATGGACCATGAGCAGCGTACCCATGGATTGGAATGACGGAGCTTCTCCATGCCGCGTGCGATGAACGTCGTTCCGAACCGCGGAAGCCGGCTGTTGCTGGCATTCCTGCCGTTCCTGCTGATCGCGCTGATCTACGTGGTCGGCTCCGCGCAGCGGCGCGCCGACAATCCCGACGACAAGCTGCTGCCGCCCATCTCGGAGATGGTCGCCACCTCGAAGCGGCTCGCGACCGAGCCGGACCGGCGCTCCGGTGACTACGTGCTGTGGTCGGACACGGCGGCGAGCCTGCAGCGCCTCGCGCTCGGGCTCGGCATCTCAGCAATCATCGGTCTCACGCTCGGTCTGGCGATCGGCTTGCTCCCGGTCGCCGGCGCTGGCTTCGGCACGCTGGTCGCGGTGCTGTCGATGATCCCGCCGATGGCGGTGCTTCCGGTGCTGTTCATCGTGTTCGGCCTCGGTGAACTCTCGAAGGTGGTGCTGATCATCATCGGCGTGACGCCGACGCTGGTGCGCGATCTCTCGCTCGAGGTGCAGAACATGCCCAGGGAGCAGCTGATCAAGGCGCAGACCTTGGGCGGCTCGACCTGGCAGGTCGCGATCCGCGTGGTGCTGCCGCAGATCATGCCGCGGCTGATCCAGGGGCTGCGGCTGATGATCGGCCCGGCCTTCCTGTTCTTGATCTCGGCGGAGGCGATCGCCTCCGACGTCGGGCTCGGCTATCGCATCTTCCTGGTCCGGCGCTATCTGTCGATGGACGTGATCCTGCCTTACGTCGTCTGGATCACCTTGCTCGCCTATGTCTTCGACTATGCGCTCGTCTGGTTCGGGCAGCGCGCGTTCCCCTGGGCCTATGCGCAAGGGAGCCGCTGATGAGCACGCTGTCCTTCCGCAACGTCTGGGTCGAGTACGGCAACCAGGTCGTGCTCGAGCGCATCAATCTCGAGATCACCTCCGGCACGTTTCTCTCGATCGTCGGCCCGTCCGGCGCCGGCAAGAGCACCTTCCTGCGGCTGATCCTCGGCCAGGAGAGACCGAGCCAGGGCGCGGTGCTGCTCGACGGCCAGCCGTTTCCCGCCGAGCCGGGGCCCGACCGCGGCATCGTGTTCCAGCGCTACTCGGTGTTCCCGCATCTGACCGTGCTCGGCAACGTGCTGCTCGGCTATGAGCTCGCCGCGAGCCCGCTCACGGCGCGCCTGTTCGGGGGCGCACGCAAAGAGGCGGTGGAGAAGAGCCGCGCATTGATCGAGGCCGTCGGCCTCGGCCCGCACGCGGACAAATATCCGAGCGCGCTGTCCGGCGGCATGCAGCAGCGGCTCGCGATCGCGCAGGCGCTCGCGAAGCAGCCGCGCGTGCTCCTGCTCGACGAACCCTTCGGCGCGCTCGATCCCGGCACGCGCGCGCAGATGCACGCGCTGATCAAGCCGCTGTGGCGCGAGCACAAGATGACCATCGTGATGGTCACCCACGACATCAAGGAGGCGTTCGGCCTCGCCACCCGACTGATCGCGCTCGACCGTCCGCGCAAGGACCCGCAGGCGCCGGAGCGCTTCGGCGCGCGCATCACCTACGACCTCGATCTCACCCGCGACAGTCCTGTGCCCGTGCTCGGCTTCATCCGCGCCAGCGTGCAGGCGGCGCAATAACACTCAGAAGAAACGAAGGAGAACTCCATGTCATTCCCAGCCATGCGGCGCAGCCGCCGTGCCGGATTGCAGCCGCAGCGCTCGCGCCTGCGCCGGCATCATCCGGACTTTGACAAGATGGCGACGCAAGGCTGGCAGGCGCTGGAGGCCGAGGGCAAGCTGCCGAGCAACGGCTGGCGCAAGGAGCGGCAATGGGCGCTCGACATGGGCCTGCCCGGCTCGGACAGCCTGACCGATCGCGACATCCCGACCTTCGCGCGCGGTGAGCTGCCGCATTTCGCTGGGATCAACACCTTCATGAAGGCGCCCTATGTCGAGAACGTCCGCGACGTCGGCAAATACGACGCCGCCGTGATCGGCATCCCGTTCGATTCCGGCACCACCTATCGTCCCGGCACGCGCTTCGGGCCGCAGGGCATCCGCCGCATCTCCGCGCTCTACACGCCCTACAATTACGAGCTCGGCGTCGACCTGCGCGAGCAGATGACTTTGTGCGATGCCGGTGACGTCTTCACCATCCCGGCGAACCTCGAAAAGAGCTTCGACCAGATCAGCCGCGGCGTCGCGCATGTGTTCTCGTCTGGCGCGCTGCCGATCATGCTCGGCGGCGACCACTCGATCGGCTTCCCCTGCGTGCGCGGCATCGCGCAGTGCACCGACAAGAGGATCGGCATCATCCATTTCGACCGCCACATCGACATCCAGGAGAAGGATCTCGACGAGCGCATGCACACCACGCCCTGGTACTGGGCAACCAATCTGCCGAACGTCTCGCCGACCAATCTGGTCCAGCTCGGCATCGGCGGCTGGCAGGTGCCGCGCGAGGGCGTCGAGGTCGCGCGCAAGCGCAACACCAACGTGCTGACCATCGCCGACATCGAGAAGATCGGCCTGGAGAAGACCGCCGAGATCGCGCTGGAGCTGGCCTGGAAGGATGCCGACGCCGTCTACATCTCGTTCGACGTCGATTCCATCGATTGCGGCTTCGTGCCCGGCACCGGCTGGCCGGAGCCCGGCGGCTTCCTGCCGCGCGAGGCGCTGAAGCTGCTCGGCCTCGTCGCCGCCGAGGGCCTCTGCGGCCTCGAAGTGGTCGAGGTCTCGCCGCCCTACGATACGTCCGACATCACCGCGCTGATCGGCGTGCGCGTCGTCGTCGAGGCGCTGGGCTCGATGGTCGCCCACGGCAAGCTCGGCAGCCACAAGCACATCATCAACAAGCCGGTCAGCTTCTGAGGTCCGCGATGCGCCATCATCACCACTATCACGGCCATCATCATGATCATGGTCATTCTCACGATCATGATCATCACCATGATCACGATCATCCGCCGCATGGCCCCGGCCACAACCATCCGCACGGCCACCGCTCTCCGGTGCAGTGGCAGACGCCGCACCAGCCCGAGGGCGCCAAGCCCGCGCCGGTGGTCGAGCCCGATCTCGACAAGGTCGAGGCCGCCTTCGTTGACGGCTTTATCGCCGCCCCTGATCCGACCAGCTTCCTGCGGCTCGCGCGCATCCCGTTCGAGATCCTGCGCGACGGCGAGAGCCTGAAGCTGCTGCGTGTCGAGATCGACGCGCTGACCGACGTCGGCAGCCTCACCCCGCATCTCGGCGGCAGCAGCTTCCGCTACGACCCGCTGCCGTCCAACTTCATCTCCCGCCGCCGCCGCCTGCGCTTCGTCTATTTCGATGGCGCAAGAATCAAGCCGCTCACCTACGCAGAGCTGCGGGGGATCGAGACGCAGGGCTGACGTCGGCCGCGTGCGGCGCGCTCGCGTCGCGCGCGCGGGTTATGACATCGAAGAGTGCGGCGCGAGTCTGAAGTGAGCGACGATGCGCGCCGCCGCCGCATCTGCGTTAAGCTCACTGGTGTCGAGCGACAGGCACCAGGGTCTGCAATATGAAACAGAATTCCATAAAGGTCCGGATCATCGGGATCCCTAAAGGCGAACCGCCGCTCTGGGTCCGCGAGAAATGGGTTGGTCTTGAGTTGCCACTGGCGGGCGGTTCGGCGCCGCGCAACTTTTTAGCCTTCGGCGCCGTAGCGGGGCCGCGCTCATGGATCGGACAAGTATGGGGCCTCTTGCTGGGGCGCGCAGAACGCATTCTTGGTTATGCCGTGTATGCGGATCGCGCGGTCGGCATTCTCGCCGAATCGAGCCCGGCGGCCGCAGCTTGGTGGCGCGAGAATGCCGGCGAACTCGTCGCTCCTGGGCGCTTCCTGGTGTTTCATGCCGATGAGTGCGAGGTCTCGAGGGACTAACCTGCAGCGCGCCGGCCCGCTGCTTAAGATCCCGCAAAGCGTCGACTGGGGAGCTCTCGGCGGCTTTTGCCTCATCCCCGCGCGAACATCCGCGCCTCGCTGGCGATCACCGGCTTCACCGCGTCGCCGAGCCGCGCCGCCGCCGCATCGACCGTCAGCCCTGCCGTATCCACCACCGCATTCGCCCGCGCATACAGCGGCTCGCGGCTCGCCAGGATGTTGCGCAGCTCGGCCATCGCCGAGCGGTCGTCGGCCATCGGCCGCAGATCGCCCTGCTTGCGTACGCGCGCCATGTGCTCCTCCGGCTCGGCCTTGAGCCAGATCGTGTAGAACGAGGTCAGGATCAGGTCGAAGGTGACGGGCTCGGAGACGATGCCGCCGCCGGTCGCCAGCACTATCGGCTCCTTGCGCGCCAATAGCTGGACCAGCGCCGTCTGCTCCATGCGGCGGAAGCCTTCCTGGCCGTAGAGCGCGATGATTTCGGCAGCCGACAGGCCGTTCTGCCGCTCGATCTCCTTGTTGAGCTCGACAAAGCTCCAGCCGATCCGCTCGGCGAGCATTCTGCCGAGAGTCGACTTGCCGGCGCCGCGCAGGCCGATCAGCGCGATGCCCGAGAAGGTGCGTCGTAGCGGCGCCGAGGCACCGCCGGCGAGCAGCTCCCTGACCTGGGCGATCTGGCTCGGGCTCGCCTTCTTCAGGAGATCGCGGATGACCGGCCAGTCCGGCGAAGGCTCGCCGCCGGGAATGATGTCGTCGAGCGGCGCGTTGATGGCGTTGGCGATGCGGCGCAGCAGCACGATCGAGACATTACCTTTGCCGCTTTCGAGCTGGGCGATGTAGCGCTCGGAAATCCCGGAGACCTCGGCCAGCACCTTGCGTGACATGCCGGCGAGGCCGCGCATCCGCCGCACCCGCTGCCCCAGCTGGTCGAGGAAATCGGTCTCGGCCGCCGACTGGCCGGAATCATCCCTGGCAGCGTCGCTGTTGAGCGCCATGTCCCTCTGACTTCTTTTGAAGCGGAAACATAATGCCGGAGAGGATTGACAGCAAGCGCCGTTGGTGGCCTTCTATGAATTATAATTCAAAAATCGGGGGAGGGAACGCCGTGAAGTCGTACAATGCGGTGTCATGGCTGCTTGACCGCAATGTCGAGGCCGGACGTGGCGACAAGCTCGCCTACACGGACACGGTCTCCGAGCTGACCTATCGCGGTCTGCAGCAGCAGTCCTTCCGCGTCGCCAACATGCTGCGCCGCCTCGGCGTCCGCCGCGAGGAGCGCGTGGCGATGATCATGCTCGACACGGTGGATTTCCCGGCGGTGTTCCTCGGCGCGATGCGCGCCGGCATCGTCCCGGTGCCGCTCAACACTTTGCTGACGACGGAGCAATACGCCTATGTGCTGGCGGACTGCCGCGCCCGGGTGCTGTTCGTGTCCGAGGCGCTTTATCCGGCGGTGAAGGACATCGTCGGGGGGCGGATGCCCGATCTCGATTGCGTCGTGGTCTCCGGCACGAACGCCTTCGGCCACAAGCTGCTGTCGGAAGAACTTGCCGGTGAGAGCGATCAGTTCGAGACGGTGGCGACCCACGAGGACGAGCCGGCGTTCTGGCTGTACTCGTCGGGCTCGACCGGCATGCCCAAGGGCGTGCGCCATCTGCACGGCAATCTCGCGGCGACCGCCGAGACCTATGCCAAGCAGGTGCTCGGCATCCGCGAAAGCGACATCTGCCTGTCCGCCGCAAAACTGTTCTTCGCCTATGGTCTCGGCAATGCGCTGACCTTCCCCTTGTCGGTCGGCGCCACCACGATCCTCAACTCCGAGCGGCCGACGCCGGCGTTGATGTTCAAGCTGATGAACCGCTACAACCCGACCATCTTCTACGGTGTGCCGACCTTGTTCGCGGCGATGCTCCACGACGAGTCGCTGCGCCATGAGAAGGCCGGCAACGCGTTGCGCATCTGTACCTCCGCCGGAGAAGCGCTGCCGGAGTCGGTCGGCAACGCCTGGAAGGCGCGCTTCGGCGTCGACATTCTCGATGGCGTCGGCTCGACCGAGTTGTTGCACATCTTCCTGTCGAACGCGCCCGGCGACATCAAATACGGCTCCTCGGGGCGTCCGGTGCCGGGCTATCAGGTGCGTCTCGTCAACGAAGCGGGCCAGGATGTCCCGGACGGCGAGGTCGGCGAGATGCTGGTGCACGCGCCCTCGGCCGGCGAGGGCTATTGGAATCAGCGCCACAAGACGCGGTCGACCTTTGAGGGCTACTGGACGCGCACCGGCGACAAATATGTCCGCGACGCCGAGGGCCGCTACACCTTCTGCGGCCGCTCCGACGACATGTTCAAGGTCTCCGGCATCTGGGTGTCGCCGTTCGAGGTCGAGAGCGCGCTGATCACGCATCCGTCCGTGCTCGAAGCCGCCGTCGTGCCCGACGCGGATCCCGAAGGACTGCTGAAGCCGAAGGCCTATGTCGTGCTGCGCCCGAGCGTCGATCGCGCGACCTTGCACGAGGCGCTGAAGGAGCACGTGAAGCAGAAGATCGGCCCTTGGAAATACCCGCGCTGGATCGAGGTGGTGGAGTCCTTGCCAAAGACCGCCACCGGCAAGATCCAGCGCTTCAAGCTGCGCGAGGGAGCGAGTCAGTAGTTGGTCTTCCTGCCCGTGAGTTGGCCCTGCTGTTAGTCGTCGTCATTGCAGGGCTTGACCCGGCCATCCATCTCTCTGCGAGAAGGAAAGACGTGGATGCCCGGATCAAGCCCGGGCATGACGAAGGAGAGAATAGCGCATGACGCTCGAAGCTAACGGCTTCCTCGCCATCGACGGCGCCTCACTCGAATATCGCTTGATCGGTCCGCAGCCATCCGGCGCCCCGTGCATCGTGCTGCTGCATGAAGGCCTCGGCTCGGTCGGCCTGTGGGGCGATTTTCCCGACAAGCTGCAATCCGCCACGGGCGCCTCCGTGTTCGCCTATTCCCGTGCCGGCTATGGCGCCTCCACCCCGGTGCCCCTGCCGCGCCCGCTCGACTACATGCAGCGCGAGGCCCGCGAGGTGCTGCCAAAACTGCTCGACCTCATTGGCTTCCAGCGCGGTCTGCTCGTCGGCCATTCCGATGGCGCTTCGATCGCTGCGATCTACGCCGGCAGCCACGTCGACCACCGCCTCGACGGCATCGTCCTGATCGCGCCGCATGTCATCGTCGAGGATGTTTCGGTGTCGTCGATCGCCGCGATCAAGGCCGCCTATGAGACCACCGAGCTGCGCGCCAGGCTGGCGCGCTGGCACAAGGATGTCGACAACGCGTTTCATGGCTGGAACGGCGCCTGGCTCGATCCGGCGTTCCGCGCCTGGGACATCACCGCCGACCTCGCTCATATCCGTGTCCCGGTCGCGGTCATCCAGGGCGTCGATGACCAATACGGCACCGTCCGCCAGGTCGAGATCATCCAGGAGGAGTGCTACTGCCCGGTCGAGGTGACGATGCTGCCCAGCACCGGCCATTCCCCGCATCGCGAGGCGCCGGACGCGACCTTGCGGGTCATCGCCGAGTTCGCGGCGGCCACCTTGCCGACGCCGAGATCACGAACATGAAACAAAGTGCATGTTTCGGCTTTTCGCGATAGACGGCGGCCGAAACATGAATTATTGTGCATCTCAACGATAAGCACTCCAACGCAAGGGTGGCTCATGGCCGGGGAAGACCGCGTGCTCGCGGGAGGCAAGACGTTCATCGATTTCCAGACCGATCCCTCCCGCTACAAGCATTGGAAGCTCTCGATCGACGGCGAGGTGGCGACGCTCGCCATGGACGTCGACGAGAATGGCGGCCTGTTCGAGGGCTACCAGCTCAAGCTCAATTCCTATGATCTCGGCGTCGACATCGAGCTCGCCGACGCCGTGCAGCGGCTGCGCTTCGAGCACCCGCAAGTGAAGGTCGTGGTGCTGCGCTCGGCCAAGCCGCGCGTGTTCTGCGCCGGCGCCAACATCCGCATGCTCGCGGGCGCCACCCACGCCCACAAGGTGAACTTCTGCAAATTCACCAACGAAACCCGCAACGGCTTCGAGGATTCGAGCGAGAATTCCGGCCAGCGCTTCATCACCGTCGTCAACGGCACCGCGGCCGGCGGCGGCTATGAGCTCGCGCTCGCCACCGACCACATCATCCTCGCCGATGACGGCTCGTCGTCGGTGTCGCTGCCGGAGGTGCCGCTGCTGGCGGTGCTGCCGGGCACAGGCGGTCTCACCCGCGTCGTCGACAAGCGCAAGGTGCGCCGCGATCGTGCGGACGCATTCTGCACCACGGAGGAGGGCGTCAAGGGCAAGCGCGCCGTGCAGTGGCGCCTGGTCGACGAGATCGCGCCGAACTCCAAGGTCGATGCCAAGGTCGCCGAGCGCGCCAAGGAATTCGCGGCCGCCTCGAAGCGCAACGGCAGCGGCAAGGGCGTTGCGCTGACGCCGCTCAAGCGCGTGGTCGATGCGTCCAGCGTGCGCTACGGCTTCGTCAATGTCGACATCGACCGCGTCGCCCGTATCGCGACCATCACGATCTCAGCACCCGAGGCGGCGCCGCCGGCCGACATCGACGGCATGATCGGGCAGGGCGCGTCGTTCTGGCCGCTGCAGGTCGCGCGCGAGCTCGATGATGCCATCCTGCATCTGCGCATCAACGAACTCGGCATCGCGATGCTCGTGTTCAAGTCTCAGGGCGAGAACTCCCAGGTCCTGGCCTACGACGCCTTCCTCGAAGCCAACAAGGCGCACTGGCTGGTCAACGAAATCAGGCACTACTGGAAGCGCGTGCTCAAGCGCATCGACGTGACGTCGCGCACGCTGGTCACGCTGGTCGAGCCCGGCTCCTGCTTCGCCGGCACCTTGGCCGAACTCGTGTTCGCTTCCGACCGCTCCTACATGCTGATCGGCACCATTCAGGGCGACAACCGCCCGGCGCCGTCGATCGAATTGTCGGCGATGAATTTCGGCCCCTATCCGATGAGCCACGGCCTGACGCGGCTGCAGTCGCGCTTCCTCGACGATCCCAACGGGCTCGCGCGCGTGCACGAGCAGGTCGGCAAGCCGCTCGAGGCTGAGGACGCCGAGGAGCTCGGCCTCGTCACCTTCGCGCTGGATGACATCGACTGGGAGGACGAGATCCGTGTGTTCCTCGAGGAGCGCGCCAGCTTCTCGCCCGACAGTCTCACCGGTCTCGAAGCCAATCTGCGCTTCGCCGGTCCCGAGACGATGGAATCGAAGATCTTCGCCCGCCTCACCGCCTGGCAGAACTGGATCTTCCAGCGGCCCAACGCGGTCGGCGAGGACGGCGCACTCCGGCGCTACGGCACCGGCGAGCGGCCGCAATACGACATGACCCGCGTTTAAGTTCTCATCCGTCATGGCCGGGCTTGACCCGGCCATCCACGAGCCAAGCAGCTCGCACGACGTGGATGCCCGGAACAAGGCCGGGCATGACCACCGGAAAGGTTTCAGGGAGGCACGCCATGAACATGAACATCATGAACGTCGACTACTCGACCAAGATTCCCAACAATGTGAATCTCGCCGAGGACCGTCAGGTCCTGAAGGCGCTCGAAGGCTGGCACCCCGGCTATGTCGACTGGTGGAACGATATGGGCCCAGAGGGCTTCCAGCAGTCACTGGTTTACCTGCGCACGGCCTATTCGGTCGATCCGCGCGGCTGGGCCAAGTTCGACTATGTCAAGATGCCCGACTATCGCTGGGGCATCCTGCTGGCTCCCCAGGAAGAGGACCGCAAGATCCCGTTCGGCGAGCATTATGGCGAGCCGGCGTGGCAGGAGGTTCCCGGTGAATATCGCGCGCTGATGCGCCGGCTGATCGTGATCCAGGGCGACACCGAACCGGCCTCGGTCGAGCAGCAGCGCCATCTCGGCAAGACCGCGCCGTCGCTCTACGACATGCGCAATTTGTTCCAGGTCAATGTCGAGGAGGGCCGGCACCTCTGGGCGATGGTCTATCTGCTGCAGAAGTACTTCGGCCGCGACGGCCGCGAGGAGGCGGATGAGCTGCTGCGCCGCCGTTCGGGCGATGCCGACTCTCCGCGCATGCTCGGCGCCTTCAACGAGAAGACGCCGGACTGGCTGTCGTTCTTCATGTTCACCTACTTCACCGACCGCGACGGCAAGATGCAGTTGCACTCGCTCGCGCAGTCCGGCTTCGATCCGCTATCGCGCACCTGCCGCTTCATGCTGACCGAAGAGGCGCACCACATGTTCGTCGGCGAGACCGGCGTCGGCCGCGTCATCCAGCGCACCGTCGATGCGATGCGGGAGGCCGGCATCGACGATCCCACCGACATCGCCAAGGTCCGCGCGCTCGGCGTCATCGACCTGCCGACCATCCAGAAGAAGCTCAACCTGCACTACACGCTGTCGCTGGATCTGTTCGGCTCCGAGGTCTCGACCAACGCGGCCAACGCCTTCAATGCCGGCATCAAGGGCCGCTATCACGAGACCCAGATCCAGGACGACCACCAGCTCAAGAACTCCACCTATCCGGTGCTCAAGCTGGTCGATGGCGAGATCAAGCGCGTCGACGAGCCGGCGCTGACCGCGCTCAACATGCGCCTGCGCGACGACTACTCGCAGGACTGCGTCAAGGGCCTGTTGCGCTGGAACAAGATCATCAGCACCGCCGGCTACGACTTCCAGCTCAAGCTGCCGCACACCGCCTTCCACCGCGCGATCGGCGAGTTCAAGGATGTGCATGCCACGCCCGACGGCATCCTGATCGACGAGGCCACCTGGCAGAAGCGCAAGGGCGACTGGCTGCCGTCGACCGATGACGGCGCCTACATCACCTCGCTGATGAAACCGGTGACGGAGATCGGCGAGTACGCCTCCTGGATCGCCCCGCCGAAGGTCGGCATCGACAACAAGCCGGGCGACTTCGAGTACGTGAAGATCGAGACCTGAGCTCGATCACCTCGCGCAGTCCTAAAACCGGTGTCGTCCCGGCCTTGAGCCGGGAGGCATACCGCGTGATGTGGCGGTGAGAGCAAAGTGGCCGCCGCCGTGCCTGACAACCAGCATCGGTGGCTATGGGTCCCGGCGTTCGCCGGGACGACACCGTTGATGTGGCTCCAGTGCAGCCCTCAACTATCCCAGCCCGCGCCCGGAATGCCCGGGTTCGCGTAGACGATCCCGCCGTCGACCGCGATCGTGTTGCCCACCACGTAGTCGCCTGCGCGCGACGCCAGGAAGATCGCGGTGCCCGCCATGTCCTCGTCGGTGCCGATGCGGCCCGCGGGCACGCGCGTCGCGACCTCGTCGGCGTGGTCGCGGGCCGCCTTGTTCATGTCGGACTTGAACGGCCCCGGCGCGATCGCCGTCACGACGATGTGGTCCTTGATCAGCTTCGCCGCCATGCGCCGCGTCAGATGGATCAGGCCGGACTTGCTCGCGGCGTAGGAATAGGTCTCCAGCGGGTTGACGAAGATGCCGTCGATCGAGGCGATGTTGATCACCTTGGACGGCCGCTCGGCGCTCGCAGCCGCGCGCAGCGGCGCCGCCAGCGCCTTGGTCAGGAAGAACGGCGTCTTGACGTTGAGGTTCATCACCTTGTCCCAGCCGCTCTCCGGAAACTCGTCGAACTCGGCGCCCCAGGCAGCGCCCGCATTGTTGACGAGGATGTCGAGCTTCGGCTCACGCGTCTTGATCTCGGCCGCGAGCAGGTCGATGCCGGCCATGGTCGAGATGTCGATCGGCAGCGCGATGCATTCGCCGCCATACTCGGCCGTCAAGGCCTTGGCGGTCTCCTCGCACGGTCCGGCCTTGCGCGCGGTGATGTAGACCCGCGCCGCGCCATGCGCGAGCAGACCGGACGCGATCATCTTGCCGATGCCGCGCGAGCCGCCGGTCACGAGCGCGACGCGCCCGTCGAGCGAGAACAAATTCTTGAGCATGATGCCTCCCGTTGTTGTCGATGGCGCTTGTGAGCGGGAGGCGCCGGCGCTGTCAAGTGAGACGCAGCCGCATGAATGCGGCGCGGTTCAACTGCAGCGGGACGTTGGTCGGGCAGGGGCTCACGCCGCGTCGATGCGGCGGAAGCCGTTCCACATCGCGGTCGCGGCGCCGGAGGTCAGCACCGGCAGCACGCGGGCATCCTGGTAATGGCCGTTGAGTGAGACACGCGACAGCGCGGTGAGATGCTCCGCACTCTCGGCGAAGATCATGCCGGGGCGCGTCGTGACGGCCGTCTTGTAGCCGCCCGCTGCCGCCAGCACGAACTCGCGCTGGGACGCAGCGGCGCGGTCGCCATACGGATAGGCCATGTGCAGCACCGGGCGCTGCAACTCCGCCTCGATCCGAGTGCGGCTGTCGACGATCTCGACCCGGGCGGTCTCCTCGGTCTGCTTGGCGAGATTGCAGTGACTGATCGAATGCGCTCCGATAGAAACCAGCGGCTCGGCCGCGAGGGACCGCAATTCGTCCCAGGACATGCAGAGCTCCGGGCAGATCGACGTTTCGTCAATGCCATGACACGCGCACAGCGCGCTGATCTCGCGTTGGACGTCGTGGTCGCCGGGCAGCGAGCGCAGCCAATCGTGCAGGCGCTGGAAGGTGACGCATTTCGCGGCCGGGGTCGAGGCGTCGAGCCGCAAGGCGAGCCTGCCAATCTGGACCTCGATCATCTCTGCCTTGGCCACAATGCGTTCGAGCGTGACCCACCACAGCCGCCCGCGACCCCCGGCGAAATCGGTCGTCACGTAGATCGTGAACGGCGCGCCGAACGCGCGCATGACCGGAAGCGCGAAATCGCGGTTGTCGCGATAGCCGTCGTCGAAAGTGAAGCAGGCAAAACGGCGGGCGAAATTCCGCTCCACCAGGCGGTGATGCATCTCGTCGAGCGTGATGATGTCGATGTCGTTGTCGCGCAGGTGCGACAACATTTCGCGCAGGAAGTCGGGAGTGACCTCGAGGTGGCAATTGGGCTGGAAATCGGCGTCGCGCGGCGGCCGCACATGGTGCAGCGTGTAGATGGCGCCGACGCCCGAGAACATCGGTCGCAGCCAGACATGGGCTCCGCTGAGATACAGCGCTTCCAGGCCGGCGCGGATAAAGGTTTTGCGAAATCGCCTCATCTGAAATAAGCGGCCCGGTGACTGTCGGGACAAGGTTACCGACGAATGATTGAAGAAAACCTTAGCCCGGGACACGCAACGGCCCGTTGCGGCGCTCTTCATTTCCGGTTTGACAGGCCTGCAAGGGTTTGTTTTCTCTCTGCTTCCTCGATGCGACGGATGACGAATGCGCGGACTTTTCAGGTGGAGCGGCAAATGGTGGCCCGGCGTCATCCCGCTGATCGTGCTTTGGGGCTTTGCCGCCTGGACCAGCACCGTTCCGCTCGAGAATGATCTGGCAAGCCGCAGTTCGGCCGCGCTCAAGGGGGCCGTGCTCGACAAGACGAGCATTGCCGTGGATGGTCGTGACGTGTCGCTGCGGGCCGACGCGTTCTCCGAGGCCGGCCGCCGTGACGCCGTGGCCGCCGTCGATGCGGTGGCCGGCGTGCGTCTCGTCAACGACCAGACCAGGCTGGTGCCCGAGGCCAAGCCGTTTGTGTGGTCGGCCGAGCGCGATGTCGTCCGGGTGACGCTCGGCGGCAATGCGCCGCTGCCGGCGCTGAAGGGCAGGTTGGTCGAGGCGACGCGCGCGGCGCTGCCGGGCGTCGAAGTGGCCGATCAGATGGGGCTGGCGCGCGGCGCGCCGCCGCGCTTCGAGGACGCCGCGCTGCTCCTGATCGGGCAGATCGGCAAGCTCAAGGACGGCAAGTTCACGATCTCCGATGGCGATGTCACGCTGACCGGCATGGCGCGCGAGCTCGGCGGCCGCGAGGCGCTCGCAACTGCGCTGGCCAAGCTGCCGGACGGCTTCAAGGTGGCGAGCAACGAGGTCAGGGCGCCGCCCTACATCTTCCAGGCCTACAAGGATCCGGTGGCTGTCACGGTGACCTTGTCGGGCAACGTCCCCGACGAGAACATCCATGCGGTCGTGGTCGGCTCGTCGTCGCGCAAATTCTTCAGCGAGAAGGTCGTCGACAATCTCAAGAACAGCGTCGGTGCGCCGGCCAATTTCGTCAACGCCGTGGTGCCGGCGCTCGGCGCGCTGTCGCGGCTCTCGACCGGCACGCTGGTGGTGTCGGACCGCGACATCAAGATCTCCGGCGACGCGCTGTATGACGCGGCGGCCGCCCAGATCCGGACAGGGCTCGCCAAGGACGTGCCGCAGGGCTGGCAGGTGAAGGCCGAGATCACGGTCAAGCCGGCCGCGGCGCCGGTCGATCCGACCGTCTGCCAGCAGCTGTTCTCGGACCTGCTCGGCAAGGCCAAGATCCGCTTCGAGACCGGCCGCAGCGACCTCGACCGCGACTCCACCGGCCTGCTCGACCGCCTGGTCGAGATCGCCTTCCGCTGTCCGACCGCCAATGTCGACATCATCGGCCACACCGACGCCGAGGGCGATTCAGCCGCCAATCAAGTGCTCTCTCAGAAGCGCGCCCAGGCCGTGGCTGATTATCTGGTCAAGGCCGGGTTGCCGGCCGACCGCTTCACGCCGATCGGCTATGGCAGCACGCAGCCCATAGCTTCAAATGATACCGCCGAGGGCCGGACGCAGAACCGGCGCATCGAATTCGTGGTGAGGTGACGTCATGGCGTATTTCGTTGCCTTCCACTGGGCCTGGCTGGCTGGCGCCTTCGCCATCGGACTGGCGATGGGCTGGGTTGCCGTGGTGCATCGCGCCCCGAGTGTCTCGGGCTGGCTGACCTGGCTGCTGGCGGCGCTCGCGGCAGCGCTGGTGGCGACCGCGCTGGCGTGCCTGGTGCCTGGCCGGGCCGGCTATTGGCTGGAGCTGCTGCTGATCCTGTTCGTGCCCTATCTCATCGGCTGCGCGATCGGCAGCTGGTTGCGCGCCCTGGTGGTCATGCGAAGCATGCGCCAGCGCTCGGCGGCGTGATTGCGCCGCAGCACCAGACACGAAGGTTTGACAGCAGCGTGGCCTGTCAAAGCAGCAGCGCGCGCATATCGTTGCATCATGCGCCGTCGTCGTCACACAGGCCCCCCGGAAATTGCGGGGAAGGCCGCTCCTCACCGAAGTTTAACCCGGGGCGCGCAGGTTGAACGGGACCACATTCGGCCCCATGTCAGCGTTCAGGTTCTGCCCCATGTGCGGCAAAACGGTGCATCGCCTTTTCGCGAAGCCTGCTAAGTATGCCCAGGTGTACGCTCCGTTCACAGGCCCTGTGTTCCCCAATGCGCCGAAACGCGCTACCAGGGCGTTGTATGCGCACATGACATGGCGACCTCCAGGGCGCCCGGTCCCCGGCCGTCGTGATCGGATCACGGTGAGAGGTGTCGATGCTTGAAGCCATACGCAGAGCGGCCACGTTTCTGCGCGAGAAGCAAGTGCTGCACAAGCTCGGCGTGCTGATCAGCGTCGCGGTCATCGCGGTCGCCTGCTACGTCCTCTACCACATGCTGCGCGGCATCGACACCTATGAGGTGCTGGAAGCGATCAAGAGCACCGAGCCGCATCAGATCGCACTCGCCGCCCTGTTCGTCGCCGCCGGCTATTTCACGCTGACCTTCTACGATCTGTTCGCCGTGCGCACGATCGGCCACGACCACGTGCCCTACCGCGTCAATGCGCTGGCCGCCTTCACCAGCTATTCGATCGGCCACAATGTCGGCGCCAGCGTGTTCACCGGCGGCGCGGTGCGCTACCGCATCTACTCGGCCCATGGGTTGAATGCGATCGACGTCGCCAAGATCTGCTTCCTCGCCGGTCTCACCTTCTGGCTGGGCAACGCCGCCGTGCTCGGGCTCGGCATCAGCTATCATCCGGAGGCTGCGGCCTCGATCGACCAGCTTCCGCCATCGGTCAACCGCATGGCGGCGATCGCCATCCTGATCGGCCTGATGGGCTATGTCGCCTGGGTGTGGACCAAGCCGCGCGTGGTCGGGCGCGGGCCGTGGACCGTGGTGCTGCCGGGCGGCCCGCTGACTCTGCTGCAGATCGCGATCGGCATTGTCGATCTCGGCTTCTGCGCGCTGGCGATGTACGTGCTGGTGCCGGACGAGCCCAATCTCGGCTTCGTCGTCGTCGCCGTCATCTTCGTCTCGGCGACCCTGCTCGGCTTCGCCAGCCATTCGCCGGGCGGGCTCGGCGTGTTCGACGCGGCGATGCTGGTCGGCCTCTGGCAGATGGACCGCGAGGAGCTGCTCGCCGGAATGTTGCTGTTCCGGATGCTGTATTATTTGGCGCCGTTTCTCATTTCTGTAATCTTGCTGACGTTTCGTGAGGTCATCATCAGCGCGCGGTCGAAACGGTTGCGCCAGGCGGCGCTCAGCCTCGATCCTGGTCCTCCGCCCGAGGCCGCTTTTGCAAGGAAACGCAGCGATTCCGGTGCCTGACCCGATCAGGGGAGCTGACTAGGCCGCCATGGCGCTCGATGCTCCCTCCCAATCCCCGGTGACCATCTTTGCGCCGTGGCCGGACCGCCTGCGGCACGCCGCCATCATCCTGCTGGCGGCCGCGCTGGCGCTGGCCGGCTTGGTGCTGCTCGACGAGCTGCTGCCGCTGCGCGCCCTCGCTGCATTCCTCTGCATCGCGGCCGCGGCCCTGGTGCCATGGCGGTTACACAGCGCGGTGGCCAAGCGCGAGGACGAGCGGCTCGCCAATCCGGTGGAGTCGCCGGCGGTCAGCGCTGTGGTCGATGGCATCCCCGATCCCGCCGTGCTGCTCGACCGCGCCGGCCGCGTGATCCACCTCAATGCCGCCGCGGCCCAGCTCGCGCCCGCCTTGCGCAAGGGCGAGCTCGCCCAGTTCGCGCTACGCACGCCGGAGATCATCACCGCGCTGCGCGAGGCGATCGCCACCACCGAGATCCGCCGCGCCAGCTATCACGACCACGTGCCGGTCGATCGCTGGATGGAGCTGATCATCACGCCGGTGCCGGTGCCCACGGCCTTCGGCGGCACCGACAAGTGCATGCTGATGACGTTCCGCGACCTGACGCCGCTGCGGCGGGTCGAGGAGATGCGTGCCGATTTCGTCGCCAATGCCAGCCATGAGCTGCGTACGCCGCTCGCCGCTCTGTCCGGCTTCATCGACACCCTGCAGGGCCCGGCCAAGGATGATCCCAAGGCGCGCGAGCGCTTCCTCGGGATCATGCACACCCAGGCGACGCGCATGGCGCGGTTGATCGACGATCTCCTGTCGCTGTCGCGCGTCGAGTTGTCGGCGCATGTCCGTCCCGACACGCTGGTCGATGTCGTTCCCATCATCCGCCAGGTCACCGACGGCCTCGAATCCCTGGCGCGCGAACGCCAGGTGGTGATCGAGACCAGCCTGCCGGAGACGCCCGTCACCATCGCCGGCGACCGCGAGGAATTGTTGCGGGTGTTCGAGAACCTGATCGAGAACGCGCTGAAATACGGCGCGTCCGGTGGCCGGGTGATCGTGTCGCTGGAGCACGCCGTCTCGGCCGAGAACGCGCCGGAGATCCGGGTGAAGGTGCGCGATTTCGGCCCGGGCATCGCGCCCGAGCATCTGCCGCGCCTGACCGAGCGGTTCTACCGCGTCGATGTCGGCGACAGCCGCGCGCAGGGCGGAACCGGCCTTGGCCTCGCGCTGGTGAAGCACATCCTGAACCGCCATCGCGGCCGGCTGTTGATCGAGAGCGTGCCGCGCAACGGCGCGGCCTTCACCGCCTGCTTCCCGCAGTCGCGGCCGGCCCGCGCCTCCTGACATGATCCAGAATGCAAAAGGCCCGGCGCGGGCCGGGCCTTTCTCGTCAGTTGTTAGTTGCCGCGGCGCGCGCGCCTCAGCGCGTCGGCGACTTCGACGGCTGGCGGCGGCGGTCGGCCGCCGGCTGATAGGCGACGCGCGAATGCTGCGCGCAATAGGGCAGTCCGGCAAGCGCCTTGCCGCCGCAGAAGAAGAAGTCCGGGCTGGAGGGATCGCCGACGGGCCAGTGGCAGGTCGCCTCATTCAGTTCCAGCAGCGACAACCGCTGGTTCATCGGCACGACGTTATCGAATGCAACCGGATCTGGTTCCGCCTCGACCTCGAAAACCTGCGCGAGCGCGGTGTTGCCGCGCGCCACCGGACGCGCCACCCGCATCATCGGCTGGGCGGGACGGGCCGCCGCCTTGCGCTGACGCGGAGCCGCGGTCGCGGGGCTCTTGGCGCGGCCGGACAGGCCCAGCCGGTGCACCTTGCCGATCACGGCGTTGCGCGTCACGTTCCCGAGTTCCGCGGCGATTTGGCTGGCCGACAGCCCGGCCTCCCAGAGTTTCTTCAGCTGCTCGACGCGATCGTCGGACCAGGTCAATACCGTCATCGAACCTTTCCCTTCGCGGATGCCGGCCAATTCTGGGACGGCGCTGCGATATCTGTCTCAAGAATATCCCTGACGGCAGAATCCCTTATCCCTCGCCGGGAGCGCGTGAAGCACCCGGACGTTACGCGAACGAGGAAACTCAAAGAGGGATCAGAACTGCCGCACGAGATGTCGTACTCGACGCTGAAAACGCTACAATATGGCGTGACTCCCGCGCAAGAGTCGGTAACCACCGTCCACACATTCCGGGGTTCCGTGTTGCATGTTTTGAGCTGTGTCATGCGCCCGCAATCTCACGGACCGGCGCCCATTGGATCGGCGACGCGTAGTTGACTCCCACGGCCGCCCGCATACAATAGGTGCACGTGCCGCCTTGAAAAGGCGGCACATTTTGTTTTCCAGGGTGGGGTCCCTGATGCGCGATGACGCCGCATGGCGCGTGTCTCGGCCAGCCCGTCAACTCATGTGATTGTCATGACGAGTGTTGCTGCTACGCATCTTCTCCCCGTATTCGCCCGGGTCGATTTGTCGTTCGAGCGCGGCGAGGGCGCGTGGCTGATCGCGGCCAATGGTGATCGCTATCTCGACTTCACCTCCGGCGTCGCCGTCAACTCGCTCGGCCATGCGCATCCGCATCTCGTCAAGGCGCTGCAGGAGCAGGCGACGAAGCTGTGGCACATGTCGAACCTGTTCAAGAGTCCGGATGGCGAGCGCCTTGCCGCCAGGCTCTGTGAGCAGAGCTTCGCCGACTACGTGTTCTTCGCCAATTCCGGCGCCGAGGCGATGGAAGGCGCGATCAAGATCACGCGCAAATATCACGCATCCAAGGGGCATCCCGAGCGTTACCGCATCATCACGTTCGAAGGCGCGTTCCACGGCCGCACGCTGGCAACGCTCGCCGCCACCGGTTCCGCGAAATATCTCGACGGCTTCGGCCCGCCGATGGACGGCTTCGACCAGGTTCCATTCGGCGACATCGAGGCGGTGAAGAAGGCGATCGGTCCGCACACCGCCGGCATCCTGGTCGAGCCGGTGCAGGGCGAAGGCGGCGTGCGCACCGCGCCGCTCACGTTCTACAAGGCGCTGCGCCAGCTCTGCGACGACAACGGCTTGTTGCTCGTCATCGACGAGGTGCAGACCGGCATGGGCCGCACCGGCGACCTGTTCGCGCATCGCTGGCTCGGCGTCACGCCTGACGTCATGTCGCTCGCCAAGGCGCTGGGCGGCGGCTTCCCGATCGGCGCGGTGCTGGCGACGGCCGAGGCGGCCTCGGGCATGACGCCGGGCTCGCACGGCTCGACCTTCGGTGGCAATCCGCTGGCGGTGTCGGCGGCCAATGCGGTGCTCGACGTGATGCTGGCGCCCGGCTTCTTCGATCATGTGCGCAAGATGTCGCTGCTGTTGAAGCAGAAGCTTGCGGCGGTGAAGGATCGTCATCCTGATATCATCGCGGAAATCCGCGGCGAGGGTCTCTTGATCGGCGTCAAGGCGGTGGTGCCGTCCGGTGATCTGGTGGCGGCGCTGCGTGACCAGAAGCTGCTGACGGTCGGCGCCGGCGACAATGTGGTGCGCTTCCTGCCGCCTCTGATCGTGAACGAGTCCGAAATCGAACAGTCGGTCGAGATGCTCGATCGCGCTTGCACGGCGCTGTCGGGCGGTCCTGCCAGGCAGGCGGCCGCATCATGAGCAAGACTATGGGCAACCCGCCGCGTCACTTCCTCGATCTCACCGAGATGCCGGTCGAGGAGCTGCGCAACATGCTGGCGCTGTCCAGCCGGATGAAGCAGACGCTGAAATCCAACGAGCCGTCGAGGAAGCCGCTCGAAGGCAAGGTGCTGGCGATGATCTTCGACAAGCCGTCGACCCGCACGCGCGTGTCGTTCGATGTCGGCATGCGCCAGCTCGGCGGCGAGGCGATCATGCTGACCGGCACCGAGATGCAGCTCGGCCGCGGCGAGACCATCGCCGACACCGCGCGCGTACTGTCGCGCTATGTCGATGCGATCATGATCCGCATCCTCAGCCACGAGGCGCTGCTCGAGCTCGCCGCGCACGCCACCGTGCCGGTCATCAACGGCCTGACGCGGCGCTCGCATCCCTGCCAGGTGATGGCCGACGTCATGACCTTCGAGGAGCATCGCGGCTCGATCGAGGGCCGCACCGTGGCCTGGACCGGCGACGACAACAACGTGCTGGCCTCCTGGGCCCACGCCGCCGAGCGCTTCAAGTTCCGCCTCAACGTCGCCACGCCGCCGCAGCTCTCGCCCGGCAAGCCGATGAAGGATTTCATCCGCGCCACCCGCGCCGACATTCATCTCGGTCACGACCCAGAGGGCGCGGTGAAAAACGCCGATTGCGTCATCACCGACACCTGGGTCTCGATGGGCGACAAGGACGGCGAGCACCGCCACAATCTGTTGAAGCCCTATCAGGTCAACGCCAAGCTGATGTCCTTGGCGAAGCCCGAGGCCCTCTTCATGCACTGCCTCCCCGCCCACCGCGGCGAGGAGGTCACCGACGAGGTCATCGACGGCCCGCAGTCCGTCGTCTTCGACGAAGCCGAAAACCGCCTGCACGCCCAGAAGGGCATTTTGGCCTGGTGCTTCGGCGAGAGGGCGTAGTCGCCACTAAGGCGCTAGTTGCAAAGGAAGCCCGAAGCCCAGCAATCGGTGCACCCTCTCCCCTTGTGGGAGAGGGTGGTTTCCATGCGCAGCATGGAAACCGGGTGAGGGGTTGCCCCGGGCGCAGGCCCAAGTTTGTGGCACGAACCCCTCACCCGAGTGAGTTTGTAGCTCATGCCGGTGTAGCCCTCTCCCACAAGGGGAGAGGGCGCAGTCGCGGGCACTGTCAGGGCTGATTGTTGGATCGCGTTCGTCGGCGAATTGAATGTTTGTCCAATTTCGCCCGGCTTGCTCGCTGCACCCTCTCCCACAAGGGGAGAGGGTGGCATGATCGAGCTTAGCTCGATCATGCCGGGTGAGGGATCTCTCTCCTCTCGCTCAACTTTGCGAGGATGTCCTCGAGAACAGCCGTTCGTTTTTGAAGGACATCATTGTTCCAGTATCGAGCCACTTTGAATCCTTCGCCAGCAAGCACCTCGTCTCTCGTCCGATCACCCGTGGCATCCGCATGCTGGCTGCCATCGATCTCGATCACCAGCCGCTGCTCGAAGCAGACGAAGTCCAGGATGTAGTTTCGGAACGGCACCTGTCGGCGAAACTTGAACTCTGACAGTCGCCGGCCGCGCAGCAGCCGCCACATTGCGGCTTCGGCATCAGTCGGCTCCCGGCGCATCGCTTTCGCGAAAGTACGGATGCGCTTGCCGGTCGGTCGATGATGCGGTGTGTCTGACATCACCCAGCCTCCGATGCGGCCTATCCCTTCCCCAAGACGGTATACGGAGCCCGCTATATGCGCTAGTTCCCAAGCCCCTTTCCCTTTGCCCGCGCCATCCCCAAATACGCCCCATGACAGCCAATCCCCCCGACACCAACATCAACCTCGACACCAGCCGCGCGCCCTCGGCTGTGCCGGTGGACGACGCCGTGCTGCCGTTCGAGGTCGCGGCGCTGGATC
This sequence comes from Bradyrhizobium sp. ORS 278, assembly GCF_000026145.1. Taxonomy (NCBI): domain Bacteria; kingdom Pseudomonadati; phylum Pseudomonadota; class Alphaproteobacteria; order Hyphomicrobiales; family Nitrobacteraceae; genus Bradyrhizobium; species Bradyrhizobium sp. ORS 278. The sequence goes on along the minus strand of NC_009445.1, from coordinate 7,035,507 downwards.
TGCGCGGCCGGCTCACCCGGATGGGGCCGGCGCTCGACGACATCCTCACCAAGCACGCCTATCCGGCGCCGGTCGGCAAGCTGCTCGGCGAAGCCATCGTGCTGACGACCCTGCTCGGCTCCGCGCTGAAGTTCGACGGCCGCTTCATCCTGCAGACGCAGACCGACGGTCCCGTCTCGTTTTTGGTGGTCGACTTCCAGGCGCCCGACCGGCTGCGCGCCTATGCGCGCTATGACGAAGCGCGGCTGCAGGAGCTGAAGGAGCAGGCCAAGGACTCCGGCGCGCTGCTCGGCAAGGGCCATCTGGCGATGACCATCGACCAGGGGCCGGACATGAGCCGCTATCAGGGTCTCGTCGCGCTCACCGGCGGCAGTCTTGAGGAGGCCGCGCACGAATACTTCCTGCGCTCCGAGCAGATCCCGACCCGTGTGCGCCTCGCTGTCGGCGAGGAGTGGAGCGGCGGCAAGCACCGCTGGCGCGCCGGCGGCCTGCTGGCGCAGTTCCTGCCGCAGGCCCCCGAGCGCCTGCGCCAGGCCGACCTGCATCCCGGCGATGCGCCGGAGGGCACCGAACTGCACACGATTGAGGAGGACGAGGCCTGGGTCGAGGGACAGTCGCTGGTCGCCACCATCGAGGACATCGAGCTGATCGATCCGGCGCTGTCCGGCGAACGGCTGCTGTATCGCCTGTTCCACGAGCGCGGCGTCCGCGTGTTCGACCTCGTGCCGCTGCAGGCGCGCTGCTCCTGCTCGCGCGACGCGGTCGCCAACATGCTGAAGAGCTTTTCGCCGCAGGACCGCGCCGACATGGTCAAGGACGACAAGGTCGTCGTCACCTGCGAGTTCTGCTCCTCGGTGTATGAGTTCACCCCGCATGAAGCGGGCGTGACCGAGAATTGAGAGCTGAGCGAGCTGCGCTCAGTTCTGTTGTCACGGACCGATAGGTTTCTGCGGTTCGCTGTTGGATACAGCGCCCTCTCCCCTTGCGGGAGAGGGCATCTTCGCTCGATCTACTTGCGCGATCGGGTGAGGGGTATCTCTCCGCGAATGATCCTCGCAGAGACATACCCCTCACCCGCCCGAGCTCGTCGCGCTGTCCTACATGCCCTCTCCCGCAAGGGGAGAGGGCGCACTCCATTCGCACTGCGCCGGGGCCGAGCATGCGAAAAATCTAGGGCTGTTAGTTCGCGGACGAGCCGTCGTCGCGCTCTCTCGATTGCCCGTCGCACTGCTCCGTCGGACTCAAAAATCGCTTGTGCCGTCGGGCAAATCACTGGCAGATTTCCGCGCGTCCCTGCTGCCGCATGAGGGGCGTGTCGCGACCGTCACGAGACGTTGGCAGTGGGATGCGATGGGCGTGTGTCGACGCAGCGTGGGTCTCCTGCGCGGACGAACGGCGGTGCACGCACGGTCAAGTCGCGCGGTCCTGATATCCCGATGCTGATATCACCCGCGCAATGCGCTTCAGCGCATTGTCGCGGTATGGTGGCCAGACAGCCCGGCGCACCAGGGAGAACGCGAAGCAGCCGTTAAAACCGATCGCGCAGGGAGGGCCGGGTCCATCCGGCTGAACCTGTGGTACCTGCCGCCTGCATTTTTTCTCGCAGGCGGGCCGCAGGCCTCAGCCGAGGCCTGGCCTTCCCTGCGCCCTCACTCTGACGAGGGCGGACGAACGAATAAAGCTCGGGCGCGGAATGCGCGGCGAGAACGATGAGGCTCGGCGTGATCGCGAACTCTCAGTTCATCCGCGTGCGTGGGGGTGACGTATGCTGGCTTGACACCCACAGTGTCGTCCCGGCCTCGCGCCGGGACCCATAACCACAGGCGGTGGTGGTGAGACAAGATCGCCGCTCCAGCGCATCGCCAAACTTAACCCTGTGGCTATGGATCCCGGGTCGGCGCATCCGCCAACGCTGGCGCGTTGCCGGACGCTTGCCCGGGACGACGGAGGTGGGAGTCATCGACAGGTGCGGCAGGCCGAACGAGGACGAGGGGAATGAATGTCGGGAATCGCATTCGGCGACGCGATTGCACCATGGTGCGCCAGTCGCCACCGCTTCCCGCCGTGCTAGTTCAACACCCGCTTGCCATCGGGGCTGTCCAGCGAGAACGCAGGCACCACGATGTCGAACTGCTCGCCGCTGGCGCTCTCCATCTGGTAGGAGCCGGACATGAAGCCGGAGGCGGTGGAGAGCGGGACGCCGGAGGTGTATTCGAAGCGCTCGCCCGGTGCGAGAACCGGCTGCTCGCCGACGACGCCCTCGCCGCGGACCTCCTGCTGCCGGCCGGCACCGTCGGTGATGACCCAGTGCCGGCTGCGCAGCTGTACCGTCTCCGCGCCGCTATTGGTGATGACCACGGTGTAGGACCAGAACCAGCGGCCATCGGCGACCGACGACTTCTCTGGCAGGAAGTTCGGCTCGACGGTCACTTCGATGTGGCGAGTCACGGCACGGTACATCGGTGCATTCTAGCGGAAACTTGTCGCGGAACCAATCGTAACGCCATCGTGCTTTCAACACAGTTCCGCATTATGGCACCAGAATCGCGGACTCTGCCATCCGTATGCGCGCTTTTGTCCCTGTGTCGGGCGGAGCTCGTCGATGCGAAGGGTAGCGTCAGGCGAGCCATCCTCTGGTTGCGCGTCATGCGATGGTTGGGTGCCGCCCGCGAGGGCCGAAAAACTGGGCACGGCCCCGCGGATAAGTCCTTCATCGCTTGCGCAAAAATTGCGCAGCCCTACATTTCACCTGCCGGGCCTCGAGGGGCAGGCAGCCTTGACGTGGTGACTGATGACGTCGATTGCCGATCGCCTTGCCGGACCGTCTGTCCCCGGAGCCACTGCAGCGCCCGCGCCGGGCGCCGAGTCGGCCGCGGCGGCGAGCCCTGCTGCGCCCGCCAGCAAGGCGACTGCGTCCAAGATCAGCTTCCCCGCCGTCGGCGAGCGCGAGCTCAGGCTCGACCTGTTCCGCGGGCTCGCTCTGTGGCTGATCTTCATCGATCACCTGCCGCCGAACATCCTGACCTGGTTCACGATCCGGAACTACGGCTTCTCCGACGCCACCGAGATCTTCATCTTCATCTCCGGCTACACCGCGGCGTTCGTCTATGGACGGGCGATGGAGGACGCCGGCTTCATCGTCGCCACCGCGCGCATCCTGCGCCGCGTCTGGCAGATCTACGTCGCCCACGTCTTCCTGTTCACGATCTTCCTCGCCGAGATCTCCTACGTCGCGACCAGCTTCGAGAACCCGCTCTACACCGAAGAGATGGGGATCATGGACTTCCTGAAGCAGCCGGACGTCACGATTGTTCAGGCGCTCATCCTGCGCTTCCGGCCCGTCAACATGGACGTGCTGCCGCTCTACATCGTGCTGATGCTGTTCCTGCCGCTGATCCTGGCGCTGATGCGTTGGCGCCCGGATTTCACCTTGGGGCTGTCGGTTGTTCTGTACGCGGTCACTTGGGAGCTTGATCTCTATCTGTCCGCCTATCCCAACGGGTTCTGGGCCTTCAATCCGTTCGCCTGGCAGCTGCTGTTCGTATTCGGCGCCTGGTGTGCGCTGGGCGGCGCCAAGCGGATGTCGCGGATCCTCAACTCGCCGATCACGCTCGGCATCTGCGTGGCCTATCTCGTTGCCGCCTTCTTCGTCACGCTGACCTGGTACATCCCGCAGCTCGGTCATCTGATGCCGCGTCTTATCGAGCAGTGGATGTATCCGATCGACAAGACCGATCTTGACGTGTTGCGGTTCGCGCATTTCCTCGCACTCGCAGCACTGACCGTGCACTATCTGCCCAAGGATTGGCCGCTGTTGAAATCGCGCTGGCTGCGCCCGCTGATTGTTTGTGGGCAACACTCGCTGGAGATCTTCTGTCTCGGCGTGTTTCTGGCCTTCGCGGGCCACTTCGTACTTGCCGAAGTATCAGGCGGCGCCATGATGCACGCGATGATCAGCCTGTGCGGCATCCTCGCCATGTGGGGCGTTGCCTCGCTGATTTCGTGGTACAAGCGTGAGGCCGATAAGGGTGCGGCGCGAAAAGGTGTGCGCGCCAACGCCGATCTGGCGGGAGGGGGCTGATGAAGTCCGTCTCGTGGTTAAGGTTTGGTATCGCGGCGCTGGCGGCTTCGCTGGCGGTGTCGGCTCGCGCCGAAGATGCGCCGCAGACCTGCGAGGTGCCGGCCTACCTGCTCACGACCGAGAGCCCGCTCCCGAAAGTCGCCGAGGCTGTGAGGAACGGCCGCGCACTCGACATTCTGGTGGTTGGAAGCCGCTCGTCGACAATCGTGAGTGCGTCCGACGGCAATGCCTACCCCGCACGGTTGCAGTCGGCCCTGAAAGACAAGCTGCCATCCATCACCGTCAATGTCAGCGTCGAGCTGCAGCCAAAGAAGACGGCCGAGGAAATCGCTGGCAATCTTGTTAAACTCGTGGAAGGAAAAAGGCCTAATTTGGTCGTCTGGCAGACTGGAACGGTCGATGCCATGCGATCGATCGATCCTGATGAGTTCCGCCAGGCGGTCAATGACGGTGTGGCGACGCTGCAGAACGCAGGAGCTGATGTCATCTTGATGAACCTGCAGTACAGCCCGCGGACGGAAACGCTGATCTCCGTGCCGCCTTACATCGACAACATGCGGGTGGTGGCGCAGCAGCGCGACATCCCGCTGTTCGACCGCTTCGCCATCATGCGGCAATGGAACGAGCAGGGAGATTTCGACCTGTTCAATCCGACGCACGGGATCGAACTGGCCAAGCAGGTCCACGACTGTCTCGGACGAGCGCTGTCGAAGTTCATCATCGATGCGGCGCATCTCAGTCCGGCGCAGCAGAACTAGGACTCGTCGTTTTCATGACTTTCAGTCGTTGCCACCGCGTATCCGGGCCATGGGAGAAGCTCTCCGTCGTCGCTGCCATGATGTTCGCGCTCTCGGTGATCCCGCAATGGGCGCATGCGCAGAGCGCTGCGCCGTCGCCGTCGGTCCCCGACGCAGCGGCCGCTCCGATCGACGAGCTCCGACCGACGATCGGTCACATCACGGTCGCTCAGGCCGGCAATCAGGGACCCGGCCAGATCGCAGCCGTGCACCCGTCGGCCGGGGCCAATCAGGCGCCGGCAACGCAGCCGGCGGCGACGGCCTCGGACGCCAATGCGCCGGCCGCAGCAGCGGCGCCATCCGCCGCGGCAGGGCAGCCGCCGTCCCGGAGCATCACCGAGCGTGCCATCGACAAGGTCAAGCAGGTCGCCAAATCGGCGTCCGACATCTTCAACCGCGTGCCGTGCCTGCCGCCCAAGGGCGTGGCGAAGAAGAATTTCATCTCGCTGCCGCACGTCGCCAACAAGCTCGCCTCCGGCCTGCCGGTGGTCATCGTCGCCTTCGGCTCGTCGTCGACGCAGGGCTTCGGCGCGAGCGGGCCGGACTACACCTATCCGAACCGGCTCGCCGCGCAGCTGCGTCGGCAATATCCGATGGCCGACATCAGCGTCATCAATGCCGGCGTCGGCGGCGAGGATGCGCCGGAAATGATGAAGCGGTTGGAGACGTCGGTGATCGACCGCCACCCGGATCTCGTGATCTGGCAGGTCGGCACCAATGCCGTGCTGCGTGGCCTCGATCCGACCGACACCGCCAAGCTGGTCGAGGATGGCGTCGCCAAGATCCAGGCGGCGGCGTCCGACGTCGTGCTGGTCGACCTGCAATATTCGCCGCGCGTCAACGAGCGATCGGAGAACGCCAGCCGCATGAACATGCTGCTCGGCCGCATCGCCGAGCTGCGTCACGCCGGCATCTTCCCGCGCTTCGAGGTGATGCGCGACTGGCACGAGCGGCAGGCGATCCCGATGAACGAGTTCGTGATCTCGGACGGCCTGCATATGAGCGACTGGGGCTACGCCTGCTTCGCCCAGCTGCTCGGCGACGACATCATCCGCTCCGTCGGCCAGGTGAAGCTCGGCGTCAACGCCCCGGCCGACGTGCTGACCTATCGGCCGATGTGATCAGGGGGCGAGTAGCGAGTTGGGAATGGCGAATAGGGGATCAGATCATCTACTCGGTACTCCCTATGCGCCACTCGCTACGCGGCCTTCAGGGCCGCGTCGAGATCCTCGATCAGATCATCCGCATGCTCGAGCCCCGCGGAGAAGCGGATGAAGCCCTCGCTGATGCCGAGCTCGGCGCGCGCCTCCGGCGTCAGCCGCTGATGCGTGGTGGTCGCGGGATGCGTGACCAGCGTCTTGGAGTCGCCGAGATTGTTCGAGATCCGCGCGAGCCTGAGCCCGTTGAGCGTGCGGAACGCAGCGGCCTTGCCGCCCTTCACCTCGAAGCCGACCAGGGTCGAGCCGGCACGCATCTGCTTCCTGACCGTCGCCGCCTGCGGATGGTCCTCGCGGCCCGGATAGATCAGCCGCGAGATCTTCGGATGCGCGGCGAGGAAGTTGGCGACCTTTCCCGCCGTATCCGTCTGTGCGCGCACGCGCACCGCAAGCGTCTCCAGGCCCTTGAGCAGCACCCAGGCGTTGAATGGCGAGATCGACGGGCCGGTCTGGCGCATGAAGTTGTGGATGTGCTCGGCGATGAACGCCTCAGACGACAGGATCACGCCGCCGAGGCAGCGGCCCTGGCCGTCGATATGCTTGGTCGCGGAGTACACGACGACATCGGCGCCGAGCGCCAGCGGGCTCTGCCAGATCGGCGTCGCGAACACGTTGTCGACGATCAGCCGCGCGCCATGGGCATGCGCGATCTCGGCGATCGCCGGAATGTCCATGACGTCGAGGGTCGGATTGGTGGGGCTCTCCAGGAAGAACGACTTGGTGTTTGGCCTGACCGCCTTCTGCCACTGGTCGAGATCGAGCCCGTCGACCAGCGTCGACTCGATGCCGTAGCGCGGCAGCAGGTCCTCGACGACGTAGCGGCAGGAGCCGAACAGCGCCTTGGCCGCGACGACGTGATCGCCGGCGCGCAAGGGGGCCAGGATCGCGGTGGTGACCGCGGCCATGCCGGTCGCGGCCGAGCGGCAGGCTTCGGCGCCTTCGAGCTCGATCATCCGGCGCTCGAACATCGCGGTCGTCGGGTTGGAGAACCGCGAATAGATAAAGCCGGGATCCTCGCCCTTGAAGCGCGCCTCGCACTCCTCGGCGCTGGCGTAGACGAACCCTTGCGTGAGGTAGAGCGCCTCGGCGGTCTCGCCGAATTCGGACCTCAGGCCGCCGGAATGCACCAGTCGCGTTTCAGGACGGTAGTGAGAGAACGACGCCGGGGCCTTCGCGGAGGACTTCGACGCAGGAGAGTTGGACGCAGGAGAATTGGACATGTGACCTCCATCGTGACCACCGCTGTCAGCGCGATGAGCACAAAAAAACCGGCCTGGGAAAACTCCTCACGGCCGGGATCACAATCGTCCCCGGCCTGTTTAGCGACTTATTTAACGTGGCTGCAAGCCGGCCGGCTCAAATCACCACGGGATAAGTCGTGCTCTTAGTCTCCCCTGGCCTTTCCGTCAAGCCAGCCATCGGATAACCGGTAAAAGAAACCTATATAGGCTCGCATAGCCGCCATGCCGGCGCCTGCAAAGGATCAGGTCTTGCCGTTTTCGCTTCCCGCCGACGCCCATGGCATCCTGCCCGACCGCATGATCGTGGCGATGGCCGAGGCTGGCCTGATTATCCCCGAATACGATTTCGTCGAGAGCCAGATCCAGCCGGCGAGCCTGGACCTTCGGCTCGGCGATGTCGCCTATCGGGTGCGGGCGAGCTTCCTGCCGGGACCGGGATCCACGGTCGCCGAACGCATCGACGAATTGAAGCTGCACGAGATCGGGCTCGCCGACGGCGCGGTGCTGGAGACCAACTGCGTCTACATCGTGCCGCTGCTGGAGAGCCTCGCGCTGCCGAAGGACATCGTCGCCGCCGCCAACCCGAAGAGCTCGACCGGGCGGCTCGACGTGTTCACGCGCGTGATCGCCGACGGCACCCGCCGCTTCGACATGATCGGCGCCGGGTATCACGGCCCGCTCTATGCCGAGATCAGCCCCAAGACGTTTCCAGTCTTGTTGCGCGAAGGCTCCCGCCTGTCTCAGGTCCGCTTCCGCTACCGCGACGCGGTCTTGTCCGAGGACGAGCTGATCGCGCTGCACGAGGCCGAGCGGCTGGTCGACCGCGACGATGCCGATCTCGCCGGCGGCGTGGCGCTGTCGGTCGACCTGTCCGGCAGCAATGCCAACGGCTTCGTCGGCTACCGCGCCAAGCGCCATACCGGCGTCGTCGATGTCGATCGCCGCGGCGGCTATCCGGTGGAGGAGTTCTGGGAGCCGATCAAGGCGCGGCCCGATGGCAGCCTCATCCTCGATCCCGGCGAGTTCTATATCCTGGCCTCAAAGGAAGCGGTGCAGGTGCCGCCGGACTACGCCGCGGAGATGGTGCCGTTCGATCCGCTGGTCGGCGAATTCCGCGTCCACTATGCCGGTTTTTTCGACCCCGGCTTCGGCTATGCCGGCGCCGGCGGGCAGGGCTCGCGCGCGGTGCTCGAGGTGCGCTCGCGTGAGGTGCCGTTCATTCTCGAGCACGGCCAGATCGTCGGCCGCCTCGTCTATGAGAGGATGCTGGCGCGACCGAATGCGATGTATGGCAGCCGCATCGGCTCCAACTACCAGGCACAAGGCCTGAAGCTCTCCAAGCACTTCCGCCTGTAGAGCCGCGGCTGCGCGCGACGCGCGCACCCCCCTTGCGTTCGCCGCACGGGGGCACCCTGGCACGATGTGCTAGGAACGAACGACAAGAAGCCGCGACGCGAGCGCGGCGTACGCGGGGAGCGAACATGTCCGAGATCGGCCTGGCCGACACTCCGGTCGGCGAGGGGCGGCCGGTGCCGCCCGTGAAGCCGGCGCGGAATGCGGTGGCCGACGGCCCGATCCTGAAGACACTGCTGTCGCTGGCCTGGCCCAACCTCATCGCGAACTCGGCCGGAACCTGCGTCGTCATCGCCGAGACCTCCTATATCGGCCGCCTCGGAATCGAGGCGCTGGCCGCGATGGCCCTGGTCTTCCCGCTTGTGATCCTGACCATGACGATGTCCGGCGGCGCCATGGGCGGCGGCGTCGCCTCGGCGATCGCGCGGGCGCTCGGCGCGGGGGAGACCGAGCGCGCTTCGACACTCGCTTCGCACGCGCTGCTGATTGCATTGTCGTTCGGTGCGACCTTCCTGGTCGGCATGCTCGTGTTCGGACCCGCTCTGCTGGAAACACTCGGTGGCCGCGGCGCGGTGCTGGACCATGCTGTCGCCTATCTGCAGATCTTCTTCGGCGGCGCGATGCTGCCGTGGCTGATGAACTCGATGGCCGGCATTCTGCGCGGCACCGGCAACATGAAGCTGCCGTCGTTCATGATCCTGAGCTCGGCGATGCTGCAGATCGTGCTCGGCGGCACGCTGAGTCTTGGCCTCGGGCTCGGGATGCGCGGTGTTGCTGCCGGCGCTCTGCTGGCCTTCAGCGTCAGCATCTCCGTGATGGGCTGGTACCTGTTCTCGGGACGTGCGCGGGTGCGGCCGAAGCTGCGGGGGCTGAAGATCAGCTGGGCGATGTTCGCCGACATCCTCAAGGTCGGCGCGGTCGCCTGCTTTTCGCCGCTGCAATCGGTGCTCTCGATCGCGATCTTCACGCACATGCTCGCGGGGTTCGGCACCGCAGTGCTCGCTGGCTACGGCATTGGCGCCCGGCTGGAGTTCATGATGACGACGGTCGGCTTCTCGATCGGCATGGCCTCGGTGCCGATGGTCGGGATGGCGATCGGCGGCGGAAACATCGCGCGCGCCCGCCGGATCGCATGGACTGCGGGTCTCGTTTCTTTCTCCGCAATGGGCGTGCTTTCGACGATCATCGCGATCGTTCCGCAGCTGTGGGTCGACATCTTTACCCAGGATGAGAGCGCGCGCAGCGCGGGCCGGCATTATCTGCAGATCGCGGCCCCGATGTACGCCTTCATCGGTCTCGCGATCGCAATGTACTTTTCCTCGCAAGGCGCAGCCAAGGTGATCGGCCCGGTGCTGGCGCAGACGGCGCGGCTCGTCTTCATCGCCGCCGGCGGGAGCTACCTGCTGAGCCATGCCGCGACCGAAGGCCAGTTCTTCACGCTGGCCGCGGTGTCGATGGTCCTGCTCGGCGTGCTGACGCTGACCAGCGTCATGCTGACCCGCTGGGGCCCGCAGCCGACCGCGCTGTCGTTGCACCCGGCCGGCGTCGCGGCCGAGCAAGGCTCCGTTTCGCGGTGAGACGTTGTAACCGCGCCCATCTCAGCCGCCCTTCGCGAAGGCGTCCTGCATGGCCCGCGCGCCGAGCTCCATCTGCTGGGCGATGTAGGGTGCGATTTCATGCGGCAGCACGTCGGTGATCCAGATCATCCGGCAGCGCTGCTCGCCATCCGCGATGATCTGCATCGAGGCGTTGTGGTGGGTCACGCGCTCACTTGCTGCCGCGTAGACGAGCCTACGACATCGGTCGTCGCAGTCGACGAGGCGCTCGCGCACCGCATTGCCGTTGGCGAAGCTCACGGTGCGGATGTCTCCGTCAAGTCGGGTGTCGACCACGAATCCCGGCGCCAGTCTGGCGTGAACCGCGCCGAAATCACGGACAGCGTCCCACACAGCAGCGGCGGGAGCGGCGATTGGGATGTCTCTCTGGATCGATGCCATCAAATAGTCTCACTGGGACATGGCTTCGATGTTGTTGCCATCGGGGTCGATCAGAAACGCCGCATAGTACGTCGGACCGTAGTCCGCGCGCGGTCCTGCGCCGCCATTGTCGGTGCCGCCGGCCTTGAGGCCCTCGCTGTGAAACCTGGCGACCGCAGTATGATCGTTCGCGCGGAACGCGATGTGCGCAGCCCCCTTGGTTGAGGTGGTGTCGAGATAGAGCCACAGGGCTGGTTCGCCCTTCGGGCCGAGGCCTGCCGAGGTCTCGTCCTTGCAGCAGAGGATGTGCCCGAGCGGCGCGAGCGCGGCCGTGTAGAAGCGGACGCTGGCGTCGAGATTGCGGACCCTCAGGCCGATATGATCGTACATCGATGGTCTCCCTGTTCAGATGCGCGGGAGCCATCTCACCGGTACCGGCCGATCCGATCTTGGAAAATCTTGCGGTCGCCTCGCGAAGCCTTGCGGAATTTCAGCGGAGACAAACCGGCGGCGCGGGTGAAGGTGCGGGTGAAGTTGGACAGATCGGCGAAGCCCGTGTCGTAAGCGATCGTGGTGACGGGCGTGTCCGACTCGCTCAGGCGCCGCGCAGCACGCCGCAGCCGCGTTCGGATCAAATATTGATGCGGAGTGACACCGATTGTCGCTGCGAACAGGCGCAGGAAGTGGAAGGGGCTGACGCCGGCTTCGCGCGCCGCATCCGCGAGAGCGATGTCGTGCTCCGAATTGTCGTCGATCCACAACGCGCTGTCGACTGCGCGCCGACGATCGCGGAGGCTCAACGGCTCGGGCCGCGTGGCTTCGCCGCTCACGGCCTCGACGAAGCGGCTCGCGATGACATAGCCGATCTCATCGAGGCCGACAGTCTGGTCTCGTGCGGTCACCGCCTGCGCCAACTCGCCGAGCACCATGAGCTGCGGCAACGGCGGCACGGCGCCGGTCTGCCACACCTGTTTTCCGCCGCCGACTTCCTCGACGACCGCGTCATCAAAGAAGAAAGACAGACACTCGTCGCCGCAAACGTGATCATGCGTGCACATGAACTCGTCGCCCGGATATCCGACCAGCAGGGCGCCCGTCACCAGCTCGAAGAAGCGGCCGCGATGGTGGCAACCAAAGCTTCCCTTGCGCACGTAGGACAGCGAATAGCCGGCATATTGCTCGGCGAACGGCTGCTCGCCCACGGTCGCTGCACAGCGAAACTCTGAAACGGCGAGCGATGGACTATCGAACAGAAGTGTCGCGGTCATCCGGAAGATTTAGGTGGCTGCGCGAGGAAGACGAGGGCACCGTGCGGATATTCTTGCACGATGCGCGCTGGCTATGAGGCCCGTCGCCGGTCCTCGGCCAACAGGGCGTCGAACAAGGTCAGGCCCGCTTGCGGCCCTGCGCCCTCCAGCGACAGCAGGCGGCGCTTGGAGATGATCCCGCTGTTCGGCGATGGCTTGTCGAGGCCGTTGCCTACGTCTCGGACGCGGTGGCAGGGCACGATCAGCACGAACGTATTCTTCATCAGCGCCTGGGTGATCGAGGTGAGCGCCTTCGGGACATGCAGCTCGGTCGCGAGTTCGTCCGCGCTGCGGGTCTCGCCGCGCGGAATCGCGCGGATGGCCTCATAAACGCGCTGGTTGAAAGGCGTGACGCCGCTGAGATCGAGAGTGACGCCGGAGAAGTCGACCGGCTGCCCGCGCAGCATGGCCGTGACGCCCGCAATGGCGAGTTCAGTATTCGAACACGGGCGTTGCTCGCGTGCTTCCGGAAACTGCCGAAACAGCCGCCGCCGCGTCTCGATTTCCCGCGCTTCCGGCAACTGCACGCCAGTGACGCCAGCATCACTCCAGGCAATGCCGCAACGGCCGAGGGCCGTATCAAAGATCGTATACCCACGCCCCATGACGCCACCCCAACCCACACCACAATCATTCGCCCGCATCAACTTTGTTAACAGTTTGTTAACAGCGCGGCGCGACCGGGGCGGGTTTGCCCTGATTTGGGTCGTGGTTGTCAAGCGCCCTCTCATCTCTTCTCTGTTGGTGCCGCCGCGATCGGGTGCGGCGCAGCACGCGCACCCCGCGGTTCAGCCGCTCGCAAAATCAGGATCATGCGCGAGCCAGAGCTCCAGCAAACTGAGAAACGTCACGGCGACGCCGACGCCGACGCTCACATGCATCGCCGGGGTATGGACGAAGCCGAGCAGCCATGGCGCGGCGATCAACCACGATCTCACGGCCGTCTTCAGCCACTCCTCCCAATCGGCAAACGCCGTGAGGCCTGCGATGGATAGCGCAATCACGGCTCCGCCCGCGATCTCCGCATCGAGCCGACCCGCGGGACGAACAAAGGCGAACAGCCACGGCGCGAGCGCCAGAAACGCGCCGCAGGCCAGTGTGTAGAGGTCGAGAGCCGACGGGCCGGATAGGATCGCCAATGTTTTCGATGCAGGGGCTGTCTGGCCTGCGGAGCTGTCGTTGAGCATGATGTGGACTCCCTGGACATGGCCGAGTCGGTGGCCGGTGGTCCGTTCCGCAGTCGCCGACGGGCACAGGATGCGACGGCAAAAGCAGCGGTCCAACGAACCGTTCCGGTTGCGCATTGCACGGACGATCACGTTCGGGCGATCCAGCGGGGCCCTCGGGTTCCGGTGCCGATAGCTCGATGGCGCCCCGGCAGAAAGCCGCTTGGCGAAACGCCTCCGCTCGGCTAAGCATGAAACCGCGCGGGCGTAGTTCAATGGTAGAACGGCAGCTTCCCAAGCTGCATACGAGGGTTCGATTCCCTTCGCCCGCTCCAGCCAAATTAGTTACTCGCACATATAAGACTTTGTCGCGTCGGTCCCCGCGCTGCTCGACGCAGCACGACCGCGGCGCGCGGGCATTCACGTTGACAGGCCTTGTTATCGATAACATAATCGCCCCAGCATGAATGAAAGCCAGCAGGCGGAGGAAGCATCGTGGCGGTCGGCTTGTTCGATCTGACGGGGCGGCGCGCCCTGGTGACCGGGTCCTCGCAAGGCATCGGTCTTGCGCTCGCACGCGGGCTGGCGGACGCTGGCGCTGAGGTCGTGCTCAACGGCCGCGATGCAACCAAGCTTGCTGCGGCGGCCGCAGCGATCAAGGGAGCGCGCGTGCTCGCCTTCGACGTCACCGACCACGCCGCGGCGCGCGCGGCCGTCGACCGCTTTGAGGCCGAGATCGGGCCGATCGACATTCTGGTCAACAATGCCGGCATGCAGCACCGCGCGCCGCTGGAGGAGTTTCCCGAGGACGCGTTCCAGCGCCTGCTGCAGACCAACATCGCCTCTGTGTTCAATGTCGGCCAGGCCTGCGCGCGGCATATGATCGCGCGCCACGCCGGCAAGATCATCAACATCGCCTCCGTGCAGACCTCGCTGGCGCGGCCGTCGATCGCGCCGTACACCGCCTCCAAGGGCGCGGTCGGCAATTTCACCAAGGGCATGGCGACGGATTGGGCCAAGCACGGTCTGCAGGTCAACGCCATCGCGCCGGGCTACTTCGACACGCCGCTCAACGCGGCGCTGGTCGCGGATCCCGCTTTCTCCGCCTGGCTCGAGAAGCGCACGCCGGCGGGGCGCTGGGGCAAGGTGGAGGAACTCGTCGGCGCCTGCATCTTCCTTGCCTCGGCCGCATCGTCGTTTGTCAATGGCCATGTGCTCTATGTCGACGGCGGCATCACTGCCTCGCTCTGAGGCACGCTGTCGTCTCATCCCCCGTGTTGCTTGCGGAGTGCCGTCATGAGTCGTGTTGTCGCATTGATCGGCGCAGGCGCCATGGGGGGAGCGATCGGGGCGCGGCTGGCGCAGACCGGAACCCGCCTCGTCGTGTTCGATCTCGATGCGGCCAAAATCGCGGCGCTCGTTGCGCAGGGGGCAACCGCCGCTGCTTCGGCCGCGAAGGCGGCAGCGGAAGCCAGTGCCGTCATCCTCAGCCTCAACTCGCCTAAGATCGTGCGCGCAGCCGTATTCGGCACGGACGGTGTCGCCGCTGGCGCGCGCAAGGGCACGCTCATCATCGATATGTCCTCGATCGATCCCGACGCGACGCGCGCGCTCGCGGCGGATGCCGCGGCTGCAGGCCTGCGCTGGGTCGACAGTCCGCTCTCGGGCGGCGCGCCCAAGGCCGCGATCGGCCAACTGACCTGCATGGCCGGCGGCGAGGCTCCCGATGTCGCCGACGCCCGCGCGGTGCTGGCCGAGGTCGCGTCGAACTACACGCATATGGGGCCGAGCGGTGCGGGGCAGGTTACAAAGCTGATCAACCAGGTGCTGTGCGGCCTCAACTTCATGGCGGTGGCCGAGGCGACCGCGCTGGCGCAGGCGGCCGGAGTCAATGCGGCGAAGATCCCGCAGGCGCTGCGCGGCGGGCGAGCTGATAGCGCCATCCTGCAGGAATACATGCCTCGGTTCGTGACGCGCGACTATCGTCCGACTGGGCGGATCGACAACATGGTCAAGGATCTCAATGGCGCGCAGGATCTTGCGCGGCAGACCGGAATCGCGATGCCGATGACCGCCGTTTGCGCCGAGATCCATCGGCTGCTCACGGCGGTCGGGCTCGGCGCGATGGACCAGGCCGCGCTGATGGAATATTGGGCGGCGCGAACGCCGCCCGAATGATCGTGTCGCGTCAGTTAGTCCCATCTAGGTTCCATGGGCGTTGACGAAGATCGCGTAGAGCGACGTCTGCGCGGTGATGTAGAGCCGGTTGCGCTTCGGGCCGCCGAAAGTGACGTTGGCGACGATCTCGGGCACCGGGATGCGGCCGATCAGCATGCCGTCGGGCGCGTAGATCGCGACCGCATCGCCAGTCGACGTCCAGATGTTGCCGCCGCGATCGACGCGGAAGCCGTCGAAGAAGCCGGCTGGCGAGGTTGCGAAGACCCGGCCTTTGCCGACCTCCGTGCCCGTTGCCGCCACGTCATAGACGCGGATGACGGCTGGCAGGTCGGGGACGTGCGTTGCTCCGGTGTCGGCGACATAGAGCAGGCGTTCGTCGGGTGAGAAGGCGAGGCCGTTCGGCTTGACCATGTCGGTGACGACGGCCGAGACGGCGTTGCTGGCCGGATCGAACCGATAGACGTTGCTGGCGCCGATCTCGCTTTTGGCCGCGTGGCCCTCATAGGCGCTGTCGATGCCGTAGGTCGGATCGGAGAACCAGATCGTGCCGTCCGACTTCACCACAGCATCATTCGGCGAGTTGAAACGCTTGCCCTCGAACTGGTCGACTAGCCCGGTCCAGTTGCCGTCGTGCTCCAGCCGCGAGATGCGCCGGCCGCCATGTTCGCAGGCGATCACGCGCCCGAGCGCGTCGCGCGTATGGCCGTTGTGATAGCCGCACGGTGTCTCGAACACCGACACGGAGCCGTCGGTCTCGTCGAAGCGCATAATGCGGTCGTTGGGAATGTCCGACCACAGCAGCGATTTTGCGGCGGGTACATAGACGGGGCCTTCCGCCCAGCGGCAGCCGGTCCAGAGCTTTTCCAGCTTGGCATGGCCGATGATCAGGGCGTTGAAGCGCGGGTCACGGATGTCGTAGGTGCTCATGGCGTCGAGCTCTCCGGCTAGATGCGATCAGTCGGTCGGCAGCGGGAAATCGTCGGCCTTGAACACGGTGTGGAAGATCGAGCCGTCGAACATCTCCATCAATCCGCCGGTCACCTCGCGGCTCTCCGCGCGCACCGGTGAGGCCAACGCCTGCTCGATCGCCGCATGCGAGGGATAGCGGATCGCCAGCACCATCTCATAGCGCTGCGCATCGCTGTCGCTGTCCTCCTGGCGCAGCACGCGGACCTCCTCGGCGCCGGGAAAGCGCGTCCACAGCGGCACCAGCTTGTCGCGGACATAGGCGGTGAACTCGGCCTCGCGGCCGGGCTTCACGCGGCCATTGAAGAAAGCGCAACGGATGTACATCGGCATCTGCTCGTCGGTAGGAGAAAGGGGATCGGCGGCCGGTGTGGTGCCGGCCGCCGGGAATGTGTAACTCGCAACCTGTGTCGCCCTGCACCACCGTCACCCCTCACCCTGAGGAGCCTGCCCAAGGCGGGCGTCTCGAAGGGCGAGGCCCAGACCATGCGGCTTGGGGCCTCATGGTTCGAGACGCTTCGCGAGGGCGACGCTCCTCACCATGAGGGGTGAGTTTCGAGCGTGGCGCTGCACGTTAGCGACGAACAGCGAGCTCGTGGAGAGGGAGCCATGGTCTTTCCTCCGTCATTGCGAGCGAAGCGGAGCAATCCAGAGTCCCGCCCGCCACCCTGGATTGCTTCGCTACGCTCGCAATGACGGAGGAAGCAATCTTGGTGCATTTGCGTACGGAGGGGAGGACAGGTTTGCAGCCTCGTTGTACTGACTCGTTCTGCAGCGCCGAGACCGGCGCTGCACGATGACCTTGCTGGAGAGCTGTTACTCGAGCCCCCAGATCTTCTTGTAGGCGTTGCGATAGCCGTTGCCGGGATCGAAGGTGTTGGTCGGGCCGCCGTCGAACTCGACATTGGCCTTGGTCACCACGTGCAGCGGCGAGACGTAGCCGGACCACTTCTCTCCGGCGATGGCGCGGTTCAGTTCGTCGACCAGCTGCCAGCCCTGCAGGTTGAGCGGCTCGGCAACCGTCACGGCTTGGTAGGAGCCGGAGCGGATGCGCTGATAAGCGCTCTCGGAGCCGTCGCCGGCGGCGACGTTGACCGGCGCCCCGGTGCCCTTGATGCCGGCCGCGGCGAGCGACGGTGTCATGAAGTCGTAGTAGAGGTCGTTGATCGCCAGCGAATGCGTCCACGCCGCGCCGTGCTTCTGCAGCAGCGAGGTGGTGAGCTGCGGCATGCGCGTCGAGGTCTCGGCGATCGGGGTGTCGACCCATTCGAGCACCTTGCCGCCGAGGCCTTCGATGACCTCCTTCATCTTCTTGGCCTTGGCGATCGCGATCTCATAGGTCGAGTCGGTGAAGATGATCACGCCGGGCTTGCCGTTGGCGTCGACGAAGGCCCAGTTGGCGGCGGCGGTGGAGACGGCCATCGGATCGGTGGTCACGTTGGCGAACACGCCGGCGTCCGCGACCGGTCCGATCACGGGCGCCGCATGCCACGACACCATCGGAATCTTCGCAGCCTTGGCGGCCTCCATGCCCGGCTTCTGCTCGACCGCGTCGAAGCCGCAGATCACGAGCCCATCCGGCTTCAGGGTCATCGCCTGGCCGAACGCCGCGGTGCGGCCGGACACCGAGCCGGCGCCGTCGAGCGTGCGCACGGTCCAGCCGGCGGCCTTGGCGGCCTCCTCGATGCCCTTGGTGACGCCGAGGACGCCGCCATTCTTCATGTCGGAGGCGAGCACGACGATGGTCTTGCCCTTGGCGATCTTCGGACCGGTGGTCGGGCCGTCCCATTTGTCGACCTTCGAGGCGTATTTCTCGATATAGGCCTTGGCGTCGCCGAGCGGATCGGCGTGGACGGCTGACAGGCCGAAGGCGAGACCGGCGGCGATGGCGCCGGTTCGTAGCAATGTGTGCAACATGGATAGTCTCCCTGGTGTGATGCGGGTCCGGTCGAAAGCCGGACTTGTTGTCGCGACCGGCGCCGCGCCGGCCACGTAGTCCTCTCGAAATTCGTTCATCCTTTCGGCTCAGGCGCTCCCATCGGCAGCTTGGCGACTGCGCCGCGCTTGCGCTGGGCGTAGCCGGCCATGCCGATCGCCGCGAGCAGAGTAACGCCGTTGAACAGCGGCTCGACCCAGAACGAACCGCCGAACTGCTGGATACCGGCGATGCCGACCGCGAGCACGGCGACGCCGATGATGGTGCCCCAGACATTGACGCGGCCAGGCTTGATCGTGGTGGAGCCGAGGAAGGCGCCGACCAATGCCGGCAGCAGATATTCGAGGCCGACGCTGGCCTGGCCGATGCGCAGCTTCGAGGCCAGCAGCACGCCAGTGACGGCGGTCAGCGCGCCCGAGGTCATGAAGGCGCCGACGGTGAAGCGCTGCACCGGAATGCCGTTCAGCGCGGCCGTCTTCGGATTGGCGCCGATCGCGTAGATGTAGCGGCCGAGCGGCAGATATTCGAACACCAGCCACATCGCCAGCGCCAGCGCGAGCACATAGAAGCCGGTGATCGGCAGGCCGAAAATCATCTGGCCGTTGAGTGCGAGAAAGCCTTCCGGCAGCATCGCGACGACCTGGCGGCCGCCGGTGTGCCACAGCGCCAGCGCATAGAGCACGGTGCCGGTGCCGAGCGTGGCGATGAAGCTGTCGATGCGGGCGACCTCGACGAGGAGGCCGTTGAGCAGTCCGGTGATGGCGCCGAGCGCGATCACGATGAGCACGGCGGCGGGCCAGGGCAGGCCGAGTGACGTCTGCAGGCTGATGACAAGGATGTGCCAGAGCACGATGCCGTAGCCGACGGTGAGATCGATCTTGCCGGCGGCCATCGGGATCATCGCCGCCAGGGACAGCATCGCGATGATCGACTTGTCGGAAATGATCGAGCGCAGGTTCAGCAGCGTCGGGAAGGTGTTCGGCAGCAGGAGCGAGAACAGCACGATCAGCCCCACCGTGATGATCGGCAGGCCGTAGACCGGCAGCATGCGCGAGAACTTCTGCGGCAGCGAGGCGCCGGCGAGATCGGCGCGCGTCGGCTCCAGCGCATTCGACTCGATCGAGTTCATTCCCATCCCGTTCCTCCCGGCGAGCTCTGAGCGGCCCGCTCCGACTTTGTTTACGCGGCCTCGGAGGCCGAGGCGGCAGTGATCAGCGCTTCCGTCGTCAGCGCGTCGCCTGCGATCTCGGCGATGATCCGGCCACGGTTGAACACCAGCGCGCGGTGGCAGATATGCGCGACCTCCTCGAAATCGGTGGAGACCACGACCACGGCGAGGCCCGCGGTGATGGCGCGCGCGATCAGCCGGTAGATCTCCGCCTTGGCGCCGACATCGACGCCGGCGGTCGGATCTTCGGCGACCAGCAGCCGGCGCCCGGTTGCGAGCCAGCGTCCGACCACGACCTTCTGCTGGTTGCCGCCGGACAGGCCCTCGATGGCGAGATGCGGATCGTTCGGCCGCAGGCCAACCTGGGCGCCGAGCTTCACGGCCTCCTCCGCTTCACGCCCTGGCGTCAGCACGTCGAACAGGCCGCGCCCTGACGCCCCGGGATTGAGGAAGGCGTTCTCGCGGATCGACAGCGAGGCGGCGATCGACTCCTCGGTGCGGTCGCGCGCGACCAGGCCGATGCCGCTGGACATCGCCGTGACCGGGCTCGACAGATCGGGCGCAGCGCCATCGATGTGGATCTCGCCGCGATGCGCCACTGCGCCGAACAACGCGCGTCCGACGTCCTCCTGGCCGGCGCCGCGCAGGCCGACGAGGCCGAGCAGCTCGCCCTCGCGCACCTCGAAATTCACCGGGCCGGCCTTGGGCGTGATCAGGTTGCGCACCGTGACGCGGGTCTTGCCGGTGTGCGCGGCGGCCTTCTCGAACATGTCGACCAGGGGCCGGCCGACGATCAGCCGCACCAGCTCCTCCGGCGACGTCGCGGCAATCGCGGTTTCGCCGACCAGCTCGCCGTCGCGTAAGACCACGACGCGGTCGGCGATGCGGAAGATCTCGTCGAGCCGGTGCGAGACATAGATCATGCCGACGCCCTGCGCGCGCAGCCGCCTGAGTGCGGTGAACAGCCGCTCGACCTCGTCGGCGGGCAGGCTGGCGGTGGGCTCGTCGAGCACCAGGAAATCGCAATTGACGACCAGGGCGCGGGCGATCGCGACCAGCGATTTCTCGGTGCGCGACAGGCTCGACACCCGCGTGCTCGGATCGATGTCGCAGCCGACCAGCGCCAGCGCCTTCGTCGCGCGCGCTTCCGCGGCGCGCCAGTCGATCAGGCCGAACAGCGATTTGCGCGGAAAGCCCTGGGCGAGGCCGACATTCTCGGCGACGCTCATCCATTCGATCAGGCCGAGATCCTGATGGATGAAGGCCACCGGTTGATGGTCGCCGCTGCGGCCGCCGGGGGCGTGCTGATAGGGCTGGCCGGCGATCGTCACCGCGCCGGCGTCCGGGCGGTGGATGCCGCCGAGCACCTTGATGAGGGTGGATTTGCCGGCGCCGTTCTCGCCGAGCAGCGCGACGATCTCGCCGCGGCCGACGTCGAAGCTCACGCCCTTGAGCGCGCGCGTGCCGCCGAACGACTTGACGATTCCCTCGAAGCGCAGCGCTGCCGACGCCATCGCTCATCCTCCCGGGCCGGCTTGCGCTGACGGCGAGGACACCCCGACCGCCGCCCAGCCCTGATCGATTTTTGTTATCGATAACATCGTAGCGGTCCCCAAGACCCTGTCAAGCCATGCGGATCAGGTGCTTTCGCGCTCGATGACCTCGAACGGCACGATCAGGGTCGAGGGCGCCGGCGTGCGGTCGTGCTGGACGTCGTCGAGCGCATTCAGAAGCACGCGGCCGGCCTCGCGGCCGATGTTGCGGCAATCCACAGTGACGGTGGTGATGCGCGGCCAGGCGCAGCGCGACACCTCGAAATCGCCGAAGCCGGCGATCGCGATCCGGCCGGGCACCGTCCAGCCGCGGCGATGGCACTCCATGATCGCGCCGAAGGCGGAGAGGTCGGAGACGCAGACGGCGGCGTCGACATCGGGCCATTGCTGCACCAGATGCACGATGGCCTGGCCGCCTTGCTCCATCGAGATCGGCGGGTTGCCGAACGAGATGGTGCGGCCGACCGGGAGCCCGAGCTCCTCGACCGCGCGGGTGTAGCCGAGCCTGCGGTCGGCGCCGCGGGTGTCGCGCCGGCTGGCGCCGCCGATGAAGCCGATGTTGCGATAGCCCTTCTGATAGAGCCGGTGGACGAGTGCGCGCGACGCCTCGGCATTGGAGAAGCCGACCACATGATCGATTGGATCCGCTGGCAAATCCCAGGTTTCGACGACGGGAATTCCGGCGGATTGCAGCATGCGCCGCGCCTTCGGCGTGTGCCGCCCGTCGGTGACGATGATGCCGTCGGGGCGGCGCGTCAGCATCGCCTGGACCAGTTGCTCCTCCTTCTCCATGTCGTAGTCGGTGTAGCCGAGCAGCATCTGCAGGCCCTGGCCCTCGATGACCTCGGTGATGCCGCGGGCGGTGTCGGAGAAGTTGGAATTGTTGATCGAGGGCACCAGCACGGCGACAAAGCCGGTGCGTTTCGACGACAGCGCGCCGGCGGAGAGGTCGAGCACGTAGCCGAGCTCGTCGACAGCGGCGAGGATCCTGCGCCGCGTCTCCTCGGAGACGGCGCCATCGCTTTTGAGCGCGCGCGACACCGTCATCGCCGACACGCCCGCCCGCGCCGCCACCTCCGCCATGGTTGCGGCCCGCTTCGGGATCGGTCGGGTGGTCGGGCGTGTGGGCTTCATCTCATTCGGTCTTCTCGTCGCGTGCGCGCCGCCCACGCCGAATGGATCTCGATCGCGCAGGGCTTCGGCGGGCCGGGAGAGGATACATCGCTTACGATATCGATAACAATCGGGTCCGACGGCGGTCCAAGGGCTGCCTGGCGGTTGGGACGATCGCATGCGGAAAAGGGCAATCGCGGCACGGGCAGCCGCCCATGCGGGCGCTCGACAGGACGATGGTGAGGGCCCGGTCCCTCGTCTAGCCCCGCTGTCGTCCCTGCGAACGCAGGGACCCATAACCACCGGCCCCTTTGGGACGATGACTGGGAGTGCCGGTTCACCCGCGAGATTCCGCGGTATGGGTCCCTGCGTTCGCAGGGACGACAGCGGAATGTGGGGGAAGCGCTCCCGAACGTCCGCGAGGACAGAAACGGCAGGGGAGGGGCGATCCAGGAGGAGTGATCGTCGGGACACGTGTCATCGCCCTCTCGCGGCGCCGATGCGTCCGAGGCTTGCCGGTCGTTCCGCCCTCGAACGAGGAGAGGGCGCGGAGAATGCCGGGCGCTGGCCGCACCCATGGCCCGCCTGCAGCAAAAAAAGCAGGCGGCAGTCACCACAGGTTCAGCCGAGGACACCCGGCATTCCCCGCGCGATGGTTTTCACGCTTATGGCGCGCTCTCCCCGGTGTCCGGCTGTTTAGCCACCGTCGCCCTCGGGATCATCACCCGAGGACTTGGCGCCAGCTTCGGGGCGCCAGGACCACGCGTCTTCACGTCCGCAAGGCACTGTTCGTCGTCGGGCATCACGCCCGCTGCAGCACGCTCACGGCCACCGCATCTCCGGCCCCACGTCTCGTGACGATCGCGAAGCGCCCCTCTCGCGGGCCGGGATGAGTTGGAGATAATCATGATTTCCGAAAAAATGAAAGATATTTATTTTTCACGGAAGTCGTCGATCTTTGGAGGTGCGTTGCCGTAGGGTGGGCAAAGCGACGCCGCAAGGCGGCGCGTGCCCACCGTTGCGACCGGGAAAACGGGGGGCACGATGCGCCCGCGGCGTTGCCACGTGCGCCTCTTTGCCCACCCTACGGCGTCGCGTGTGGTGAGGCCGCCGGGCGCTTCGCGTAGATCGCTTCGATCTCCTTCGCGAAGGTCCGTTCGATCGCCGGGCGCTTGTTCTTCAGGGTGGGCGTGATCAGGCCGGCCTGGATGGTCCACGGCTCCAGGGTCCAATGCACCGCCTTCGGCGTGGCGTAGGACGGATAGGCCTTCACGGCGCGGGCGATGTGGCGGAGCAGGGAGGCGGCTTCGGCCTCGCTGCCGCGCTGGCCGTGGGCGGCGAGGCGCGCCTGCTGCTCGGCCCAGCCCTTGGGATTGAGCACGACGATCGCGGCGAGGAACGGCCGGTTCTCGCCGATCACGATGGCCTGCTCGAACAAAGGGTCGGTCAGGATCGCCGTTTCGAGATCGGCGGGTGCAATCTTCTCGCCGGTCGAGGTGACCAGGATGTCCTTGATCCGGCCGGTGATGGTGATGCGCCCGTGGTCGATGCGGGCCTGATCGCCGGTGTGCAGCCAGCCGTCGACCTCCTTCACGCGCGCGGTCTCCTCGGGCTTGTGCCAATGGAGGCGATGATTGCGCCGCTCGCGCGTCGAATCGATTACGTCCGAGGTCATCTCATTTGGCATGACCAAACTGTAAGTTGCCGTCTCCGCGCGCAAGGCCTACGCCGCTGCGCGCAGAGACGATGCGGGGGATTTGCGTCGCATGTTGTCCGATACCTGGAAGTTGATCGCGGTGGCGATCTGTCTGGTCCTGTTCACGGCGGATACGGTGTTCAAGCCGCAGGCCAAGCCCAATCGCATGGTGTTCTTCGAGCTGCATCGCGGCGACAGCCCGATGATGATCGGCATGATGCGTGACGATCTGCTCAAGCTGCCCGGACGTGGCGCGAGCCGGATCCGCAACGCGCTGTCCCGCGGCGAGCCGTTAACGGTCTGGCAATATGAGTTAAGAAAGACTGAAGACGGCAGCTATCAGGAAGTGCCGTCGCGGCAGATCCAACTCGTCGCGGCCGATGCGCCGCTCGTCACCTTCGGCGCGACGGTGCGTCTTCCCAACGATTAGTTCGCCGTCCGACGGCGTGTAAGACCATCGGCCCGCGACGGCGGTGCGGGCTCGCTGCCGATCGACCCGGTGCGTCGCGCGCGCATCGGCGGCGCCGAGCCCGGTGCCGGCAGGACCGGCCGCCCCCTGTTGCCGACGGGTCCCGTGATTCCACGGGCTTTGCTGCGCCGCCGTGATCCGAAAGCCGCGCTCGTGGGCGAATCATGCCGGCCTGTCGCCGCGCTCGTGGCGCGACTGCCATTCTCGGAACCAGAGTGAGGCGATATTTTCCCGGTGGCAACCGGCGGTGCAGCGGCCCTGCAACACTTCCCCTGAATTTGGCTCGTGCTGCTGCGCCGTCCTGGACAAAAACACGATCTCGCAACACGCTGCGTGGGCGATTTGGATTTGGCTTTCGCGTTCCGGTTCTGGGGAGGGCTCGTGATTGCAAGGTCCTTCGCAGTTCCAAGCACCACACGACGCGCATCACACACGACGCGGCGCAAGGGACTTGTCTCAAAGTCGGTCAGATCGGCTTCGCCGGGTTGAACTGGGGCTCGACATGAAATTCTGGACGGGGTTGCTCGCGGTTGTTCTCTTGCTGTCCGGCGTCGGTGCGAGCCATGCCGTGGTCCGCATCGCCGACGATCGCGGCGGCCGGATCGGCACCTATGTCGACAAATACCAGGGCCTGCGCTCCTCCGGCGAGTATGTGATCATCGACGGCCTGTGCGCCTCCGCCTGCACCATCGTGCTCGGCGCCATTCCGCACGACAAGATCTGCGTCACCTCGCATGCCAATCTCGGCTTCCATGCCGCCTGGGACTTTGGCGCCAACGGCCGGGCCGTCACCAATCCCGAGGCGACGCAGATGCTGTACTCGATGTATCCGTCGCCGATCCGGCGCTGGATCTCGCAGCGTGGCGGCCTGACCCCGCGGATGATCTTCCTGAAGGGCAGGGAGCTGCAGGCGATGTACAAGCCCTGCTACATGGACGCCCAGGCTTCCTCGCCGTCGGCGCCGCAGGTGGCCCCGAACGCTCCGGAGATCTCCCCGGCCGCCGCCAAGGCCTCCGCCTCGCATTGACCTGGCGGCCGCTCCAGGCCCCCGTTTGAGTGCGCTCCCCACCCTGTGACCTCGACAGGCGCCTCGGCGCTTGCCTCGCCCGCCGGCGCGGCCTATCTCAGAGCTCGGAAGGCGGGCCGTGGCTTGTGCCATTTCCGGCCATTCACTCCGCCGGATGAGCACGCCATCATGCAGCCGCTTTCAGCGCCGCAAGAGATACCATCGGCTCCCGACCGTTCCGTCGCTTCTGTGCTGGCGATGGTGGCGGGGACCATCGGTGTCGTGCTCGTCGCCGGCGCCGCAATGCTGTGGGCGACGTATGGGACCGCGGTGTTCTTCGAGATGATCGCCGCCGGTTTCAGCGCCTGCTTCTGAGAGAGAGAAGGAATACGGCATGCCGTCCAATGCCACCCGTCCGCTGGTGATCGTCGGAGCCTTCGCGGCCAGCCTCGTGGTCGGCCTCTCGCTGATGTTCCTGGTCATGGGCGGCGGCCGCAACATCGCCGCGCCGGCCGCGATCGGCGGCCCGTTCCAGCTCACCGACCAGACCGGCGCCGTCGTCACCGAGAAGAGCCTCGAGGGCCGGCCGACCCTGATCTTCTTCGGCTTCACCCATTGCCCGGACGTCTGCCCGACCTCGCTGTTCGAGATCTCCGAGGTGCTGCGCGCGATGGGCAAGGACGGCGACGGCGTCAATGCCTATTTCATCTCGGTCGATCCCGAGCGCGACAATCCGGCGACGATGAAGGACTATCTCTCCAGCTTCGATCCGCGTCTCAAGGGCCTGACCGGCGATCCCGAGGTGCTGGCCAAGGTGCTCACCGAGTACCGGGTCTACGCCAAGAAGGTTCCGCTCAAGGACGGCGATTACACCATGGACCACACCGCGCTGGTCTATCTGATGGACCGCAACGGCCGCTTCGTCGCGCCGTTCAATTTGAAGCGGACGCCCGAGGAAGCCGCGGCGGACCTGAAGAAATACCTCTAAGCGCATTAACGCTGAAGCCCGAGGCAGTGGGCCGCTGTGCCCATTCCAGCCTCGAATTTGCGCCGGGATGGTCTATAAGGCGCGCTGACCCTCGGGACCGCTGATGCCGACCGCCCTGTCACCATGCCTACGATTGATCCGCCCGGCCACGCTTGCGGCCGCGCTGCTGTGTCTTGCCGGCCCGGCAGCGCGTGCCCAGGCACCGGTTCGTCCGGCCGTCGAGGCCGCACCGCAGGCCGTGCCCGGCTTCTGGGATCCGCGCCGACGCCCTGAGCGGCCCGACCTGTCGCGCCTGACGGTGATCCGCTTCCTGACCGAGACCGACTATCCGCCGTTCAACTTCACCGGCCCGGACGGAAATCCGGCTGGCTTCAACGTCGACCTTGCCAGGGCGATCTGCGACGAGATCAAGGTCACCTGTACCGTGCAGATGCGCCGCTTCGAGACCCTGATCGACGCGGTGACCTCGAACCGCGGCGACGCCATCATCGCCTCGATGGCGGTGACGCCGCAGATGCGGGCGCGGCTCGATTTCTCCGACCCCTATTACCGGGCGCCGGCCCGCTTCGTGTCGCGCCGGGACGGCGTCATGGCCGAGATCCGCCCGGAGCTGCTCGAGGGCAAGAAGATCGGCGCGGTCGCCGGCACGGCGCATGAGGCCTACCTCAAGGCGATGTTCACCGACGCCGAGATCAAGCCCTATCCGAACGACGACGCGCTGCGCCTGGCGCTGCGCCGGGGCGAGGTCGACCTGATCTTCGGCGACGGCATCTCGCTGGCGTTCTGGGTGAACGGCACCGATTCCGCCGATTGCTGCGCGTTTTCCGGTGGACCTTTCGTCGAAAGCCGCTATTTCGGCGAGGGCGTCGGGATCGGGGTGCGCAAGGGCAATGACCTCTTGCGCCAGGCCCTGAACTGGGCGCTGTTCCGGGTCTGGGAAAAAGGCCGCTACACGGACCTGTGGCTGCGCTATTTCTCGATCAGCCCGTTCTAGAGTTTCACCTGCCCGGTGGATATGGCGCATCGCGCCGAACCCACCATCGCTCCGCATCCACCGTCATTGCGAGGAGCGGAGCGACGAAGCAATCCAGAGCCGCGCGTGAGACTCTGGATCGCTTCGCTTCGCTCGCGATGACGCCTTGTGTCAATTCTGCTGCTTTGAACCGGTACTGTCAGATGTCCACGATCGATCTCGCACCGACCAGCCCGAGCGACCTGCGCGCGCTCGCCGAGAATTCAAACGCCTGGCCGTTCGAGCAGGCGAAGGCGATCGTCAACCGGCTGAAGAAGGCGCCGAAGGACGAGGTGCTGTTCGAGACCGGCTACGGACCGTCCGGCCTGCCGCATATCGGCACCTTCGGCGAGGTCGCGCGCACCACCATGGTGCGCCACGCCTTCCGCGTGCTCACCGAGGACAAGATCAAGACGCGCCTCATCGCCTTCTCCGACGACATGGACGGCCTGCGCAAGGTGCCGGACAACGTGCCGAACAAGGAGATGCTGGCGAGCCATCTGGGCAAGCCGCTGTCGCGCGTCCCGGATCCGTTCTCCAACGAATATCCGTCGTTTGCCGCGCACAACAATGCCCGGCTGCGCGCGTT
The DNA here is from genome assembly GCF_000026145.1 of Bradyrhizobium sp. ORS 278. Taxonomy (NCBI): domain Bacteria; kingdom Pseudomonadati; phylum Pseudomonadota; class Alphaproteobacteria; order Hyphomicrobiales; family Nitrobacteraceae; genus Bradyrhizobium; species Bradyrhizobium sp. ORS 278. The sequence continues at coordinate 7,007,695 of NC_009445.1, read as the reverse complement.
CCTCGACACGTTCGGCTTCGACTACGAGTTCGCCTCCTCGACCGAGTACTACACCTCCGGCAAGTTCGACGCGGCGCTGCTGCGCATGCTGGAGCGGCTGGAGAAGGTGATGGCGATCATGCTGCCGTCGCTCCGCGAGGAGCGTGCGGCCAGCTACTCGCCGTTCCTGCCCATCTGCCCGCGCACCGGCCTCGTGCTGTACGTGCCGATCGTCGAGCACGACGCCAAGGCCGGCACGATCTCCTATGACGATCCCGAGACCAAGGAGCGCATGACCGTTCCGGTCACCGGCGGCCATTGCAAGCTGCAATGGAAGCCGGACTGGGCGATGCGCTGGTTCGCGCTCGGCGTCGACTATGAAATGGCCGGCAAGGACCTGATCGATTCGGTGAAGCTGTCGGGCAAGATCTGCGCGGCGCTCGGCGGCACGCCGCCGGAGGGCTTCAACTACGAACTGTTCCTCGACGAGAAGGGCCAGAAGATCTCGAAGTCGAAGGGCAACGGCCTGACCATCGACGAATGGCTGCGCTACGCCTCGCCGGAATCGCTGTCGCTGTTCATGTATCGCGAGCCCAAGGCGGCGAAGCGGCTGTATTTCGACGTCATCCCGCGCAACGTCGACGACTATCAGCAGTTCCTGGAAGGTTTTCCGCGGCAGGATGCCAAGCAGCAGCTCGGCAATCCCGTCTGGCACATCCATTCCGGCAAGCCGCCGAAGGCTGACATGCCGGTGACGTTCCAGTTGCTGCTGACCTTGGTGTCGTCGTCGAACGCGGAGAATGCCGAGACGCTGTGGGGCTTCATCGGCCGCTACCGGCCGGGCGTGACGCCGCAGACGCATCCGAAGCTCGATGCGATGGTCGGCTACGCCATCAACTACTATCGCGACTTCGTCGCGCCGACCAAGACGTTCCGCGAGCCGACCGAGGGCGAACGCGTGGCGCTGCAGGATCTGCGCGACGCATTGTCCAACCTGCCGGCAGAGGCAGCGGCCGAGGACATCCAGAACGTGGTCTACGAGATCGGCCGGCGCGAGCCGTTCCTCGACCACGTCAAGAAGGGCAAGGATGGCCGGCCCGGCGTGTCGCTGGATTGGTTCAACATGCTCTACCAGGTGCTGCTCGGCCAGGAGAAGGGCCCGCGCTTCGGCTCCTTCGTCGCGGTGTATGGCATCGGCAATGCGGTCAGCATGATCGACGGCGCGCTGGCGCGTTCGGCGTGAGGCCCACGCTGGTCATTACACAAACGGTGTCGTCCCGGCCTCCGAGCCGGGACCCATGACCACCGGATCGAGTTTGGCGGAGGATCTCCGCCACCTCGCAAACCAATCAGCATCCCGCGGTATTTGTCCCGGCTCGGAGGCCGGGACGACGGCGGAGTGTTTGGCGGCGCGTTTGCCCCATGCGGGCGGTCGACTACATCCCCTGCAGTACGAAGCGGCGATCGAGCTTCTGCACGGGGCGTGCGTTCATCGGGTAGAGCTTGGCGAATTTTGCGACGTCGGCTTCCGCCACCTGGATCGGGTCGCTCAGCAGCAGCCACTCGACGACCTCGGAGCAGGGCGGCGTCGTCAGCGAGCCGGCATAGCGATAATAGGAGCGGCGGCCGGGCAGCATCATGTTGGGATTGATGCGCGGATCGGCCTTCACCGCCGGGCCTTCCTTGTCCGGCATCGTCGCCACGATCTGCGAGAACGTGGCATTGGGCCGGCCGGTGGTCATGAGCACGCCGAGCACGGCGAGGCTACCGGAGGCGGCGCGGTGCACGAAATGCGCCTCCATCGGAAAATTCTTGCCGCCGATCTGGTGCTCGCTCGGCCGGTGGAAGTGCACCTGCAGCAGCTTGTAGTTGGTCTCGCCGAGCTTGAGCGTGCCGCTGCCGTCGGCGAAGTTGAGCTGGATGGTGTGGCCGTTGTTGACGATGGTGTCGGCGGTCTTGGCCCAGGACAGCTTGAAGTCCGGCAGCCGGGTCTTCATGGCGTTCTCGATGTCGATCGGCGATTGCTGGTTGCCGACGCTGCACACCTTGTTGGCGGCGTCGAGGTCGCCCCACTTGGCCGGCCCGGTCGCGCCCTCATAGCTCCAATGCGGCGCGCCTTCGGCGGCGAAGCCCGGCGTGGCACAGACAGGACAGAGGGCGAGGCCCGCGAGGGCCTTCAAGACGTGGCGGCGGTCCATGGCAATCTCCAAATCTCAGGCGTGATGCATGCAATCGGGCGGCGCGTCAGCGCCCGGCGGCGCGAGCGAATCGCGGGAACCAGGGAACCCTGTTTTGGTTAATCCTTGCTGAGGAACCCGATGCATCGAGGGACAACCGTGGTGGCCCGGATGCAACTGCTGCACGTCCGTGTGGGGCGCGTCAGGGCACACGAGGCTTGAGTTCGCCTGATCCTGCCGATACGGTCTTTGGCATCCCCAAAATGTCAGCAGACTCAAGCTCGAACCAGGACCGCGACGGTGCCCAAAATCTACAAAATCTGCTCAGCTTCGGCCTGGCGCGAGGCGGAGCGGCAGGGCGTCTATCGCGGCAGCGCGGACGATCTGCGCGACGGCTTCATTCACTTCTCCACTGCCTCGCAGGTGCCTGAAACGGCGCGCAAGCACTTCTTTGGCCAGAGCGCGCTGTTTTTGGTCGAGGTCGACGCTGACGCGCTGGGCAACGGCCTGCGCTGGGAGCGGTCGCGCAACGACGAGCTGTTCCCCCATCTCTATGGCGAGCTCGATCTCGGCGCGGTCACCGCCGTTCACCAGATGCACAGCCGGGCCGACGGCGGTCACGACATTCCGGACCTCGTGCCGTGATCCGCGCCTTCGACCAGCTCTCGCTGCCGCTGCTCCGCTGGCTCGATGCCGAGGATGCGCACCGTCTCGCCATCCAGGGCCTGAAGCTGCTGCCCGCCGTCAAGCCGCGGGCGGACGACGCCAAGCTCGCGGTGCGCGCTTTCGGGCTGAACTTCCCGAACCCGGTCGGCATGGCCGCCGGCTTCGACAAGAACGCCGAGGTGCCGGACGCCCTGCTGCGGCTCGGCTTCGGCTTCGTCGAGATCGGCTCGGTCACGCCGCGTCCGCAGAGCGGCAATCCGCGGCCGCGGCTGTTCCGGCTGGAGCGCGACGAGGCGGTCATCAACCGCATGGGCTTCAACAATGACGGCGCCGAGATCGTGCTGCGCCGGCTCGCCGGTCGCGCCAACCAGGGCGGCATCGTCGGCGTCAATGTCGGGGCCAACAAGGATTCCGCCGACCGCGTCGCCGACTACGTCCGGCTGATCGAGACCTTCGCGCCGGTGGCGAGCTATTTCACCGTCAACATCTCCTCGCCGAACACGCCCGGCCTGCGCAATCTGCAGCAGGCGTCGCAGCTCGATGACTTGCTGACCAAGGTGCTGGAGGCGCGCGACCGCGTCCGCCGCAAGGCCGGCGACACTCCGGTGCTGCTCAAGATCGCGCCCGATCTCAGCCTCGCCGAGCTCGACGACGTCGTCCATGTCGCGCGCTCGCGCGGCGTCGACGGCATGATCGTGTCGAACACCACGCTGGCCCGTCCGAACTCGCTGCGCGAGCAGATGCGCGCCAAGGAGCAGGGCGGGCTCTCGGGCCGGCCGCTGTTCCGGCTGTCGACGCGCATGGTCGCGGAGACCTTCGTGCGCGTCGAGGGCGCCTTCCCGCTGATCGGCGTCGGCGGCATCGACACCGGCGGCGCCGCGCTGACGAAAATTCGCGCCGGCGCCAGCTTGATCCAGCTGTACTCCTCGCTGGTCTACAAGGGCCTCGGCCTAGTCGAGAGCATCAAGGCGGATTTGACCTCGACCCTGCTGCGCACGGGGCGCGAGTCGCTGTCCGAGATCGTCGGCGCCGATGCGGCGACGATCACGGCGGAGGACTGGCCGGTCTAGTTGGCGCTTTGTCGTTATGCTGAGGACAAGCATCGCCAGCACGCTGTGAGATACAGCGCCCTCTCCCCTTGTGGGAGAGGGCATCTCCGGCCGGTCCGCCTGCTCGGTTGGGTGAGGGGTTCTATCCGCACGTGGCGCTCGCGGAGACATACCCCTCACCCAACCGAGCCTGCCGCGCTGTCCGACTTGCCCTCTCCCGCAAGGGGAGAGGGCGCATTCACGAGCACCGCGCTCATCCTTAAGCCAGCTTTGAGTTGCGTTGCGATGTGTGCCGCCGCCATCAACTCTGTTCTACTTGGCGAACGACATCCTCAGCAGCGCCGGATAGCGGGCGGCCTGGAAGCCGCCGCGGGCCGCGTAAAAGCTGAGCAAAGCGACCCACAATCCGGTGTTGCCGAAGCCGCGCAGCGCGAGCCATACACCGAGGAACACGATCAGTGCCGCGATCATCAGGTTGCGCATGTCGCGGGCCCAGGTGGCGCCGATATAGACGCCGTCGAACGCGAAGGCGAAGACCGACACCAGCGGCGAGGCCACCACGTATGGCAGGTAGTCGCGCCCGGCGCTGCGCACGGCAGGGCTCGCCGTCATGACGTCGATCAGCTCAGGTCCGAACAGCACGAAGATGACGGCCACCACCAGCGCGAAGCCGAAGCCCCAGCCCAGCACCAGCCGGGTGGCGCCGGCGAAGGCGTCGCGGTTGCGGGCGCCGAACGCATAGCCGCAGAGCTGCTCGGCGGCGTTGGCGAGCCCGTCGAGGAAGAACGCGGCGACCAGCAGGAAATTGTTCAGCACCGCGTTGGCGGCGAGCGTCGTGTCGCCGGCGCGCGCGCCCTGCGCGGTGAAGAACAGGAAGGCCACGATCATCGCCGCGGTGCGGATCATGATGTCGCGATTGATGGCCATCATGTGCATCAGCTTAGCGCGATCGAACAGCAGCGGCAGTGACAGGCCGTGCGTCGTCGTCACCAGCCGGCGCGCCAGCAGCAGACCGATGGCGACGCCGACCGTCTCCGCTACCAGCGCGGCGATCGCCGCGCCGGCAATGCCCCTCTCCAGCACCTGCACCAGGAGGATGGTCGCCGCCATGTTGATGAGGTTGATCGCGACCTGGACCGCAAGCGCCAGCCTGGCCCGGGCCAGCCCGACCAGCCAGCCGAGCAGCACGTAGTTGGCGAGGGCGAACGGCGCCGACCAGATCCGCACCTTGAAATAGGTCCGCGCGGCGCCGAGAACGGCGTCGCTGCCGCCCATCAGCTCGAAGATGATTGCGGCGATCGGCAGCTGCAGCGCGATCAAGGCGACGCCGATCAGCGCGGCCAATGCCAGGCCGCGGATCAGCACCATCCGGATCTCGTCGCTCTCGCCGGCGCCGAGCGATTGCGCGGTGAAGGCGAGCGTGCTGGCGCGGAGGAAGGCGAACAGCCAGAACAGGCAGTCGAAGATCACCGAGGCCATCGCGACGCCGCCGAGCATCGCGGCCTCGCCGAGCCGGCCGATCGCGGTGGTCGACACGATGCCGATCAGCGGCGTCGTCAGGTTGGCGATCATCGCGGGGCCGGCGATGTGAAACACCTGCGCGCTGGTCACGGTCGATCGGTGGGGGGCGGGTGAATGCAACGGACGTCTCGCTGGCCGTGCCGAAAGTCCGGCACGGCCCATGCTTATCCGTCTTCAGCAGCGCGGGCCAGCTGCACGCATCAGGCCGGCCGATACGGCGGCTGGAATCGATCTATCGCCCGCGCGGGGCGAACAGCCGCGACAGGAACCAGACCGGGATCACGATCACGGCGCCCAGCAGGAAGTAGCGCCACAGCCAGTTGAAGGCGTCGAAGCCGAGCTCGTAGAGACGGATGAACAGCAGCTGGATGCTGTGCAGGATGTTCAGCGGATCGAAGCCGATCGCCGACAGCACCACGCCGACCAGGATGGACAGCAGGATCAGCCGGAACGCCACCGCAACCGGCGAGCCGCCAAGAAAGCGATACAGGCCATCCGAGCTGCGGGCGCGGGCCGGATAGTCCCGGATGTCGTTCGACATGTCATCGTCTCCAAGGCCGGATCTCGAAGGCCGGTTCACCGGCGGATTCGTACAGGGATTATAGAGCACGGCAGGGCAGGTGGGGAACTGGCCTTCCGGCCGCAAGCCGGTTACGGGCATTTAATGTTCCGGCGTTGCCGATGCTTTGCTGCCGAGGCGATGGATGCCCGGGTCAAGCCCGGGCATGACGAGCGACTTTGTGGCCCATGCGGGGTCTCGCCAATTTGGGTGTTCAGCATCCCAATCAAACCCTCACCCCGTCTCGCTCTTCAGCATCCGCTCCAGCGTCTCCAGCCGGTCGGCGTCGCGTGGTGGCTTGTCCCAGCGCAGGCGGTTGATGCGCGGGAAGCGCATGGCGACACCGGATTTGTGCCGCGGCGATTTCTGCAGGCCCTCGAAGGCGACCTCCAGCACCAGGCCTTGCTCGGGCTCGTGCACGACGTGACGGACGGGGCCGAACTTCTCCGTGGTGTTGCGGCGGACGAAGCGGTCGATCTGCAAGAGCTCCTCGTCGGTGAAGCCGAAATAGGCCTTGCCGACCGGCACCAGCTGATCGCCTCCCTCGCCCGATGTCCAGACGCCGAATGTGTAGTCGGAGTAATAGGACGAGCGCTTGCCGTGGCCGCGCTGCGCATACATCAGCACGGCGTCGATGATATGAGGATCGTGCTTCCACTTCCACCATTGGCCCTTCGGCCGGCCGGGCAGATACAGCGCATCGCGCCGCTTCAGCATGACGCCTTCGACTGCCTCCGCGTCGTCGCCGGCGCCGGCCGAGGCCGGATCGGCGCGCGCGGCCTTCAGCTCGTCCCAGCTCGCAAAGGCGATGGTCGGCGACAAATCGACACGCGGCTCGTCGAGACGCTTGATGAAGCCTTCCAGCCTCTTGCGCCGCTGCTCGAACGGCAGCTCGCGCAGATCATGGTCCTCGTCGCCGAGCAGGTCGTAGGCGCGCAGATGGATCGGGTACTCCTTCATCAGCTTCGGCGACACCGCCTTGCGGTTCAGCCGCTGCTGCAATACGTTGAAACTCTGCACGCGCCTGTCGCGCACCACCAGCAGTTCGCCGTCGAGCGCGCCGGGCAAATGCAGCGACGGCAAGAGATCAGGGAAGCTCGCGGTGATGTCCTCGCCGCTGCGCGAATACAGCCGCGTCACAATGCGGCCATCGGCCTCGCGGCCGCTGACCGCCTGCACGCGGATGCCGTCCCATTTCCATTCGGCGATGTAGTCGGCGGCCGCCATGTTGGCGAAGTCGCCGTCCTCGACGGCGTGCGCCAGCATGACGGGCCGGAACGGCGCGGGGTCGCGATTGACCGGCTTGTCGCCGCGGCCTTCGAGCCAGGCAAACAAATCGAGATAGGGCGGCGACAGGCCCGGCCAGATCAGCTCGACGTCATGAGGATCCTTGTGGCCGAGCGCGGCGGCCGCGGTCTTTGCGAGGCGCGCGGAGATGCCGATGCGTAAGCTCCCGGTGACCAGCTTCAGCAGCGCCCAGCGTCCGGTCTCGTCGAGCTCGTCCAGCCAGCGCGCCAGCTGCTTCGGCATCTCGGTCTTGCCGAGGGTGCGGAGCGTGGTGACGACCTCGGTGAGCGTCGGTGGCGGCGGGTGGTTGTGGCCGGGCGGGAGCTGAGTCGAGAGACCACCCGTGGGACACCCCCCTCCCTGACCCTTTCCCATAAGGGGGGAGGGAATGGTGAGAGCGGTGTTTGTAACGACGAGATCGTCCGATGAGTCCCTCGTCGATGCCGGGGGAGCTGAGAGCGCAGCACGCAACTCGGCTCCCTCCCCCCTTGTGGGGAAGGGTTGGGGAGGGGGGTGCCCGGAAACGTGCTGCTGCTGAGACCCGCCCTTCGGCCACATCAGCGCGACGGTCTCGGAGAGGTCGCCGACATAATCATACGACAAGGCGAACAGCACCGGATCCGCGCGGGCGGCGATGAGGTCGCGGATCAGCGCCGGCTTGGCGTGCTTGAACGACAGCGCGCCGGTCAGCGCGCCCAGTGCGTAGCCGCGGTCGGGGTCCTCGACCTCGCGGAAATACGAGGTCAGCAGGCGCAGCTTGTTGTTGCGGCCGGGCTCATAGGCGAGGCGGTCGAGCAGCTCGGCGAAGCGGTTCATGCCTCGGCCCCCTCCGACGCCACCACCTCGCTCTCCTCCTCGTCGCCGTAGCCGACGAGATCGAGAGGCCGCGCCGTGAGCCCCTTGGTCTGACACCAATGCACCAGCGCGTCCTCCTGTCCGTGCGTCACCCAGACCTCGCCGGCGCCGGTGGCGGCGATGGTCGCGGTCAGCCCGTCCCAGTCGGCATGATCCGAGATCACCAGCGGCAGCTCGACGCCGCGCTGGCGGGCGCGGGCGCGCACCCGCATCCAGCCCGAGGCGAAGGCGGTGACAGGATCGGGGAAGCGCCGCGTCCACAGGTCGGAGGTCGCGCTCGGCGGGGCCAAGGTAATGGTGCCGGCGAGCTCGGCCTTCTTGACGCCCTTCACCGGCCTGAGCTCGCCGAGCGGGATGCCCTTGTGCTGATAGTAGCGCGTGATCTTCTCCATCGCGCCATGCAGGTAGATCGGCGCGTCGTAGCCGGCCTCGCGGATCAGCGCGATCACGCGCTGCGCCTTGCCGAGCGAGTAGGCGCCGACGAGATGCGCGCGCTCGGGAAACAGCGCCACCGAGGCCAGCAGCTTGTTGACCTCGAGTGCCGTGTCGCCGTGACGGAACACCGGCAGGCCGAATGTCGCCTCGGTGATGAACACGTCGCATTGCACCAGCTCGAACGGCGCGCAGGTCGGATCGCGCGCGTCCTTGTAGTCGCCGGACGCGACGATGCAGGTGCCGCCCGAGGACACCTTGATCTGGGCCGAGCCGAGCACGTGGCCGGCGGGGTGAAAGCTGACCTTGACGTCGCCGAGCTTGATCTCCTCGCCATAGCCGATCGCCTGCGTGCTGCCGGCAAAGTTCTCGCCATAGCGCAGCCGCATGATGTCCAGCGTTTCCTGCGTCGCCAGCACGGCGCCGTGCCCGGCGCGGGCGTGGTCGGAATGGCCATGCGTGATCAGCGCCCGCTCGACCGGGCGGACGGGATCGATATGGAAGCCGCCGGCCTTGCAGCAGAGGCCGGAGGGGACGGGCAGCAGGATGTCTTGCGGGCGCATGGGAGTCATATAGGTCTCGCGTCGGAAAATTCAGCCGGTCCCATCCTGCGCTCGTCATGCGCGGGCTTGACCCGCGCATCCATCATTTGGAATGACTCGTTCGATGATGGATGGCCGGGTCAAGCCCGGCCATGACGACTTATGGTTCCCCGATGCCCCACCGCGTCTTCCTCTCCTCCGGCGATCTGATCGCCGACCGCCGCTACGAATTCGCCCGCGATCTGCAATTGAAGGGCGATCTGGCCGCGGCCGCCGAGGTGATGGAGCAGGCCATCGAGGTCGCGCCGAGCTTCGCCTCAGCGTGGTTCGAGCTGGGCCAAATCAGGATCGCGCTGGGTGAGACCGACAAGGCCATCGCCGCGTTCCAAAACGCGCGGGCCGCCGATCCGGATGACCGCCATGGCGCCGGCGTACGGCTGATGCAACTCGGCGCCGTGCCGCTCACCGATATGCCCAAGGCCTATGTGCAGTCGCTGTTCGACCAATACGCGCCGCGCTTCGAGGCCGAGCTGATCGAGCGGCTCAACTACCGGGCGCCGAACATCCTGTTCAAGGCTGTGCTCGCGGTGCGCGCCGTGGAGAGGAAGCCGGCCTATTTCAAGCGCGCCATCGATCTCGGCTGCGGCACGGGCCTCGGCGCCGCGGCCTTCGCCAAGAACGTCGACAGCTTCATCGGCATCGATCTTTCCGCCGGCATGATCGCGGAGGCGCGCGCCACCGGTCTCTATGCCGCGCTCGAGGTCGACGACATGACGGCCGGCCTGCAGCGGCAGCCGGACGGCTCGGCGGACCTCGTGCTCGCCGCCGACGCGATGGTCTATGTCGGTGATCTCATGCCGGTGCTCGCGGAGTCTCGCCGCGTCCTGATGCCGGGTGGGCTCGTGGCCTTCACGGTCGAGACGTATGACGGCGATGGCGTGATCATGGGCAAGGGGCTACGCTATGCCCATGGTGCGGAATATATCCGCGATGTTGTGACGTCGGCCGGGTTGCAGCTCAAGCAACTCGAACCGGCTTCGCCACGCACCGAGGAGCAGCTGCCGGTGCGGGGACTTGCGGTGGTCGCCAGCCGGACTTGAGTCTACACGCTATTGAATGCGCTGCACGCGGCGCTCCATGCGGCAACTTCGCTCTTGCCGCGCGTCTCCCGATGCCAAAAAATGCCATCAGTCTAGGGAGAGACAACAAATGAAAAAGACTCTGACGCGGCGCGATTTCTGCGCCACCGCGCTCGCGACCATCGGTGCCTCGACGATCGCCTCGCCTTACGTCTGGGCGGCCGAGAAGAAATACGACGCCGGCGCCAGCGACACCGAGATCAAGCTTGGCCAGACCGTGCCGCATTCCGGCCCCGGCTCGCTGTATGGCGTGCTCGGCCGAGTCGGCGAGGCGTATTTCCAGATGCTCAACGAGCAGGGCGGCATCAACGGCCGCAAGGTCAAGTTCTTCACCATGGACGACGCCTACAGCGCGCCGAAATGCGTCGAGGCGACGCGGCGCCTGGTCGAGCAGGAGGAGGTGCTGGCGCTGTATGGCTCGCTGGGCACCGCGCCGCAGACCGCCGTGCACAAATACCTCAACTCCAAAGGCGTACCGCAACTGCTGCTCAACACCGGCGCCTCGAAGTGGAACGATCCCAAGACCTACAAATGGACCATGGCCGGCCTGCCGCTGTATCCGACCGAGGCGCGCATCCTCGCCAAGCACGTGCTGAGCGTGAAGCCGGAAGCCAAAATCGGCATCCTCTACCAGAACGACGATTTTGGCCGCGACTTCCTGGGGCCGTTCAAGAAGGTGCTGGCCGATGCCGGCGGCAAGGCCCAGGTGATCATGGAGCAGACCTATGATCTCACCGAGCCGACGGTCGACTCACAGCTGATCAATCTGTCGAAGTCGGGCGCCGACGTATTCTACAACATCACCACCGGCAAGGCGACGTCGCAGTCGATCCGGAAAGTGGCCGAGCTCGGCTGGAAGCCGCTGCAGCTGTTGTCGGCGGGCTCGACCGGCCGCTCGATCCTGTCGGCCGCGGGCCTCGAGAACGCCAAGGACATCGTCGCCATCCGCTATTCCAAGGATGCCGGCGTTCCGCAATGGAAGGACGATCCGGATGTGAAAGGCTTCGAGGCCTTGCGCGCGAAGTATCTGCCCTCGATCGATCCCGACAACACCATTGCCTATGCCGGCTACGGCCAGGCGGTGTCGATGGGCGAGATCCTGCGCCGATGCGGCGACACGCTGACCCGCGAGAACGTGCTCAAGCACGCCACCACGTTGGCCGGTTTCCACTCGCCCTTCTTCCTCGACGGCGTCAATTTCGCCTACACGCCTGACGACTACACGCCGATGAAGACGCTCTACATCTCGATCTTCGACGGCAAGGACTGGAGCATTTCCGAGAAGCCGATGACGGAGTAGGGCGCGGCTTCCTCTGCTGTCGTCCCGGCCTTGAGCCGGGACCCATAACCACCGGCTTCCGCGAAACGATGACTGGCAGTTGCGCCTTACCGATGGACTGCGCGGTATGGGTCCCGGCTTTCGCCGGGACGACGGCGGAGGACCAGGCTGCCGTCCCGCCCTCGACGAACCGCGCCGGACTGCCTACCTTCCCCCGGTGCCGCCCCGCAGCCGACCAGTCCCGCCTGACGACAGCCCCGCGCTGCCCGACCATTTCACCCGATGGTTCGCGGCGCGCGGCTGGCGGCCGCGCGCGCATCAGCTGGCGTTGCTGGAGAAGGCCCGCGCACAGCGCTCCGCGCTGTTGATTGCGCCGACCGGCGCCGGCAAGACGCTGGCCGGGTTCCTGCCGACGTTGCTCGAACTCGGCGAGAAGACGACAGCCCGATCGCTCGCCCGCCCCGCCGGGCTGCACACGCTCTACATCTCGCCTTTGAAGGCGCTTGCGGTCGACATCGCGCGCAATCTCGATGCGCCGATCTCCGAGATGGGGCTGCCGATCAAGGTCGAGACCCGCACCGGCGACACGCCGGCCTCGCGCAAGCAGCGGCAGCGGCGCTATCCACCGGACATCCTGCTGACGACGCCCGAGCAATTGGCGCTGCTGTTGTCGTCCGCCGACGCGCCGTTCCTGTTCTCCTCGCTCAAGCGGGTCGTGCTCGACGAACTGCATGCGCTGGTCACGTCCAAGCGCGGCGATCTGCTGTCGCTCGCGCTGGCGCGGCTGTGGCGGCTGGCGCCGGACATGCGCATGATCGGCCTGTCGGCGACGGTGGCCGAGCCCGAGCAGCTGGCGCGCTTCCTGATGCCGCAGCCGCAGGGCGCCGTGGCCGCGGCCGACATCGTGTTGGCCGGCGGCGCGGCGCAGCCGGTCGTCGAGATGCTCGACACCCGCGAGCGGCTGCCCTGGGCCGGCCACACCGCGCGCCATGCGCTCGGTGAAATGTACGAGCTGATCAAGGCCAACAAGACCACGCTGGTGTTCGTCAACACCCGCAGCCAGGCCGAGATGCTGTTCCAGGATTTCTGGCGCATCAACGACGATAACCTCGCCATCGCCCTGCATCACGGCTCGCTCGACGTCGCGCAGCGCCGCAAGGTCGAGGACGCGATGGCCGCGGGCAGATTGCGCGGCGTGGTCTGCACCTCC